>NZ_JBIBBZ010000005.1:0-432359 GCF_042900925.1 Streptomyces sp. NPDC012825 | reverse complement strand
CGCCCGGTTACATTCCGAACCCGGAAGCTAAGCCTTTCAGCGCCGATGGTACTGCAGGGGGGACCCTGTGGGAGAGTAGGACACCGCCGAACAATTCTTCAGGACCCCTGGTCCCAGCGTTCACGCTGGGACCAGGGGTTCTTTTGTTTTTCCCTGATTTTTCTCCACTGCGCGGCGGAGTGCCGGCTGCGCGAGAATGACCGCAGTACCCGAAGACAGGAGTTACGACCATGCCCACCAACTCTCCCGACGACCGTCCGGAGCGCGAGCCGCGTCGCAGGGACGGTGCTGGTGGCGACCGGGGCGGCTTCCGTGGACCGCGCCGGGACGACCGTGGCGGCGACAATCGCGGTGGTGACAACCGGGGCGGCGGCGGATTCCGTCGCGATGACCGCCGTGACGACCGTGGCCGTGACAGCCGCGGTGGTGACAACCGTGGCGGCGACAACCGTGGCGGTGGCTTCCGCCGTGATGACCGTCGGGACGACCGGCGTGACGACCGCCCGTCGTTCCGGCGGGACGACAGCCGGGGCGGTGGCGGGTTCCGTCGCGACGAGCGGCGTGATGAGCGTCCGTCGTTCCGTCGCGATGACCGGCCTTCGTACCAGCGTGACGAGCGTCGGGACGACAACCGCGGCGGTGGGTTCCGTCGGGACGACCGTGGTGGTGACAACCGCGGTGGTGGGTTCCGTCGCGATGACCGTGGTGGTGACAACCGCGGTGGTGGGTTCCGTCGCGATGACCGTGGTGGTGACAATCGGGGCGGTGGCGGTGGTTTCCGTCGCGACGACAGGCGTGACGACCGCCGTGATGAGCGGCCCTCGTTCCGTCGGGACGACCGGCCTTCGTACCAGCGTGACGACCGGCGTGACGACAACCGGGGCGGCGGCGGATTCCGTCGCGATGACCGGCGTGACGAGCGTCCGTCGTTCCGTCGCGACGAGCGTCGGGACGACAACCGCGGCGGTGGGTTCCGTCGGGACGACCGTGGTGGCGACAACCGCGGCGGTGGTGGCTTCCGGCGCGATGACCGTGGTGGTGACAATCGGGGCGGTGGCGGTGGGTTCCGTCGCGACGAGCGGCGTGATGAGCGTCCGTCGTTCCGTCGCGATGACCGGCCTTCGTACCAGCGTGACGACCGGCGTGACGACAACCGGGGCGGCGGCGGATTCCGTCGCGATGACCGGCGTGACGAGCGTCCGTCGTTCCGTCGCGACGAGCGTCCCTCGTACCAGCGTGATGAGCGTCGGGACGACAACCGTGGTGGCGGTGGGTTCCGTCGGGACGACCGTGGTGGTGACAACCGTGGCGGTGGCTTCCGGCGCGATGACAATCGGGGCGGCGGCGGGTTCCGTCGGGACGACCGTGGTGGTGACAGCCGGGGCGGTGGCTTCCGGCGGGACGACCGGGGCGGCGACAGCCGTGGTGGGTACGGGCGCCGTGACGACCGGGGCGGTCGGGACCATGACCGGGACCGTGGTGACCGCGCGCCCGTCAAGCGGCTGCCGATCCCGCCGGAGGTCACCGGTGAGGAGATCGACCCGGACGTGCGCCAGGAGCTGATGAGCCTGCCCAAGGGGCTCGCCGAGGAGGTCTCGCGCAACCTCGTCATGGTCGCCCAGCTGATCGACGAGGACCCGGAGAAGGCGTACGGCTACTCCAGGGTCGCCCTGCGGCTCGCGTCCCGCGTCGCCGCCGTCCGCGAGGCCGCCGGCTTCGCCGCGTACGCCACGCAGAAGTACTCCGAGGCGCTGTCCGAGTTCCGGGCCGCGCGGCGGATGAGCGGTGGCGTCGAACTGTGGCCCGTCATGGCCGACTGCGAGCGCGGCCTCGGCCGGCCCGAGCGGGCGCTGGCGATGGCCGGTGAGCCCGAGGTGCAGAAGCTGGACAAGGCCGGGCAGGTCGAGATGCGGCTCGTGGCCGCCGGCGCCCGCCGGGACATGGGCCAGATCGACGCGGCCATCGTGACGCTGCAGAGCCCCGAGCTCGCCTCGGGCGCCGTTCACCCGTGGACCGCGCGCCTGCGGTACGCGTACGCCGACGCGCTCCTCGCCGCCGACCGCGAGCAGGAGGCCCGCGAGTGGTTCGGCAAGGCGCTGGAGGCCGACAAGGACGGCGCCACGGACGCCTCCGACCGGCTCGCCGAGCTGGACGGCGTCGAGTTCGTCGACGCGTTCGACGACTCGGAGGAGAGCTCCGAGGAGGACTCCGTGGAGGAGACCGGCGGCGTTGTCGTCGATGACGTCGAGCTCGACGGCGACGACCGTGACGACGACGACCGTGACGGCGACAAGGGCTGATCCGGGCCGGGACCGGTGAGTGGGAAGGGCGGCACCCGCGGGTGCCGCCCTTCTTCGTCTCCGGTGTTCCTCAGTCCAGCGCGAGGCTTCTCAGGACCAGGCCCGTCGCCGGTTTCGGGCCGAAGGAGGTCGACTTGCGGGGCATCGTGACGCCTTGGCGGGCCAGGTCCCGGACGACCTCCTCCCGTACCGGGTGCATGAGGACCGCCGTACCGCCGCGGCGCTCCGCCTGGGCCACGGCCGCCTCGGTGTCGTGGATGTAGGCGATGTCCTCGGGGGCGTCCGGGACGTGCCAGACGTGCTCCAGGAGGGCGGAGTGCAGGACGGTCGCGTCCAGCGTGCGCCAGGCCTCGGGACGGTCCGCGCGGACCGTGCGGTCCAGGAGGGCCGGGTCCGGGCGGTCCAGGAGGTGGAAGGCGCCGTCGCCCGTGAGGAGGAAGGCGGTGCCGTCGGCCGTGGCGGCCGCGAGGGCCTCCAGCGCCGCCGGCAGGGGGCCGTCGAGGCGGCGCACCCGGAAGGAGCCCTCGACGGCCGCGAGGGCGTCGGCGACCGGGAGGCGGTTGAGGAGGCGGTGGATGGCGCGGACCCGCAGGGGATAGCGGGCGGTGTCGACCAGGAGGACCAGGCCGCGGTTCCAGGGGCCCGGCGCGAGGTGCTCCTCGCGCAGGCGCAGGTACGTCGCCCAGCGGTGGTGACCGTCGGCGATGAGGGCCTGGTGGCGGCCGAGGTCCGCGGCGACGGCGGCCTGCTCGGCCGGGTCGGTCACCGCCCACAGGCGGTGGCAGAAGCCGTCCTCGGTGGTGGTGGAGAAGAGCGGTTCACGTTCCACGGTCCGCTCGATCACCGCGTCCGCGCCGCCGTCCTCCTCGCCGACGTAGGTGAGGAGCAGGGGTTCGAGGTTGGCCGCGGTCGTCCGCATCAGGGCGGCGCGGTCCTCGACCACGTGCGGCATCACGTCCTCGTGCGGGAGGACGACGCCCGCCTCGGGGGCGGAGAGCTCCAGGGCACCGATGATCCCGCGCTGGAGTATCCCGTCGCCCCGCTGCTCGTACACGTAGAGCGCGGGCACCGGATCGGGCGCGAGGACGCCGTCCGCGAGCCAGCGGTCGAGGGTGACGGCGGCCTTGCGGTGGCGGGTGCCGGCGGTGATCGCCTGGGGGAGGATCAGCCGGACGATGTTGTGCGGGTCCGCCGACTCCAGGTGGAGCAGCCCGTCAGGTCGGACGACGACGTCGTAGGGAGGGGACGTCACGGCGGCGAGGCTGCCGACCCGCTCGGGGACGTACCGCAGCCCGCGGAACGGGGACAGGCGCAGCCCCGCGCTGTCGTCGCGGACGTCGGCGGCCGCGTGACCTGAGGTGTTCATCTCGACATCGTATGTGCGCCGGGGCATGAGCGATGATCGGGGTAGCGGGGGGATCACAACCGGTGAGGCGAGGAGCGAGCGTGACGGTGCACGGCGGCGAGGGACGGCAGGGCGGCGGCAGGACGAGGCCGGGGAGCAGCGCGGAGCCGCTGAGCGGGGCGTACGACACGGCCCTCCTCGATCTGGACGGGGTCGTGTACGCGGGCGGCCTGGCCGTTCCGTACGCCGTCGAGTCCCTCGGGACGGCCCGGGACGCCGGGATGCGTCTCGCGTACGTCACCAACAACGCGCTGCGGACGCCGGAGGCGGTCGCGGAGCACCTCACGGAGCTCGGGGTGCCGGCGGAGGCCGGGGACGTGGTCACCTCGGCGCAGGCCGTCGCGCGGCTGATCGCGGACGAGGTGCCGGCCGGGTCCCGGGTGCTGCTCATCGGCGGCGAGGGGCTCGCGGTGGCGCTGCGCGAGCGGGGCCTGGTGCCGGTGGAGTCGGCGGACGACGACCCGGCGGCGGTCGTGCAGGGGTACGGCGGCCCCGAGCTGCCGTGGAAGCGGTTCGCGGAGGCCGCGTACGCGGTGGGGCGGGGCGTGCCGTGGTACGCCTCCAACACGGACCTGACGATCCCCGGCGCGCGCGGGATCGGGCCCGGGAACGGGGCGGCCGTGGAGGTCGTGCGGATCGCCACCGGCGGGCGCTTCGAGCCGAAGGCGGCGGGCAAGCCGCTGCCGCCGATGCACCGGGAGACGGTGCTGCGGACCGGGGCGGAGCGGCCCCTGGTCGTCGGGGACCGGCTCGACACGGACATCGAGGGCGCGTTCAACGGCGGCGTGGACTCGCTGCTCGTCCTGACCGGGGTGACGGACGTGGCGCAGCTCCTCGCGGCCGTGCCCGAGCACCGGCCGACGTACGTGGCGGCCGATCTGCGGGGGCTGCTCACGGGCCAGCCGGAGGTGGTCGCCGACGGGGACGGCGGGTTCGTGTGCGGGGCTTGGCGGGCCTCGGTGGACGGGGGCGCGCTGACGGTCGAGGCGACTTCGGCCGGGGAGACCGATCCCGTGGACGGCGTACGGGCCCTGTGCGGGGCCGCGTGGTCGGCGGCGGGGGCCGGGGCGGGCGCCTTGGACGCCGAGAAGGCGATCACGCGGCTGGGGCTGTAAGCGGGGGCAGGGAGGGAGAAGGCAGGGCGGGCGGTGGCTTGGGGTCCGGTCGGAGGGGCCTGGTCGGAGGGCCGGGGCGGGCGGCCGTGAGGCGGCTCAAGGAGTTGGGTAGGCTAACCTAACTCCGCTTGGGTCGTGGTCGTCAGCGTCCGCCACGGTCACGGACGAGGACGACGGGAGTCGCGGGTATGGCGGGTACGGACGGTCGGCGGAGGCAGCGCCTGAGCACGGAAGCGGTCACCCTGGCGTACGAGCAGCGGGTCATCGCCCGTGACCTGTCCGTCGAGATCCCCGACAACTCCTTCACCGTCATCGTCGGGCCGAACGCCTGCGGCAAGTCCACGCTGCTGCGCGCCCTCTCCCGGATGCTGAAGCCCACCCGGGGACGCGTCCTGCTCGACGGGCAGTCGATCCACTCCCTGCCCGCCAAGAAGGTCGCCAAGACCCTCGGGCTGCTGCCCCAGACCTCCCTGGCCCCCGACGGCATCACCGTCTCCGACCTCGTCGCCCGCGGCCGCTATCCGCACCAAGGGCTGCTGCGCCAGTGGTCCCCGGAGGACGAGCGGATCACCCGGGAGTCGATGGAGGCGACCGGCGTCGCCGAGCTGGCCGACCGGTACGTGGACGAGCTCTCCGGCGGCCAGCGCCAGCGCGTCTGGATCGCCATGGCACTCGCCCAGCAGACCCCGCTGCTCCTGCTCGACGAGCCGACGACGTACCTCGACATCCAGCATCAGATCGACGTCCTCGACCTGTGCGCCGAGCTGCACGAGACGCAGGGGCGCACGCTCGTCGCCGTCCTGCACGACCTCAACCACGCGGCCCGGTACGCGACCCACCTCATCGCCGTCCGCGCCGGCGAGGTGGTCGCCGAGGGGCCGCCGTCCGAGGTCGTGACCGCCGAGCTGGTCGAGCGGGTCTTCGGACTCCGCTGCCAGGTCATCGAGGATCCGGAGACGGGGACGCCGCTGGTCGTGCCCGCCGGGCGGAAGGCGCGCGCCGTCGCGACGGCGGAGCCCGCGCTGCGGAAGTGACGCCGGGGCGGGGGAGGGGCGCTACAGAAGCGAGCGGAGCCGCAGGAGGTCGCGGAAGCCGGCCTCCAGCCTGACCCGGCCCGAGGCCCAGGCCTTCGCGAAGTGCAGCCGCCCGTCCACCATCGCCACCAGGTCGTCACCGGTCATCGCGAGCCGGATCTGCGCCTTGGCCGGCGGCGGGCCCTCCACCGTGGAGTCCACCCGGATCCGGCCGTCCGCGAGGCGGCCCGTGAAGGTGGTGTCCAGGTCGGTGACGTGGCAGCTCAGGGTGCGGTCGAGCGCGGCGGCGCCGCGCACGTCGCCCTCCGCCCGCGCGAGGTTGTCGGAAAGTCTGTCCAGTGCGCCGCGGCACTCCGTGATCGTCGCCATCGCCGTCGACGGTACCCCAGGGCTTCGCGGTAGCGTCGGGGCATGAGCGACGCGATGCCGGGACCGGCTGGGGAACCGGCGACGGAATCAACGGAACCAGCTGTGGAACCGGTGCTGGACGACCATGCCGACGGAGTGTCCGGGGAGACCGGGGGAACGCCCGGCGGGGTGCCCGACGAGCCCGCCGCGCCCGCGCCCCTCGGGGTCGCCCGGGAGCTCACCGGCCACCCCGCCGTCGACGCCCGCCTCGCGCGTCTCGCCGAGGTCGACGCCCTCCCGGCGGACGGGCACCCGGAGGTGTACGAGGATGTACACCGGGGCCTGCGCGACGAGCTGACCTCGCTCGACGCACACCCCGCCCCCCGTCCGCACGACAACAGGAGCTGAACAGAACGTGGCAGGAGTGGCACGCCGCCGTCTCGACGCCGAGCTGGTCCGGCGCAAGCTCGCGCGCTCGCGGGAGCACGCGAGCCAGCTGATCGCCGCGGGCCGGGTGACCGTCGGCAAGAACGTCGCCACCAAGCCCGCCACCCAGGTCGAGACCGCCGCGGCCATCGTCGTCGTCCAGGACGACTCCGACCCCGACTACGTCTCGCGCGGCGGCCACAAGCTCGCCGGCGCCTTCGAGGCCTTCGTGCCCCTGGGGCTCGTGGTCGAGGGGCGGCGCGCGCTCGACGCCGGGGCCTCCACCGGCGGCTTCACGGACGTCCTGCTGCGCGCGGGCGCGGCCCACGTCGTCGCCGTCGACGTCGGCTACGGGCAGCTCGCCTGGTCGCTGCAGAGCGACGAGCGGGTCACCGTGAAGGACCGCACGAACGTACGCGAGTTGACATTGGACGTGATCGACGGCGTGCCCGTCGACCTCGTCGTCGGGGACCTGTCCTTCATCCCGCTCGGCCTCGTCCTGCCTGCCCTGGCGTCCTGCACGGCGCCGGACGCCGACCTCGTCCTGATGGTCAAACCGCAGTTCGAGGTGGGCAAGGAGCGGCTCGGCACGGGCGGAGTCGTCCGGTCCGCCGAACTCCGGGCCGACGCCGTGAAGAACGTGGCCCGGCGGGCCGGCGAGCTGGGGCTCGGCGTCCTCGGCGTCACCGCCAGCCCGCTGCCCGGCCCCTCGGGGAACGTCGAGTACTTTCTGTGGCTGCGGGCAGGGGCGCCCGCGCTGGATCCGGCGGACGTCGACCGCGCCGTGGCGGAGGGACCTCGTTGAGCTCAACGGCAGCACCACCAGAGACCGCACCACGCACCGTCTTCCTGCTCGCGCACACCGGCCGGCCGGCCGCCGTGCGCAGCGCCGAACTGGTCGTCCTGGGGCTGCTGCGCGCCGGGCTCGGCGTCCGCGTCCTGGAGGCCGAGGCGGCGGACCTGCCGCTGCCGTCCTCCGTCGAGAAGGTCCCCGAGGCCTGCTCCGAGGCGATCGACGACTGCGAACTCCTCGTCGTCCTCGGCGGCGACGGCACCCTGCTGCGCGGCGCCGAGTTCTCCCGCGCCTCCGGGGTGCCGATGCTCGGCGTCAACCTGGGGCGGGTCGGCTTCCTCGCGGAGGCCGAGCGCGACGACCTCGACCGGGTCGTCGACCGGGTCGTCACCCGGGCGTACGAGGTCGAGGAGCGGATGACCCTCGACGTCACCGTCTACCAGAACGGCGACGTCCTGCACCGCGACTGGGCGCTCAACGAGGCGGCCGTGCAGAAGGTGTCCCCGGAGCGGATGCTGGAGGTCGTGCTCGCGATCGACGGGCGGCCGGTGACCGGCTTCGGCTGCGACGGGGTGATCTGCGCGACACCGACCGGCTCCACCGCGTACGCCTTCTCGGCGGGCGGGCCGGTCGTCTGGCCCGAGGTCGAGGCGCTGCTCATGGTCCCGATCGGGGCCCACGCCCTCTTCGCCAAGCCGCTGGTGACCACCCCCGAGTCGATCCTCGCGGTCGAGGTCGAGCCGCACACCCCCGACGGGGTGCTGTGGTGCGACGGGCGGCGGACGGTGGAGCTCCCGGCGGGCGCGCGGGTCGAGGTCCGGCGGGGCGCCGTCCCGGTCCGGCTCGCCCGGCTGCACCACGCCTCCTTCACGGACCGGCTCGTCGCCAAGTTCGCCCTTCCGGTGTCGGGCTGGCGGGGCGCCCCGCGCTGACCGGCCCCGCCTCCGCCGGGTGCCGGAACGATCGGCGCGCCGGAGGGTTACGGCCGGGGCGATGTCGCATCGGACCAGGGAAACCTCGTAAGGTCTGGGGCGTGCTGGAGGAGATGCGGATACGGTCGCTCGGGGTCATCGACGACGCTGTGGTCGAGTTGTCGCCCGGCTTCACCGCGGTGACCGGTGAGACCGGCGCGGGCAAGACCATGGTCGTGACCAGTCTGGGGCTGCTGCTCGGCGGACGGGCCGACCCGGCGCTCGTACGGATCGGCGCGGCCTCGGCCGTGGTCGAGGGACGGATCAGCGTGCCCCCGGGCGCGCCCGCAGCCGTGCGCGCCGAGGAGGCCGGGGCCGAGCTGGACGAGGGGGTCCTCCTCGTCAGCCGTACGGTCTCGGCCGAGGGGCGCTCCCGGGCCCACCTCGGCGGGCGCTCCGTGCCCGTCGGGCTGCTCGCCGAGCTCGCCGACGAACTCGTCGCCGTCCACGGCCAGACCGACCAGCAGGGGCTGCTCAAGCCCGCCCGGCAGCGCGGCGCGCTCGACCGGTACGCGGGCGAGGCCGTCTCGGTGCCGCTCGCCGCCTACGGCGGGGCGTACCGGCGGCTGCGGGCCGTCACCGCCGAGCTGGACGAGATCACCACCCGGGCCAGGGAACGCGCCCAGGAGGCCGATCTGCTGCGCTTCGGACTCGACGAGGTCGAGGCCGTCGCCCCGCTGCCCGGCGAGGACGCCGAACTGGCCGCGGAGGCCGAGCGGCTCGGGCACGCCGAGGCCCTCGCCTCCGCCGCCGCGCTCGCCCACGGCGCGCTCGCCGGCTCGCCCGAGGACCCCGAGTCCGTCGACGCGACCACGCTCGTCGCGGGCGCGGGCCGGGCCCTGGAGGCCGTGCGGTCGCACGACCCGGCGCTCGCCGCGCTCGCCGACCGGATGGACGAGATCTCCATCCTGCTCGCCGACGTGGCCACCGAGCTGGCCGGGTACGCCGACGACCTGGACGCCGATCCGCTGCGGCTCGCCGCCGTCGAGGAGCGGCGCGCGGCCCTCACCCAGCTCGTCCGGAAGTACGGGGACGGGGAGGGCACCGGCGCGGTCCTGGCCTGGGCGGAGGAGAGCGCGGCCCGGCTCGGCGAGCTGGACAACGACGACGACCGGATCGAGGAGCTGACCGCCGAGCGGGACCGGCTGCGCGACGAGCTGTCGGCGCTCGCGCAGCGGCTCACCGACGCGCGCACGGAGGCGGCGGACCGGTTCGCCGCCGCCGTCACCGCCGAACTCGCCTCGCTCGCCATGCCGCACGCGCGCGTGTCCTTCTCCCTCTCGCAGACCGAGGACCCCGAGGGCGTCGAGGTCGGCGGCCGGCGGGTCGCGTACGGGCCGTCCGGGGCCGACGAGGTCGAGCTGCTGCTCGCCCCGCACCCCGGCGCGCCGCCGCGGCCGATCGCCAAGGGCGCGTCGGGCGGTGAGCTGTCCCGGGTGATGCTGGCCGTCGAGGTCGTCTTCGCCGGGGTCGACCCGGTGCCCACGTACCTCTTCGACGAGGTCGACGCGGGCGTCGGCGGCAAGGCGGCCGTCGAGATCGGCCGCCGTCTCGCCAAGCTCGCCAGGACCGCGCAGGTCGTCGTCGTCACCCACCTCCCGCAGGTCGCGGCCTTCGCCGACCGCCAGCTCCTCGTGGAGAAGACCAACGACGGCTCGGTCACCCGCTCCGGCGTCACCGTCCTGGAGGGCGAGGAGCGGGTCCGCGAACTGTCCCGGATGCTCGCCGGCCAGGAGGACTCCGAGACGGCCCGGGCCCACGCGGAGGAACTCCTCGCGGCGGCGCGGGCGGACGGGTGAGCGGGTTGCGTGGGTCGTGCGGGGCGAGTGTGCCGAGCGGACCGTACGGGTGAGGCGCGTCGTCTCCTTCGCCGTGGCCGCCGGGACGGCCCGGGCGGTGTACGAGGGGCTGCGCGGGCTTCCGCGCGACGCGCGGTGGACGCGGACGAACCACGCGGGACGGCAGGTCGACCTGTACGCCGGGCCGGCGGTCGTCCTCGGGACGGCGGCCGGGAGCGGCAGCGCGCCCGTCGCGTTCGCCGTGCTCGCGGCCGGGGCGTGCGGGGCGTACGACGACGTGAGGGGAGATCACCGGCGCGGTCTCCGGGCGCACTTGGCGGCGCTGCGGGACGGCGAGGTGACCGGCGGGACCGTCAAGCTCCTCGGGATCGGGGCCGCCTCGCTCGTGGCCGGGGCGCTGCTCAAGGAGCGGCCCGTGGACAAGGTCCTCGCCGGGATCGTCGTCGCGGGCAGCGCCCATCTGGTGAACCTCGTGGACGTGCGGCCGGGGCGCGCCGGTCTGGCCGTGTTCGCGCTCGCCGCCCCCGGGCTGCTCCGCGGCTCGACCGCCGCCGCCCCGATGGGAGCCGTCGCCGCGGTCCTCGCGGACGACCTCGGGGAGTCGACCATGCTCGGCGACACGGGCGCGCACGCGCTCGGGGCCGCCGTCGGCGGGGCGATCGTGGCCGGGACCGGGCGGCTCGGGCTCGCCGCGCACGCGGTCGCGCTCGTCGCCGCCGCCGTCCGGGGGGCGCGCGGCCTCCTCGCGCGCTCACCCGTGTGAGTGAACCCGTGGGCTGAGCCCCGGTGTCGGGCGCCCTCCGCGCAAGGGAACGACTCCATTTCGGTGCCGGAACGTGCGTACGGTCGCGGGCCCGGACTGGCATCCTTGGGCGCGTGACACAGCTCCGTACGGTCCAAGTGCTGGGCGGCGGCAGCGCGGGCGGCAGCGCTCACGTCCGATCACTCGCCTCGGGGCTCGTGGCGAGGGGCGTGCGGGTGACCGTGTGCGCCCCTCCCGAACTCGGCCGCGTCCACGACTACCCCGCCGCCGGCGCGCACTTCGTGCCCCTGCCGCGCCTCGGCGACCCCGCCGCCGTCACCGCCCTGCGCAACACCTGCATCGGCGCGGACGTGGTCCACGCGCACGGCCTCCAGGCCTCCGTGCGGGCCGCGCTCGCCCTGTCCGGCGGGGCGCCGGTCCCGCTCGTGACGACCTGGCACACCCGCGGCCACGCGGAGGGCGCGCGGGGCGGGGTCCTCCGGCTCCTCGAACGGCGGACCGTGCGGGCCGCGAGCGTCGTCCTCGCCACCTCCTCCGAACTGGTCGACCGGGCCCGGCGGCGCGGCGCCCGCGACGCCCGGCTCGCCCCCGTCACCCTGCCCGCCGCGCGCGGACCGGTCTGCCTCCACGACGGCAAGGCGCGCGCCGAACTCGGCGCCGTCGACCGCCCGCTGCTCATGGCCGTCGGCGCGCTCGAACGCGGCCGGGGGTACCGGACCCTGCTCGACGCGGCCCGGCGGTGGCGGGACCTCGACCCGCAGCCGCTCCTCGTGATCGCCGGGGAGGGCCGCGAACGGGCCTTCCTCCAGCGGCGGATCACCGAGGAGGACCTGCCGGTCCGGCTGATCGGGAGCCGCGAGGACGTCGCCGAACTGCTCGCGGCGGCGGACGTCGCGGTCCTCCCGTCCCGCTGGGAGGCCCGCTCCCCGCTCGCCCAGGAGGCGCTCCGGCTCGGCGTGCCGCTCGTCGCGACGGCGGTCGGCGGAGTGCCGGAACTCGTCGGGGACGCCGCGGAACTGGTGCCGTACGGCGACTCCGCGGCCCTCGCGGCGGCGGTCCGGGACCTCCTGGAGGACGCCGACCGGCGGATGGACCTGGCGGCCGCCGGCCGGGTCCAGGCGGGCACGTGGCCGACCGAGGACGACACGGTGGCGCACGTCCTCAGCGTGTACGACGAGCTGGTGGGGCGCTGAGGAGGACGGGCTACGGCGTGTGGCGGCGGGCCCTGAGGGCGAGCGACAGGGCCAGGACCGTCTGGGGATCGTCCAGGTCCGTGCCCAGGAGCTCCGAGACGCGGGCCAGGCGGTTGTAGAGGGTCTGGCGGTTGAGGTGCAGCTCGCGGGCCGTCTCCGCCTTGCGGCCCGCGTGCGCCAGATACGTCTCCAGGGTGGGCAGCAGCGGCGGCCGGGAGGTGCGGTCGTGCTCCTGGAGGGGCCCGATCGCGCGGTCCACGAAGGCCGCGAGCACCGTGTCCCCGTGGAAGTGCAGCCGCCACAGGAGCAGGTCGATGTCGAGGCGCCGCGCGTCGTACCAGGGCAGGTCCGACAGGCCCTGTGCCGCCGTCGCCGTCTCCGCCGCGTGCCGCAGGCCCGCCGAGGCCGCCGCCCAGCCGCCCGCGACGCCCACCACGATCACCGGCGGATGCGTGCCCGCGCGCTCCAGACCGGCCCGCTCCACGCCCGCGCGCAGGGCCGCCGCGACCCGGTCCGCGACCGCCGTCCGCTCGGTCTCCGAACGCAGGCCGAGCAGGAGCGGCACCCGGCCCTCGACCGGGCGGACGCCGAGCAGGACGGGCACGCCGACGGAGGACAGCTCCTCCAGGACCGCCCGGGCGAACAGCGCCCAGTTCCCCGACGGGGAGAGCTCCGGGGCCAGCCGCATCACCACCGGCAGGAGCGGGCCGTCCCCCGGTTTGAAGCCGAGCACCCGGGCCTGGGCCGGGGCGTCCTCGGCCGTGATCCGGCCCTCCGCCAGGTCCGTCAGGAAGTCGCCCCGGCCGCGCGCGGCCAGCTCCTCCTCCTGCCGCGCCTGCATGAGGACGACCGCGAGGAGCCCGGCCGCCCGCTCGGCCGCCATCCGGTGGACGGGGGAGAGGGCGCCGGAGACCGCCAGGAGCACGAGCCGGGCCCGCACCGAGCCCGTACCGGGTCCGCCGCCGGGCACGTCCACCAGGACCGTGCCGGTGGGCGGCCCGGACTCGCGGGCCGCCCGGCCGCCGCGCAGCCCGTCCCACACCTGGAGCGGGTCGGCGGGCGCGGACTCGGTGCCCGCCGCGTAGAGGAGCTGTCCGTCGGGGGTCTCCAGGAAGACCGGGTTGGCGGCGAAGTCGGAGAGGATCCGCAGCACCTGCGGCACCCCGCCGCCGCCGAGCAGGGCCTCCGTGCACTGCCGGTGGACCTCCTCGGCCCGCCGCTGGAGGGCGTAGTGGCCGTTGACGATCTCGGTGTGGATCTCCTCCGTCACCGTCACGAACGGCACCTCGCGGTGCAGCTGCACCAGCGGCAGCCCCGCCGCCCGCGCGGTCTCCACTATGGTCGCCGGGAGGCGGGCGAAGCGCGGCCCCAGCTCCACCACGAGCGCCGCGATGCCCCGGTCGGCGAGCCGCCGCACGAACGCCCGCTGCTCGGCCGGCCGGGTCCCCAGCCCGAGGCCCGTGGTGAGGAGCAGTTCGCCGCCCTTGAGCAGCGAGGCGATGTTCGGCACCTCGCCCGCGTGCACCCAGCGCACCGTCCGGTGCAGCCGGTCCGCGCCGGCGACGACCTCCGGGAGCCCGCCGCGCAGGCCGGGGAGTTCGAGGGCCCGCTGCACGGTGATACCGCCCTGGTTGTCCATGGCCCCGGACGCTACCCCGCGGCCCTGTTTCCGCGACATCACCGCACTGTCACGGCGCCGGACACTTCGTCCAACGGGGCGACAACTCGTCGTGTCGTGGCGGGAATTGCGCGACCGCCTGTCGATTGTGGCCTGCATCACGTCCGAGGATGCTCTCGCGCCATGGCAGAGAACCCCACCCCAGAGGTCCATCGGCTCAAGGCCGATTCGGTCGGTCTGGTCGGCGTCGTCTTCATGGCCGTCGCCACCGCCGCCCCGATCACGGCGATGACCGGGAACCTCCCCATCGCCGTCGGCTTCGGCAACGGCACCGGCGCGCCCGCCGGATACCTCTTCGCGACCGTCGTCCTGACCGTCTTCTCGGTCGGCTACGTCGCCATGGCCAAGCGGATCACCGCCGCCGGAGCCTTCTACGGCTACATCTCCCACGGCCTCGGCCGGATCGCCGGCATGGCCTCGGGCATGCTCGCCGTCCTCGCGTACGTCGTCTTCGAGGCCTCGATCGTCGGCGTCTTCTCCTACTTCGCCAGGACGACCGTCGCCGACCAGCTCGGCGTCGACCTGCCGTGGGTCCTCTACGCGGCGGCCATGCTGGCCGTCACGGCCGTCCTGTCGTACTTCGACATCAACCTGACGGCCAAGGCGCTCGGCGTGATGCTCGTCGCCGAGATCGCGGTCCTCTTCGCCGTCGCCACCGCCGTCCTGATCTCCGGCGGCGGCCCGGACGGCATACCGGTCGAGCCGGTCAACCCGAAGAACGCCTTCACCGGGGCCTCCGCCGGGCTCGGCCTCTTCTTCGCCTTCTGGTCGTGGGTCGGCTTCGAGTCCACCGCGATGTACGGGGAGGAGTCCCGCGACCCCAAGCGGGTCATCCCCCGGGCCACCCTGATCTCCGTCGTCGGCGTCGGCTTCTTCTACATCTACGTCTCGTGGATGACGATCGCGGGCAACGGCCTCGCCGGATCGGTGGAGCTGTCCGCCTCCTCCTCGCCCCTCGACCTGTTCTTCGCGCCCACCCGGTCCTTCATCGGGGCCTGGGCCGTCGACGCCTTCCAGTGGCTCCTGCTCACCGGCTCCTTCGCCTGCGGCATGGCCTTCCACCAGTGCGCCTCCCGCTACCTGTACGCCATCGGCCGCGAGGGCTTCCTCCACCCGGCGCTCGGCCGCACCCACGCCCGGCACGGCTCGCCGTACGTCGCCTCCTTCGCGCAGAGCGCGATCGCCGTCGGCCTCGTCGCCGCCTTCTGGCTCACCGGCCAGGACCCGTACATCCACCTCTACACGCTGCTCGCGATCCTCGGCACGATGGCGATCCTCATCGTCCAGACCCTCTGCTCCTTCGCGGTCATCGGCTACTTCCGCAAGAACCACCCCGAGGACCGGCACTGGTTCAGGACCTTCACCGCCCCGCTCCTCGGCGGCGTCGGCATGATC
This sequence comes from Streptomyces sp. NPDC012825, assembly GCF_042900925.1. Classification (NCBI taxonomy): domain Bacteria; kingdom Bacillati; phylum Actinomycetota; class Actinomycetes; order Kitasatosporales; family Streptomycetaceae; genus Streptomyces; species Streptomyces sp. NPDC012825. The sequence continues at coordinate 417,139 of NZ_JBIBBZ010000005.1, read as the reverse complement.
GCCGTGGTGGTGCTGCTGATCATGAACATGGAGACCGCGGCCGGACTCGCCGCCGACTCCCTCTTCTTCGAGGCCATCCCCTGGATCGTCGCCCTGGTCTTCTTCGGCGGCCTCGGCCTCGGTCTCCACCTCAAGGCCAGGCGGCCCGAACGGTACGAGATCATCGGCCGGATCGTCCTGGAGGACGCCACCGAGCGCGACGCGAACGGCACGGAAACCGCAGCACCCGCACCCGCCCCCGTACCCCAGAGCTGAATCCCCCTTCCTCCAGGAGCGCCCCATGGCACGCACCAACCCGATGCACCTCCTGAAGCACCTCGCCGCCGAGCACGCCGCCGCGCGCCGGCTCCGCCTCCCCGTCGACGACCTCAGGGGCCTGCGGGCCGACGCCCCCGGGCGCCGCTCGCTCCTCAAGGCGGCCGCCGCGGCCGGCGTCGCCGTCGCCGCCGGGACGACGGCACCGGCCGTCGCCGCCATCCCCGACCCGCCCGTCAGGAGCGACGCCAGGATCGCCGTCGTCGGCGCCGGGATCTCCGGCCTCACCGCCGCCCTCACCCTCCAGGACGCCGGCCTGAACCCCGTCCTCTACGAGGCCAACCCCTCCCGGGTCGGCGGCCGCATGTGGACCCAGCGCGCCCACTGGGCGTACGGACAGACCTCGGAGATCGGCGGCGAGCTGATCGACACCAGCCACAAGAAGATCCTCGAACTCTGCCGCCGCTTCGGCCTCGTCACCGAGGACTTCCTGGGCGGCGGGCCCAACGGGGCCGAGGAGGTCCTCTGGTTCGGCGGCGCGTACTACCCGCGCCACCAGGCGGACGAGGACTTCAACGCCGTGTACCAGTCGCTGCGCCGCGACCTCTCCGAGGCGGGGGAGGTGCGCTGGAACCGGACCACACCCGCCGGGACCGCGCTCGACGACATGTCGCTGTACGAGTGGATCGAGACCCGCGTCCCCGGGGGGCACTCCGCACCGCTCGGCCGCTTCATCGACGTCGCCTACAACGTCGAGTACGGCGCCGACACCACCGAGCAGTCCGCGCTCGCCCTGGTCCTGCTCATGGGCTACCAGACCAATCCGGGCAACTTCAACGTCTGGGGCCTGTCCAACGAGCGGTACCACGTCGTCGGCGGCAACGACCGGCTCCCGAACGCCATCGCAGGGGCCCTCGCCCCGGGCACCCTCCGCATGGGCTGGTCGCTCGACGCGCTACGGGCCAACGCGGACGGGACGCAGACGCTCACCTTCACCGAGGCCGGCTCGACGCGGACCGTCACCGCCGACCGGACGGTCCTCTGCCTCCCGCTCCCGATCCTCCAACGGCTCGACGCCTCCCGGGCCGGTTTCGACCCGCTCATGCGGAACCTGCTGAGGGACGCCCGCATGGGCCACTGCACCAAGCTCAACATGCAGTTCGCCACCCGCCCCTGGCGCGGCACCGGAGCCTGGCCCGGGGTCTCCGCCGGGGACTGCTTCACCGACACCGAGGTACAGCAGACCTGGGACACCACCAAGGTCCAGGGCGGCACCGGCGGCATCCTCATCCAGTACCACGGCGGCAGCCTGGCCCGCGCCCTGGACCCGGCCGGACCGTTCTCCACCGAGTCCGACCCGTACGTGCGCGCCCTCGTCACCCGCCGGCTGGCCGGCATCGACGCCTTCTTCCCCGGCACCTCCCGGGCGTACACGGGCCGGGCCCAGCTCTCGGCCTGGCACGAGAACCCGTACTCCCTCGGCGCGTACTCCTGCTGGCCCGTCGGCTACCTCCACCGGTACGCGGGCTACGAGGGCACCGCCCAGGGCAACGTCCACATCGGCGGCGAGCACTGCAGCTACGACTTCCAGGGCTTCATGGAGGGCGGCGCCACCGAGGGCGAGCGCGCGGCCCGGGAGGTGATCGACCGCCTGCGCTGACCGGCGGGCGCCGCCGGGGCCGTGCGCGGTCCCGGCGGCGCCCTCACACGCCCCTCAGCCGCCGTACGCGCCGCTCGCCGTCAGGCGCAGGGCCGTGTCGATCAGCGGGACGTGGCTGAAGGCCTGCGGGAAGTTGCCCACCTGACGCTGGAGCCGCGGGTCCCACTCCTCGGCGAGGAGCCCGAGGTCGTTGCGGAGCGCGAGCAGCTTCTCGAAGAGGGTGCGGGCCTCGTCGACCCGGCCGATCATCGCCAGGTCGTCGGCCAGCCAGAAGGAACACGCCAGGAACGCGCCCTCGTCGCCCTCCAGGCCGTCGACGCCGGCCTCCTCGCCGGCCGTCGGGTAGCGCAGCACGAAGCCGTCCTCCGTGGACAGCTCCCGCTGGATCGCCTCGATCGTGCCGATGACCCGCTTGTCGTCCGGCGGCAGGAACCCCATCTGCGGGATCAGCAGCAGCGAGGCGTCCAGCTCCCTGGAGCCGTACGACTGCGTGAAGGTGTTCCGCTCCTTGTCGTAGCCCTTCTCGCAGACGTCCCGGTGGATCTCGTCGCGCAGCTCGCGCCAGCGCTCCAGCGGGCCGTCGGCGTCCCCGGACTCGATGAGCTTGATCGTGCGGTCCACGGCCACCCAGGCCATCACCTTGGAGTGCACGAAGTGCCGGCGCGGGCCGCGGACCTCCCAGATGCCCTCGTCGGGCTGGTTCCAGTTCTTCTCCAGGTAGTCGATCAGCTTCAGCTGGAGCAGGGAGGCGTAGTCGTTGCGGGACAGGCCCGTCATGTGCGCCAGGTGCAGGGCCTCGGTGACCTCGCCGTACACGTCCAGCTGGAGCTGGTTGGCGGCGCCGTTGCCGACCCGGACCGGGCCGGAGTTCTCGTACCCCGGCAGCCAGTCGAGCTCGGCCTCGCCCAGCTCGCGCTCGCCCGCGATGCCGTACATGATCTGGAGGTTCTCCGGGTCGCCCGCGACGGCGCGCAGGAGCCAGTCCCGCCAGGCGCGGGCCTCCTCGCGGTAGCCGGTGCGCAGCATCGAGGAGAGGGTGATCGCCGCGTCCCGCAGCCAGGTGTAGCGGTAGTCCCAGTTCCGCACGCCGCCGATCTCCTCGGGCAGCGAGGTGGTCGGGGCGGCGACGATCCCGCCGGTCGGCGCGTACGTCAGCGCCTTCAGGGTGATCAGGGAGCGGACCACGGCCTCCCGGTAGGGGCCGTGGTACGTGCAGTGGTCGACCCAGTCGCGCCAGAAGTCGGCGGTCGCCTCCAGGGCGCCCTCGGGGTCGGGCAGCGCCGGCTGGTCCTTGTGGGAGGGCTGCCAGGAGATCGTGAGGGCGATCCGCTCGCCGGGCGAGACGGTGAACTCGGAGTACGTGGTGAGGTCCTCGCCGTGGGTCTCGGCCTCCGCGTCCAGCCACACCGAGTCGGGCCCGGCGACCGCGACCGTGCGGTCGCCGACCTTGTGCACCCAGGGCACGATCCGGCCGTAGCTGAACCGCATCCGCAGCGCGGAGCGCATCGGGACCCGGCCCGAGACGCCCTCGACGATCCGGACCAGCTGCGGCGCCCCGTCGCGCGGGGGCATGAAATCGGTCACCCGGACCGTGCCGCGCGGGGTGTCCCACTCGGACTCCAGGATGAGCGAGTCCCCCCGGTAGCGGCGCCGGTCGGCGGGGGCCGGCTCGGCGTCCTCGGGGCCCGCGGGGGCCACCCGCCAGAACCCGTGTTCCTCGGTGCCGAGGAGTCCCGCGAAGATCGCGTGCGAGTCGAAGCGGGGCAGGCAGAGCCAGTCCACGCTGCCGTCCCGGCAGACCAGGGCAGCGGTCTGCATGTCTCCGATGAGTGCGTAATCCTCGATGCGCCCGGCCACGTGCTTCACTCCAGTCGAACGGCCATGTCCGCCCCTCGGGGCGCTTGCTCCAGATGCCCGGCCGCGTGTGCCGGCCGGGGTCCGAGTGTGTCAGCGATCAGGGGGTCTTCGACAAGCCTCGGTCCGGGATGGGTCCCCGGGCGTTCGGCCCCGGAGGGACAGGCGGTGGCGTCGTCGGCCGGCCGGCTCGGCGGGCCATGTCCGAGCAGGATACGTGGCGCTCCGCGCCACCCGTTGGTCACACCAGTAACGTCGTTGCTCCAATCGGGTGAACACCCCCTTTACCCGTCCGGGGCTGGTCGGACCCCGGTCGCTCGCCGTCCGTGAACACCCGGCTGCCGCGTGTGGCCGGAAGCGGTCTCCCCGGGTCGCTGATACCCTGGTACCCCGTGGACCGGTGGGAAACGGCGAGAGCCGAGGACCCCGCAACCGCAGCGACGGCACCCCCCGATTCTTCCGGAGGGGAAGCCGGTACGCACCTCCAGAACGCGACCACGGGAGCCCCCTCTTGGCGATGCCGCCCAACACCACGACGACCAAGCACATCTTCGTCACCGGGGGTGTCGCCTCCTCCCTCGGCAAGGGCCTGACCGCCTCCAGCCTGGGTGCGCTCCTCAAGGCGCGGGGCCTGCGGGTCACGATGCAGAAGCTCGACCCGTACCTGAACGTCGACCCCGGCACCATGAACCCCTTCCAGCACGGTGAGGTGTTCGTCACCAACGACGGCGCCGAGACCGACCTGGACATCGGCCACTACGAGCGCTTCCTCGACGTCGACCTCGACGGCTCGGCCAACGTCACCACCGGCCAGGTCTACTCGCAGGTCATCGCCAAGGAGCGGCGCGGCGAGTACCTGGGCGACACCGTGCAGGTCATCCCGCACATCACCAACGAGATCAAGTCCCGGATCCGCCGCATGGCGACCGACGACGTCGACGTGGTCATCACCGAGGTCGGCGGCACCGTCGGCGACATCGAGTCCCTGCCGTTCCTGGAGACCGTCCGCCAGGTCCGCCACGAGGTCGGACGCGACAACGTCTTCGTCGTGCACATCTCGCTGCTGCCCTACATCGGCCCGTCCGGCGAGCTGAAGACCAAGCCGACCCAGCACTCGGTCGCCGCCCTGCGCAACATCGGCATCCAGCCCGACGCCATCGTGCTGCGCGCCGACCGCGACGTCCCCACCGCCATCAAGCGCAAGATCTCGCTGATGTGCGACGTGGACGAGGCCGCCGTGGTCGCCGCCATCGACGCCAAGTCGATCTACGACATCCCGAAGGTGCTGCACACCGAGGGCCTGGACGCCTACGTCGTCCGCAAGCTCGACCTGCCCTTCCGCGACGTGGACTGGACCGTCTGGGAGGACCTCCTGGACCGCGTCCACAACCCGGACCACGAGGTCACCGTCGCGCTCGTCGGCAAGTACATCGACCTGCCCGACGCCTACCTGTCGGTCACCGAGGCCATGCGGGCCGGCGGCTTCGCGAACAAGGCCCGGGTCAAGGTCAAGTGGGTCACCTCCGACGACTGCAAGACCCCGGCCGACGCCGAGAAGCAGCTCGGCGACGTCGACGCGATCCTCGTCCCCGGCGGCTTCGGCGACCGCGGCGTGAGCGGCAAGGTCGGCGCGATCCGGTACGCCCGCGAGCACAAGGTGCCGCTGCTCGGCATCTGCCTCGGCCTCCAGTGCATCGTCATCGAGGCGGCCCGGAACCTGGCCGACATCCCCGAGGCCAACTCCACCGAGTTCGACCCGGCCACCGCGCACCCCGTCGTCTCCACGATGGAGGAGCAGCTGGCCTACGTCGAGGGCGCGGGCGACCTGGGCGGCACGATGCGCCTGGGCCTGTACCCGGCGAAGCTCGCCGAGGGCTCGATCGTCCGCGAGGTCTACGGCGACGAGCCGTACGTCGAGGAGCGCCACCGCCACCGCTACGAGGTGAACAACGCGTACCGCGCGGAGCTGGAGAAGAAGGCCGGCCTGGTCTTCTCCGGCACCTCCCCGGACAACAAGCTCGTCGAGTACGTCGAGTACCCGCGCGAGATCCACCCCTACCTGGTCGCCACCCAGGCGCACCCGGAGCTCCGCTCCCGCCCGACCCGCCCGCACCCACTCTTCGCGGGCCTGGTGAAGGCCGCGGTGGAGCGCAAGACGGGCAAGTAGGACGCAGGCGTTAACGTTGCCGGGGTGCGGACCCGTTCGGGTCCCGCACCCCGGCTTTCGTATGTCCGTGTGTGTTCGTGTGTTGTGTACGGGAGGACGACTGATGGAGTTGCAGGACACCCCGCAGGAGTGGCGGGTCGTCGCGACGGACACCCCCTTCCGGGGCAAGAAGACGAGCGTCCGCACGGACGACGTGGTGATGCCGGACGGCGAGGTGGCGCGCCGCGACTACCAGGTCCACCCCGGCTCGGTCGCCGTCCTGGCCCTGGACGAGGAGGACCGGGTCCTGCTGATCAAGCAGTACCGGCACCCCGTGCGGCAGAAGCTCTGGGAGATCCCGGCCGGGCTGCTCGACGTGCCCGGGGAGAACCCGCTGCACGCCGCCCAGCGCGAGCTGTACGAGGAGGCGCACGTCAAGGCCGGTGACTGGCGGGTCCTGACCGACGTCTACACCTCGCCGGGCGGCTGCGACGAGGCCGTGCGGATCTTCCTCGCGCGGGACCTCGCGGACGCGGAGGGGGACCGCTTCGAGGTGGCCGAGGAGGAGGCCGACATGGAGACGGCGCGGGTGCCGCTCGCGGACCTCGTACGGGGGGTCCTCGCGGGCGACCTGCACAACAACTGCCTGGTCGTGGGCGTCCTCTCGCTGGCCGCCGCCCGCGCCGGCGACGGCCTCGACGCCCTCCGTCCGGCGGAGGCGCCCTGGCCGGCCCGCCCGTTCGAGGCGTAGGCCCCGGCCGGACCGTTCGCGTCCGTGCCGGGTGCGGTGGGGGTGGCGGGGGTGGACGCGGGTCCCGGTGTGACCATCCGCTGATCCGATCGGGGGATGTGTCCGCCCTGCCCCGCCGGGTACGTGTCGTGCCCTGAACTACGCTCGGAAACGCCCGCGTGGAGCCCCTCCCGCGGGATCGGCTCGTGCGCAGGTGGACGGGAGCGTGGCCCGTGACGGATCAGGCGGTGGCGGCAACCGGCAGCCGGCGGTTCTTCGGCCGCCAGCGGGAGTTGAAGGCCCTGCGCGCCGACATCGAACGGACCGGGCTCGACACCCTCACCGGCCGCAAGGTGCCCCGCGCCCGGGTCCTGCTCGTGGCCGGCCGGCCCGGCTCCGGACGTACCGCCCTCGCCGAGGAACTGGCCGCCGCGGTCGCCGACCGGTACCCCGACGGGATCTTCCGCGCCCGGCTCACCGAGCCCGGCGGGGAGCCCGTCCCCACCGCCCGGGCCGCCCAGGAGCTCCTCGCCGCCCTCGGGGTCGCCGAACCCCCCGGCGCCGCCGAGGACGAGCTGGCCGAACTGGTCCGCGGCGCCTTCACCGGGCGCCGGGCCGTCCTGATCCTCGACGACGCCGTCGACGCCGAGCAGGCGGACCCGCTGATCCCCGACGAGCCCGACACCCTGGTGATCGGGGTCGCCGGGGGGCCGCTCACCGGCATCCCCGACGTACGGCCCTGCACCCTCGGCGGCCTCGACCCCAAGTCGGCCATCGAACTGCTCACCTCCTTCACCGGCTCCGTCCGCGTCACCGTCGACCCGCAGGCCGCCGAGGCCCTCGTCGAGGAGTGCGGGGGGCTGCCCGCCGCGGTCGTCCTCGCCGGCGGCTGGCTCTCCACCCACCCCAAGGCCTCCGTCGCCGACCTCGCCAAGCGGCTGCGCGGGCCGAGCGGCGACCCCCTCACCCGGGCCTTCCTCCTCGCCCACGAGGGCCTGCCCGCCACCGCCTCCCGGATACTGCGATTCCTCGCGCTCGCCCCGCTCGGCCGGGCCGACGCCCACACCGCCTCCGCCCTGGCCGGCTGCTCGGTCTCGGCGGCCGCCACCACGCTCGCCGACTTCGAGGCCCTGGGACTCGTCTCGGCCGGCGAGGACGGCCAGTACGAGGTGCGCGCCCATCTCGTCCCCCTCCTGCGCGCGCAACTGGAGGAGCGCGACCGGCCCGCCGAGGTGCAGCTCGCGCGGGCCCGGATGCTGGAGCGGACCGTACGGCTCCTCCAGTCCTGCCGTGCGGTCACCGAGCCCGAGGGCTCGTCCGCCCGCAGGAAGCTGGCCGGGCTGCCGCGCGCCCTGCGCTTCCCGAACGCCGCCGCCGGGGCGGCCTGGCTGGACTCCCGGCGGCCCGTCCTGCTCGCCTCCGCCCGCCTCGCCGTCGCCGACGGGGAGCTCGACACCCTGGCCCGCCGCCTGATCGCCTCCCTCGTCCGGGCGCTCGCCGCGCACCGGGGCGCCGAGGCCGCGGCCCCCGAGCTGTACGGACTGCACCGGCTCGTCCTGGACGTGGCCGAGCGGCGCGGACTGCACCGCGAGCGGGCCGCGGCCCTGCTCAACCTGGCCGACCTCGACGCCCGCACCGGCAGGACGAAGGAGGCTCTGCTGCGATATCGGTCGGCTTTGGAGGCCGGACGCGAAGCAAATGACCCGTACGCGACCGGTCGGGCGATGGAATCCGTAGGTGGCTCCTACCAGGAACTGGGGGACTGGCAGCGGGCCGGCGACTGGTACGGGCGGGCCCTCGCCCAGCGCCTCGCCCGGGACGAGCGCGCCGACCAGGCCCGGCTGTACGCCCGCCTCGGCGCCGTGCAGACCTATGCCGGGCGGTACGGGGAGGCCCTGCGGAACTGGCGGGCCGCCGCCGCCGGCTACCGCAGGCTCTCCGATCTCCCGGGCTACGCGCGGGCGTTGAGCGAGGCGGCCCGGGTCCAGGAGTACGCCGGACGGCCCGAGGAATCCCTGCGGACCTGCGAGGAGGCCGTGGAGTGGGCCCGCCGGGCCGAGGACGTCCGGCTCCAGGCCGCGCTCCGGCTGCGGCTCGCCGACACCCTCGACCGGCTCGGCGACCCGGCGGCGGCCCGACTGCACCGGGCCGGGGCGGAGAGACTGCTGGAAACGGAACCGTCTGCCTGCGAAATCCGTAGTGGGTCCATCGAAGATTAGTACTTTGAAAGGCTAGACAGCGGGAACTCCTTCATTAGACTGGGTCTGCCGCGTTCGAACGTGGTCTGCCCCGGTGCGTCGCGATGCATCCGGGTATGTATCGCAGTGCGCCAGTTATCCCTCCCTGATTCAAGGACCGTGATCGACGATGAAGGTCGGCATCCCCCGCGAGGTCAAGAACAACGAGTTCCGCGTGGCCATCACCCCCGCCGGTGTCCACGAGCTCGTCCGCCACGGCCACCAGGTCTTCATCGAGCAGAACGCCGGTGTCGGCTCCTCGATCACGGACGCGGAGTACGTCGCCGCCGGCGCCGAGATCCTCCCGACCGCCGACGAGGTCTGGGCCACCGCCGACCTGCTGCTCAAGGTCAAGGAGCCCATCGCGGAGGAGTACCACCGCCTCCGCAAGGACCAGACCCTCTTCACGTACCTGCACCTCGCCGCCTCCCGCGAGTGCACCGACGCGCTCCTGGCCTCCGGCACCACCGCCATCGCCTACGAGACCGTCGAGACCGCGGGCCGCGCGCTTCCGCTGCTCGCCCCGATGTCCGAGGTCGCGGGCCGCCTGGCCCCGCAGGTCGGCGCCTACCACCTGATGCGCTCGGCCGGCGGCCGCGGCGTCCTGCCCGGCGGCGTCCCCGGCACCCACGCCGGCAGGGCCGTCGTCATCGGCGGCGGCGTCTCCGGCTGGAACGCCACCCAGATCGCCGTCGGCATGGGCTTCCACGTGACCCTGCTCGACAAGGACATCAACAAGCTCCGCGAGGCCGACAAGATCTTCGGCACCAAGGTGCAGACGATCGTCTCCAACGCCTACGAGCTGGAGAAGGCCGTCGTCGAGGCCGACCTCGTCATCGGCGCCGTCCTCATCCCGGGCGCCAAGGCCCCGAAGCTGGTCACCAACGAGCTCGTCGCCAAGATGAAGCCCGGAAGTGTCCTTGTCGACATCGCGATCGACCAGGGCGGCTGCTTCGAGGACTCGCACCCGACCACCCACGCCGAGCCGACCTTCCGGGTACACGACTCGGTCTTCTACTGCGTCGCCAACATGCCGGGCGCGGTCCCGAACACCTCCACCTACGCCCTCACCAACGCCACGCTGCCCTACATCGTGTCGCTGGCGAACAACGGCTGGGCCGAGGCGATCCGGCGCGACGCCGCCCTCGCCCTGGGCCTCAACACCCATGACGGCAAGGTGGTTTACAAGGAGGTCGCCGAGGCGCACGGCCTCGAGCACGTCGAGCTGAGCAGCCTCCTGGGCTGACCCCCGCGGCGCCGCGTCAACGCGCGCCGTCAATACCACGCACCCGGCCGGACCTTGTTCGACAAGGTCCGGCCGGCTGTGTCTCCGGCCACGCCGAAACGTTCGGGCAACTCGCGGGGAACGTAACCCTTCAACCGTTTCGCACACCCCGGAAACGTGCGGATGCGTGGCCGCGCGCCCTTGACAGAGCCGTGTTCGGTTACCGACACATCGGGCCGGGTCCGGTGGATTGTGTTGCTGCGGACCGGTGACACGCCATAGAGTCGCCAACCGTCGGCATGGTGCCACGCTGACCTATCGATAAATGTTCCTGGTCACATCCAAGGAGGTAAGACGACTTGTGAATGAGTCGACATTTACTCCCGGGAGTGGTGCGCCAGGCGCCCCGATCGGCTCCGTCGCGGTGCGGACCTTCGCGACGCACCGGCCCGTGACGACAGCCCACACGATGAAGACGATGGACGGCCTACACGTGAACGCCACGGCCGGCAACGAGATGGGCCGAGAGTCCACCCACTTCGCCGCCTACGACGAGGTGCCCGAGGGGCACTTCTACGACCCCGACGCCGAGTACGAGCCCGATCCGGAGTACGCGGCCACCCTCGCGCCCGACGCTGCCCGCCAGCGCCGCGAGCGGATCGGCCCGACCGGACGGCCCCTGCCGTACTTCCCGATCCCGGGTCCGCTGACCGACCACGGACCCGCGAAGATCATCGCGATGTGCAACCAGAAGGGCGGCGTCGGCAAGACCACGTCGACCATCAACCTGGGCGCCGCGCTCGCCGAGTACGGACGGCGGGTCCTGCTCGTCGACTTCGATCCGCAGGGAGCCCTGTCGGTCGGCCTCGGCGTGAACCCGATGGAGCTCGACCTCACCGTCTACAACCTGCTCATGGAGCGGGGCATGTCGGCGGACGAGGTCCTCCTCAAGACCGCCGTGCCCAACATGGACCTGCTGCCGAGCAACATCGACCTCTCGGCCGCGGAAGTCCAGCTCGTCAGCGAGGTCGCGCGCGAGTCCACGCTCCAGCGCGCCCTGAAGCCGCTGATGAACGACTACGACTACATCGTGATCGACTGTCAGCCCTCGCTCGGCCTGCTGACCGTGAACGCCCTGACGGCCGCTCACAAGGTCATCGTGCCGCTCGAGTGCGAGTTCTTCGCGCTGCGCGGCGTGGCCCTGCTGACCGAGACCATCGAGAAGGTGCAGGAGCGGCTCAACCCCGAGCTGGAGCTCGACGGCATCCTCGCCACGATGTACGACTCCCGGACCGTGCACAGCCGCGAGGTCCTCGCGCGCGTCGTCGAGGCCTTCGACGACCACGTGTACCACACCGTCATCGGGCGGACCGTGCGCTTCCCGGAGACCACGGTCGCCGGCGAGCCCATCACCACGTACGCCTCCAACTCCGTGGGCGCCGCCGCCTACCGCCAGCTCGCCAGGGAGGTGCTCGCCCGGTGTCACGCCGAGTGAGTCTGCCCGGCGCCGACGAACTCTTCCGTACGACCGGGGGGACGGCGCTGCAGGCGTCCTCACCCCGCCGGGCCGTCCCGGCACCGGCGGGCGAGAGCGACCCGGCGGCGGCCGAGGGCTCCGCGGAGCACACGGCGGCGGACTCCGAGGCGGCGGAACCGCGCGCCCGGACGTCCCCCGAGACCGACAAGGCGGCCCCGGCCGCCGCCCCCCGGCGGCGCGGCGGAGGCCGCACCGCGAGCCGGCGGCCCAGCGGCCGCGAGCGCCACGACGAGAAGATCACGGTCTACGTCTCCGCCGAGGAGCTGATGGACCTGGAGCACGCCCGGCTCGTGCTGCGCGGCGAGCACGGCCTCGCCGTCGACCGGGGCCGGATCGTCCGGGAGGCCGTCGCGGTCGTCCTGGCGGACCTGGAGTCCCGCGGCGACGCGAGCATCCTCGTCCGGCGTTTGCGCGGCCGCTGACGGTAGCCTGCGGGCTGCCGCGCCCTCCGCTCCCCCTGGACCTCCATGCACCACGCCCCCCACGACCCCGCCCCTGACGAAACGTCCCGCCCGCCGCGCCGCCGCGCTCTGGGGCACGGCGGGAACACGGGACCCCCGCGGGGGGCGGGGCCGGGGCCCGCGCCCGGTGGGGGCCCCGGGGTGCTCGGCGGGGTGCTAGAGGTGCCCGCCGGGGTCCCCGAGGTACCCGCCGAGGTCCCCGAGACGGCCGCCGGGACCTCTGAGGTGCCCAGCGGGGTTCCCGAGGCGTCCGCCGGGACCTCTGAAGTGGCCAGCGGGGTCCCCGAGACGTCCGCCGGGGCTCCCGGGGCGTCCGCCAGGACCCCCGAGAGGGCCGTACGGGCTCCCGCGCCCGCCCGGGAACTCCCGGGGCCCGTCGCCGGGGAGTCCCCGGCCGCCGGTCCCGGTGGGGCCGACGGGCGGTTCACCGTGCGGCTCGCGAACTTCGAGGGGCCCTTCGACCTGCTCCTCCAGCTGATCACCAAGCACAAGCTCGACGTCACCGAGGTCGCGCTCTCGCAGGTCACCGACGAGTTCATGGCGCACCTGCGCGCCCTCGGGCCCGACGGGGACCTCGACCAGACCACCGAGTTCCTCGTCGTCGCCGCCACCCTGCTCGACCTCAAGACCGCCCGGCTGCTGCCCGCCGCCGAGGTGGAGGACGAGGCCGACCTCGCCCTCCTGGAGGCCCGCGACCTGCTCTTCGCCCGGCTCCTCCAGTACCGCGCGTACAAGCGGATCGCGGCGATCCTCGAGGAGCGGTGGGAGGCCGAGGGCCGTCGGTACCCCCGTACCGCCGGGCTCGAACCCCACCACGCCGAGCTGCTCCCCGAGGTGATCATCTCCATCGGCGCCGAGGGCTTCGCGAAGCTGGCCGTCAAGGCCATGCGGCCCAGGGCCGAGCCGCAGGTGTACGTCGAGCACATCCACGCCCCCCTCGTCAGCGTCCGCGAGCAGGCCGCCGTGGTCGCCGCCCTGCTGCGCGAGCGCGGCACGGCGGTCTTCCGGGAGCTGATCGAGGGCGCCGGCGACACCCTCACCGTCGTCGCCCGCTTCCTCGCCCTCCTGGAGCTCTACCGGGAGCGGGCCGTCGCCCTCGACCAGGAGACCGCCCTGGGCGACCTCACCGTCTCCTGGACCGGCGGGGACGGGGAGACCCGGGTCACCGACGAGTTCGACCAGGAACCCGGACAGGAAACGGAGGCCCGCGCGTGAGCGACCCCGACACCGACACTCGCACCGACACCGACCTCAAGCCCTCCCTCGAGGCCGTCCTCATGGTCGTCGACGAGCCCGCCACCGAGGCCCACCTCGCCAAGGTCCTCGACCGTTCCCCCCGGGAGGTCGCCGACGCCCTGCGCGAGCTGGCCGACGAGTACACCGCCCAGGGCCGCGGCTTCGAGCTGCGCCAGGTCGCCGGGGGCTGGCGCTACTACACCCGCCCCGCGTACGCCCCGGCCGTCGAGGCCTTCGTCCTGGAGGACCGGCAGACCCGGCTCACCCAGGCGGCCCTGGAGACCCTCGCGGTGGTCGCGTACCGCCAGCCGGTCAGCCGTTCCCGCGTCTCGGCGGTCCGCGGGGTCAACTGCGACGGCGTGATGCGGACCCTCCTCCAGCGGGGTCTGGTGGAGGAGGCGGGCGCGGAACCCGAAACAGGTGCGATCCTGTACAGGACGACGAACTACTTCCTGGAGCGGACGGGCCTGCGCGGCCTGGACGAACTCCCCGAGCTCGCGCCCTTCCTCCCCGAGGCGGAGGCGGTCGAGCCGGACTCCCTCGAAGGCGTCCCGTCGTTCGAACCCGACGCAGACGTAGACGACAAGACGGAACTTTGATGCGAAGCAGCAGCGGCAGGAACAGCAGCGGAAACAACGGCGGGAGCCGTGGTGGCAACAGCGGCGGCCGCGGCGGCAGCGGTGGCGGTCGCGGGAACGGCGGCGGAGGCGGGAACGGCGGCGGACGCGGCAACCACCGCGGCGCCGGCAACGGCCGCGACGACCGCCAGGGCGGCGGGCGCCCGGGCCAGGGCGGCGGTCGTCCCGGCGGCCAGGGCGGCGGCTCCCGCCAGGGCGGCCAGGGCGGCGGCAGCCCGCGCCGGCCGCGCCCGGAGGAGCGCAGCTACGACGTGGAGGGCCTCGCCGGCCGCCCGGACGGCCCGCCCAGGCGCGGTCGCGGCGACGCCGCGCGCGGCGGGGCCAAGGGCGGCCCCCGGCAGTCCCCGCAGCGCGGCGGCGGCCGTACGGCGCCCGCCCGCTCGCGCGAGTACGACGCCCGCACCGAGGAGCGGAACCGGGAGCGGTACGCCGGCAAGCCCGAGATCAAGACCCCCAAGACCTTCCCCGGCGCCGAGCAGGAGGGCGAGCGGCTGCAGAAGGTCCTCGCCCGCGCCGGCATGGGCTCGCGCCGCGCCTGCGAGGAGCTGATCGAGCAGGCCAGGGTCGAGGTCAACGGCGAGATCGTGGTCGAGCAGGGCATGCGCGTCGACCCGGAGAGGGACGAGATCAAGGTGGACGGCCTGACCGTCGCCACCCAGTCGTACCTCTTCTTCGCCCTGAACAAGCCCGCCGGCGTCGTCTCCACCATGGAGGACCCGGACGGCCGCCAGTGCCTCGGCGACTACGTCACCAACCGCGAGACCCGGCTCTTCCACGTCGGCCGGCTCGACACGGAGACCGAGGGCATCATCCTGCTCACCAACCACGGCGAGCTGGCCCACCGCCTCACGCACCCGAAGTACGGCGTGAAGAAGACCTACCTGGCCGCCATCACCGGCCCGCTGCCCCGCGAGGTCGGCCGGCGGCTCAAGGACGGCATCGAGCTGGAGGACGGCTACGCCCGCGCCGACCACTTCCGCGTGGTGGAGCAGACCGGCAAGAACTACCTGGTCGAGGTCACCCTGCACGAGGGCCGCAAGCACATCGTGCGCCGGATGCTGGCCGAGGCCGGCTTCCCGGTCGAGAAGCTGGTCCGCACGGCCTTCGGCCCGATCGGCCTGGGCGACCAGAAGTCGGGCTGGCTGCGCCGCCTGACCAACACGGAGGTCGGCATGCTGATGAAGGAAGTCGGCATGTAGCACCGCCCGGGCGTCCGTACGAAGGGGCCCGTGACCGTTCCGGCGGTCACGGGCCCCTTTGCGTCCGCGTCCGGCCCTTGTGGGCGCGGCCCGCCACCCTTTATAGTCAACATGACTCTTAAGGAGGCGGGCATGAGCCTCGCGACCCTGCTCGAACCCCTGCAACGGCCGCTCCTCACCGTCCTGGACACCCCGGTCAGCTGGACCGAGGTCCTGGGCTTCGGCAGCGGAGCGCTCTGCGTCTGGCTCGTGGCCCGCCAGCACGTGGCCAACTGGCCCGTCGGCATCGCCAACAACCTCTTCTTCGTCCTGCTCTTCGCACAGGCCGGGCTCTACGCCGACGCCGGCCTCCAGATCGTCTTCATCACCCTCGCCGTGTACGGCTGGTGGACCTGGACCCACGGGGGTGGACCGGGCTCCGACACCCTTCCGGTGCGCCGCACCACGAGCGCCGAATGGGCGTGGCTGCTCACGGCGGGGGTGGTGGGGACCCTCGGGCTCACCCTGCTGCTCGACCGCGCCACCGACTCGACCGTCCCCTTCTGGGACGCCCTGACGACCGCGCTCTCCCTGACGGCCACCTACGGCCAGTGCAGGAAGCGCCTGGAGTCCTGGTGGCTCTGGATCGCCGCCGACGTCGTCTACGTGCCGCTGTACGCGCACAAGGGCCTGTACCTGACCTCCCTGCTGTACGTCGGCTTCATGACGCTCTGCGCAATCGGCCTGCGCGGCTGGACCAGGGACCTCACGGGGGCCCGCCGACCGGCGGTGGAAACGGCGGAGACGACGGAGGCGACGGCGTGAAGCGCTACGGGCACGGCCTCGTCCTCGGCAAGTTCTATCCGCCGCACGCCGGCCACCACCACCTCGTCCGCACCGCCCTCGACCGCTGCGACCGCCTCACCGTCCTCGTCTGCGCCTCCTCCGCCGAATCCGTCCCCCTGGAGGAGCGCGTCGCCTGGATGCGCGAGGTCCACCCCGACGCCCTCGTCGTCGGCGCCGTCGACGACCACCCCGTCGACCTCCACGACCCCGACGTGTGGGAGGCCCACATGCGGGTCTTCCGGGCCGCCGTGCCCGAACGCGTCGACGCCGTCTTCACCTCGGAGCCGTACGGCGAGGAGCTCGGCCGCCGCTTCGGCGCCGACTCCGTCCTCGTCGACCCCGACCGCGTCCGCTTCCCCGTCTCCGGCACCGCCGTCCGCGCGGACACCGCCGGCTGCTGGGACTTCCTGGAGACACCCGTACGGGCCGCGCTCACCCGCCGGGTCGTCGTCCTCGGAGCCGAGTCCACCGGCACCACCACCATGGCCCTCGCCCTCGCCGACCACTACCGGCGGCGCGGCGGCGTCTGGGCCCGCACCCGGTACGTACCGGAGTACGGCCGCGAGTACAGCGAGCTCAAGCTCGCCGAGCTGCGGGCCGAACACCCCGGCGCCACCTGGCCGGACGTCGTCTTCCGCTCCTCCGACTTCCCCGTCATCGCCCAGCGCCAGGCCGAACTGGAGGAGGAGGCCGCCCGCGACGGCTCGCCCGTGCTCTTCTGCGACACCGACGCCTTCGCCACCACCATCTGGCACGAGCGGTACATGGGCACCACCAGCGCCGACACCGGCGAGATCGCCGCCCGGGGCCGTCAGCACCTCTGGCTGCTCACCGACCACCGGGGCGTCGACTTCGAGGACGACGGGCTGCGCGACGGGGAGCACCTGCGGCCCTGGATGACCGCCCGCTTCCTCACCCAGCTCGCGCACTCCGGCCGCCGCACGGTCGTGCTCACCGGACCGCACGAGGAACGGCTCGCCACCGCCGTCGCCGCCGTGGACGCGCTGCTCGCCGAGGGCCCCCGCTTCACCGATCCCCTGCCGGAGCGCCGATGACCGCCCGCCGGGCCCCCGAGGGCTACGACCCCCGCGCCTTCGAGCCGTTCGCCGTCACCGTCGACCTCGCCGTCCTCACGATCCGCGAGGAGCGCCTCCACGTCCTCCTCGTCGAACGCGCCCGGGAGCCGTACGCCGGGTCCTGGGCGCTGCCCGGCGGCTTCGTGCTGCCCCGCGAGTCCGCCGAGTCCGCCGCCCGCCGCGAACTCGCCGAGGAGACCGGCCTCTCCGTCGCCACCGTCGCCGGACTCCACCTCGAACAGCTCCGCACCTACACCGAGCCGGACCGCGACCCGCGGATGCGGGTCGTCTCCGTCGCCTTCACCGCCCTCGTACCGGACCCGCCCGAGCCGCGCGGCGGCGGGGACGCGGCCCAGGCGCGGTGGATCCCGTACGGGACGCACGGGCCGCTCGCCTTCGACCACGACCGGATCCTCGCCGACGCCCACGAACGGGTGGGCGCCAAGCTGGAGTACACCTGCCTCGCCACCGCCTTCTGCCCGCCCGAGTTCACCCTCGGCGAGCTGCGGCAGGTCTACGAGACGGTCTGGGGCGTCGAGCTCGACCGCCCCAACTTCCGGCGCAAGGTCCTCGCCACGCCCGGCTTCGTCCGGGCCGTGGAGGGGCCGCCGCGCCTCACCGGCGGACGGGGGAAACCGGCCGCCCTCTACCGGGCGGGCGGGGCCACGGCCCTCCACCCGCCCCTCCTGCGACCGGAAGGACGCTCCTCGTGAACCACGCACCCACCGCCGTCAAGCGGGCCGCGACCGGATCCCTGATCGGGCTCGCGCTCGGCGACGCGCTCGGCTTTCCCACCGAGTTCGACGACGTGCCCTCGATCCTCGCGAAGTGCGGACCCTGGCGGGAGATGGAACTCCCCGTCAGGGACGGAAAGGCGTACGTCACCGACGACACCCAGATGGCCCTCGCCTTCGCCCGGGGCATCCGCACGGCCATGGACACGGGCGTCCTCGCCCCGGACCACCTCACCGGTCCGGTCCGCGAGGAGTTCGTCGACTGGTACCACTCCCCGGACAACAACCGGGCCCCCGGCACCACCTGTCTGCGCGCCTGCGAACTCCTCGACGGCGACCGGCTCTGGCAGGACGCCAGCCGGATCCACTCCAAGGGCTGCGGCGCCAACATGCGGGTCACCCCCGTCGGCCTCGTCCCCGGCCTGAGCGACGAGCAGCGGGCCGGGGCCGCGCAGCTCCAGGCGGCGCTGACCCACGGCCACCCCACCGCGCTCGCCGCCTCCGACCTGACGGCCCGCGCCGTGCACCTCCTCGCGCGGGGCGTGGACCCGGCCGGACTCGTCGGACAGCTCCGCTCGTACGCGTACGAGAACCGCTCCCGCTACCACGAGGAGTGGCTCGGCGACCTGTGGACCCGCTCCCAGGACCCCTCCGCCCGGCACTTCGCCGAGCGCGGCTGGGACGAGTGTCTGGCGGTCCTGGAGCGCCTGGACGCCGTCCAGCGCACGGCCGACCCGGAGCTCGACCCCTGCACGTACACCGGCGACGGCTGGATCGCGGAGGAGGCCCTCGCGACCGGGCTGCTCTGCTTCCTCCTCTTCCCCGACGAGCCCCTCACCGCCCTGCGCCGGGCCGCCTGCACCCGCGGCGACTCCGACTCGATCGCCGCCCTCGCGGGCGCCTTCGCCGGCGCCCGCCTCGGCGCGGACGCCTGGCCGGGGGAGTGGGCGGACCGCGTCGAGTACCGGAGCGACCTCGTCGCCTTCGGCGCCCTCTGGGACGCCTGAACCCCGGCGTCCGGCTACAGCTCCCGCAGGGCTGACGCGCGGCGGGCGCGGGTCAGGAAGTCCTCCACGCGCGCGTGGTCCGGGGCGGCGGGCAGTGGGGAGGCGTCGTGGGCCAGGTCGGCCTCCTCCTGGAGGCGGTTCATCCAGGACTCGACCTCCGGCCAGGGCACCTCGCCGCGCTTGACCGCGAGGAGGCGGTCGCGGTCCCCGCCGACGTCGACGCGCAGCTCGCCCGTGCGCAGCAGGTCCCGGCAGCTCGCCAGGAGCCGCAGCAGGTGCATGGCGTGCTTCCAGCGCGGATGCCCGTACTGGCGCACGTCCGCGTCCAGCTTGCGGCGCTGCCCGTCCGCATACCGCACGAACGTCCGGTGGGCCTGCCGGGAGAGGAAGGCGCCGCGCAGGGAGATCAGCTCCCGGCCCAGGTCGTCGGCGTACTCGACCACGGGGGAGTGGAGGCACTCCAGGGCGTTCGGGTTGTTGCGCAGGGCCAGCTCGCAGAAGCGCTCCAGCTCCCAGCTGAACTGCTCCTCGCGCGGCCCCTCCACGTGCGCCGGGGGCTTGTCGAAGCGCCAGAACAGCGGCGTCGGGGCGAGGTAGACGCCCCGCACGTCCGTGTCGCTGCCCTCGGTCGCCAGACCGAAGGCGCGCGAACCCGTCACACAGGAGTAGATCGTGTGCTCGCGCACCAGCTCGTCCGGAGTCATGCCGGGCAGGTTACGCGAGGGTGATCGTCTCCTCCGAGACGATAATCTGCTCGGCGGGGAGGGGGCGGGTGGCCGGGCCCGTCACCACCGAGCCGTCCGCGACGCGGAACTTCGAACCGTGGCAGGGACAGTCGACGGTGCCGTCCGCGACCTTGTTCACCAGGCACCCCTGGTGGGGGCAGACCGCCGAGAACGCCCTGAACTCGCCGGCCGTCGGCTGCGTCACCACCACCTTCTCCTCCGGGAAGACCGTGCCGCCGCCGACCGGGATCTCGGAGGTCCTGGCCAGCGCCCCGCCGTCGCCGCCGGGGGACGCGGAGCCGCTCGGGGCCTCCGGCGTCCCCGGGGCGTCCGTGCCCGCCGTCGTACCGCCGTCACCCCCGTCCCCGCCGCCGTCCGAGCCGCAGCCCGTCGTCGTCAGGGCCGCGGCGGCGAACAGGACGGTACGGCGGCACGCGCGGGGAGACGTCATGGCGCCAGCCTGGCCAGGCGCCCCCGCCGGGTCCCGCGACACGCCCGCGTCCGTACTCCGGACGGCGGAACGCCGCGCCCGCCCCGTCTCGGAGAGCGGGCGCCGTGCTTCCCGCGCCCCGCCGCTGACTAGGCTGAACGGAGCACCGACGCAGCAGAAGGAGCACGACGTGGCGGTACGAGCGGTCCGAGGCGCCGTCCAGCTGGACCGGGACGAGGCCGGGCACATGCGCGAGCGGGTCGAGGAGCTGCTCACCACCGTCCTCGAACGCAACGGCCTCACCGCCGACGACCTCATCAGCATCTGGTTCACCGCCACGTCCGACCTGCACAGCGACTTCCCCGCCGCCGCGGCCCGGCACATCGGGCTCGTCGACGTCCCCCTGCTCTGCGCCCGGGAACTCGACGTCGAGGGCGCCATGCCGAGGGTCGTCCGGCTCCTCGCCCACGTCGAGACCGAGCTGCCCAAGACCCGGATCGCGCACGTCTACCTCGGCGCCGCGGCCGCCCTGCGCAAGGACATCGCCCAGTGAGAACAGCGCTCGTCATCGGAACCGGCCTGATCGGCACCTCCGCCGCCCTCGCCCTCGCCGGCCGGGGCGTCACCGTCCACCTGCGCGACCACGACCCGGCCCGCGCCCGCACCGCCGCCGCGCTCGGCGCCGGCACCGACGAGGCGCCCGAGGGCCCCGTGGACCTCGCCGTCGTCGCCGTGCCCCCCGCCCACGTGGCCACCACCCTCGCCGGGGCCATGGCCTCGGGCCTCGCCCGCGGCTACCTGGACGTCGCCAGCGTCAAGGGCGGACCGAAGCGGGAGCTGGAGGCCCTCGGCCTCGACCTCACCGCGTACATCGGCACCCACCCGATGTCCGGCAAGGAGCGCTCGGGCCCGCTCGCCGCCACCGCCGACCTCTTCGAGGGCCGCCCCTGGGTCCTCACCCCCACCCGGGACACCGACACCGAGGTCCTCAACCTCGCCCTGGAGCTCGTCGCCCTCTGCCGGGCCGTCCCCGTCGTCATGGACGCCGACGCCCACGACCGGGCCGTCGCCCTGGTCTCCCACACCCCGCAGCTGGTGTCGTCCATGGTCGCCGCGCGCCTGGAGGAGGCCGACGAGTCGGCCGTGCGCCTCTGCGGGCAGGGCATCCGCGACGTCACCCGGATCGCCGCCTCCGACCCCCGCATGTGGGTCGAGATCCTCTCCGCCAACCCCGGCCCCGTCGCCGACGTCCTCTCCGGCGTCGCCGCCGACCTCGACGAGACCGTCCGCGCCCTGCGCTCCCTCCAGTCCGCCGACGAGGACGAGCGCCGGGACGGCGCCACCGGCGTCGAGGACGTCCTGCGCCGCGGCAACGCCGGGCGCTCCCGCGTCCCCGGCAAGCACGGCGCCGCCCCCGCCGCCTACGAGACCGTCGCCGTCCTCATCAGCGACCGGCCCGGCGAACTGGCCCGGATCTTCGCCGACGCGGGCCGCGCGGGGGTCAACGTCGAGGACGTCCGCATCGAGCACGCGACCGGCCAGCAGGCCGGCCTGGTCCAGCTCATGGTGGAGCCCTCGGCGGCCCCGGCCCTCGGCGCGGCCCTCCAGGAGCGCGGCTGGGCCCTGCGCACGGGCTGACGCGGGCCCGGGACCCGCGGGTCCCGGGGGTCCGGCACGGGCTGGGCCGAACGGGTGCGTGGGACTCGGTAACCTTGGGGGAGCCCGTCGCGTCTCCGCCGGGTCCTGTCACCCCACCCCAGGAAGGTGTTCCCACCGTGGAATCCGTGATCGTCGCCATCGACGGGCCGTCCGGCACGGGCAAGTCGAGCACCTCGAAGGCGGTCGCCGCCAAGCTGGGACTGAGCTACCTCGACACCGGCGCCCAGTACCGGGCGATCACCTGGTGGATGATCAGCAACGGCGTGGACGTCTCCGACGCCGGGGCCGTCGCCAACGCCGCCGCCAAGCCGGTCATCGTCTCCGGCACCGACCCGTCCCGGCCCACCATCACCGTGGACGGCGCCGACGCCTCCGGCCCCATCCGCACCGAAGAGGTCACCTCCAAGGTCAGCGCCGTCAGCGCCGTCCCCGAGGTCCGCGCGCTCATCACCGAGCTCCAGCGGACCATCGCCAGGGGCGCCGCGCACGGCATCGTCGTCGAGGGCCGGGACATCGGCACCACCGTCCTGCCCGACGCCGACCTGAAGATCTTCCTCACCGCCTCGCCCGAGGCCCGCGCCGCCCGCCGCTCCGGCGAGCTCAAGGGCGCCGACGTACGCGCCACCCAGGAGGCCCTGGTCAAGCGGGACGCGGCCGACTCCAGCCGCAAGACCTCCCCGCTCGCCAAGGCCGACGACGCCGTCGAGGTCGACACCACCGACCTCACGCTCGACCAGGTGATCGAGTGCGTCGTCACCCTCGTGGACGAGAAGAGGGCGGCCGTCAGGTGACCGTGCCCTCCGCGAAGGGCGCCGCCGTCGGCCGCGGCATCGGCATCGGGCTGATGTACGGGCTGTGGAAGCCGCGCGTCCTCGGCGCCTGGCGGGTGCCGGCCTCCGGCCCCGTCATCCTCGCCGTCAACCACGCGCACAACATCGACGGCCCCATGCTCATGGGCACCGCCCCCCGCCCCGTGCACTTCCTCATCAAGAAGGAGGCGTTCGTCGGCCCGCTCGGCGGCTTCCTGAAGGGCATCGGACAGGTCGAGGTGGACCGGCACGGCACCGACCGCACCGCGATAGCGGACGCCCTGGGCGTCCTGGAACAGGGCGGCGTCCTCGGGATCTTCCCCGAGGGCACCCGGGGCGAGGGCGACTTCGCCTCGCTGCGCGCGGGCCTCGCGTACTTCGCGGTCCGCGGCGGGGCGCCGATCGTCCCGGTCGCCGTCCTGGGCAGCACCGACCGCCGGGGACGGCTCGTCAAGGCCCTGCCCCCGCTGCGCGGCCGCGTCGACGTCGTCTTCGGCGACGCCTTCGAGGCGGGCGACGGCTCGGGCCGCCGTACCCGCAGGGCGCTGGACGAGGCCACCGTACGGATCCAGGGGAAGCTCACCGCCCACCTGGAAAACGCCAGGCGCCTCACCGGGCGCTGAGCGAGACTCTCAGTAGTGGAACCCGCCGTCCGGGAACCACCGACCACGAATGATCGAGGAACGGACTTCATGAACGACCAGCACGACCACGGGGCACTTGGCGACGCCGAGTACGCGGAGTTCATGGAGCTCGCCGCGGAAGAGGGCTTCGACGCGGAGGAGATCGAGGGCGCGATCGAGGAGGCCGGGCACGGCCCGCTCCCCGTCCTCGCCGTCGTCGGCCGCCCGAACGTCGGCAAGTCGACCCTGGTGAACCGCATCATCGGCCGCCGCGAGGCCGTCGTCGAGGACAAGCCGGGCGTCACCCGCGACCGCGTCACCTACGAGGCCGAATGGGCCGGCCGCCGCTTCAAGGTCGTCGACACCGGCGGCTGGGAGCAGGACGTCCTCGGCATCGACGCGTCCGTCGCCGCCCAGGCCGAGTTCGCCATCGAGGCCGCCGACGCCTGCCTCTTCGTCGTGGACGCCACCGTCGGCGCCACCGACACCGACGAGGCCGTCGTCAAGCTGCTCCGCCGCGCCGGGAAGCCGGTCGTCCTCGCCGCCAACAAGGTCGACGGCCAGTCCGGCGAGGCCGACGCGGCCATGCTCTGGTCGCTGGGCCTGGGCGAGCCGTTCCCCGTCTCCTCGCTGCACGGCCGCGGCACCGGCGACCTCCTGGACGAGGTCCTGAAGAAGCTGCCCGAGGCCCCCGCGCAGCGCTTCGGCAACGCCGTCGGCGGCCCGCGCCGCATCGCCCTCATCGGCCGCCCGAACGTCGGCAAGTCCTCCCTGCTCAACAAGGTGGCGGGCGAGGACCGGGTCGTCGTCAACGAGCTGGCCGGCACCACCCGCGACCCGGTCGACGAGCTGATCGAGCTCGGCGGCGTGACGTGGAAGTTCGTCGACACCGCCGGCATCCGCAAGAAGGTCCACCTCCAGGAGGGCGCGGACTACTACGCCTCCCTGCGGACCGCGGCCGCCGTCGAGAAGGCGGAGGTGGCCGTCATCCTCATCGACACCACCGACACCATCTCCGTCCAGGACCAGCGCATCATCACGATGGCGGTCGAGTCGGGCCGCGCCATCGTCATCGCCTACAACAAGTGGGACGAGCTGGACGAGGAGCGCCGCTACTACCTGGAGCGCGAGATCGAGACCGAGATGCAGCAGGTCTCCTGGGCGCCCCGGGTCAACGTCTCCGCCAAGACCGGCCGCCACATGGAGAAGCTGGTCCCGGCCATCGAGACCGCCCTCGCCGGCTGGGAGACCCGCGTCCCCACCGGCCGGCTGAACGCCTTCCTCGGCGAGATCGTCGCCGCCCACCCGCACCCGGTCCGCGGCGGCAAGCAGCCCCGCATCCTCTTCGGCACGCAGGCGGGCACCAAGCCGCCCCGGTTCGTCCTCTTCGCCTCGGGCTTCCTGGAGGCCGGCTACCGCCGCTTCATCGAGCGCCGCCTCCGCGAGGAGTTCGGCTTCGAGGGCACCCCGATCCACATCTCGGTCCGGGTGCGCGAGAAGCGCGGCCGCAAGAAGTAGCACCGCGCGCCGGCGGCGCCGCGCGACACGGCCGGGGGCCGGTACCCGTAGCGGGTACCGGCCCCCGGCCGTTCGGTCCTACAGCCCCCCGCGGATCCCCGGCGGGAGCGCCGGGCGGGGCACCTGCGGGGGCGGTGGCGCCGGGGCCCGGTCCGTCCACGCCGCGGGGGCCGCGTGCCGGCGCCCCCGCCCGCCCGCGCCCAGCGTCGTGCCGAAGGCCCGGAAGGCCAGTCCCTCCTCGCCGCTGCGATCGCCCGGCAAGGTCCGGAACGACCTGCGGTACTCCAAGTACAGGGCGTCGTAGATCGGCGTGGGCGAAGGGCCCGCCGTGACGTCCGGCGCGGGGCGCATGGAGGGGATCTGACTCGGATGCGGCTGGAGGAAAGGGTCGTATGGGTGCACGTAGGTGCCAACGACCCCGCCGCCCGTCGGATGCGGGCGGCTCTCCGAAAGGGGAGCCCGCCGCGGACGCGACACGGGCGGAGCCCCGGCTCCCGGCGTCCCCCGCTCCGCCGGCACCCCGGCGACCCGCACCCAGCCCGAGCCCTGCCGCGCGTCCTTCGTCACGTGCCGGCCAGGGGCATCGCGGCGGCGACCAGGCGTCCGTTCGCGGCGGCCTTCTCCAGGGCGTCGCGCAGCAGGTCCTCGCGCGGCTGCTGGCCGATCGAGCCCACCGGGGCGGCGAAGACCAGGACCGTGTGCGACTTGTTGGCCGCCGCGCGCCAGCCGTCGGTGACCTGGAGCGGCTGGTGCGCCTGCCACCAGGCGGCCTGCCCGGCGCCGCCCGGACCCGGCTGGAGCACCGAGTGGAGCCGGCCCATGGCGACCAGGACCGACCAGCCCGGCAGCGTCGCCGGCGCCGTCTCCAGGTCCACGACCGGCTGGAAGCCCTGCTCGGCCAGGAGCGGCAGGAACTCGTCGACGAGGCCGCCCGACCCGGGGCGTGCCACCGGGGCGGTCGGCTCCACCACCAGGGCCGGGTGCAGCTCGCCCCGGATCAGGACGAGCCCGCTGGTGACCCCGAGCACGGCCTGCTCGGGGTGGGAGGCGGAGAGGGCGTCGGCGGCGTCCGAGGCCGTGATGGAGGCGACGGCGCCCTGGAGCTGCTCCTCCGCGACTCGGACGACCTGGGAGGGGATGCAGCCGGCGTGGGCGAACGCGAGGACCGCCGTCTCCTCGCCGACGAACAGCACCGTGCTGGTGCGCTCCTGCTCGGAGTCCCCCGGCGTGCGGCAGGAGGTGCAGTCGTAGTGGCCCGGGGCGTTGTCGCCGTCGAGCAGCCGGTCGGCTTCTTCGTCGCCGATCTCGGCGCGTACGTCCTCGCTGACGTCGAGCATGCGCGGCACGGGGGGCTCCCTGGACTCGGTACGGGCGGACGCCGGGCCGTTCCCGGTCGTCTCATGCCGAGTTCAACGGGTCAGGCTCGGCCGGGGTCACGCGCGGATGCGGGACAAGTTGCGGCCGGACCGTACGGCGGGAGGGTGCCGCCGACCGGGTGGGGTCCCGGCGGAGTCCCGCGCGCCACGGGCCGGTGGCGCCGGGAGGCCGCCTAGCCTGCGGCGATGTCGAAGATCAGATTTTTGACGGCCGGTTCCCTCGCGGCGGCCTCCGCGGCCGCGCTCCTCGCCCTGGCCCCGGCGCCCGCCCGCGCGCAGGCCGCGACCCAGGCCCCCGACCGGGTGCAGAGCCGGTCCCAGGCCGTCGCCGCGCCCCGTACGACGACCGCCTCCGTGCCCGCGTACGCCTGCGCGCAGGACCAGTGGCCGTGGGGCTGCGTCGCCGAGTGCGAGAGCGGCGGGCGCTGGCACGTCAACACCGGCAACGGCTTCTACGGCGGCCTCCAGTTCTGGCAGCCCACCTGGGTCGAGCACGGCGGCCTCGCCTACGCCTGGCGCGCCGACCTGGCGACCCGCGCGCAGCAGATCAAGGTCGCCGAGGCGGTGCTGCGCACCCAGGGCTGGGGTGCCTGGCCCGTCTGCTCCAAGCGGTACGGCCTGAGCGGGCGCGTCCACACCGTCCAGGCCGGCGACACCCTCAGCTCGATCGCCCGCCGCTTCGGGATCAAGGGCGGCTGGCAGGCGCTGTACACGGCGAACCGGAGCCTGATCGGGGCCGATCCGAACCGGGTCGCCGTCGGCACCATGCTGCGGATCTCCCCGCTCTGACGACCCCGCCCGCCCGCGCGGGAGCACCGGCGCCGCCCCGGCAAGTACAGTCGGGCGACCGACCAACTGACCGGGGGGAACCGGCAGCGCGATGCGCATCTCCTTTCTGCTCCACAACGGCTACCACTACGGCGGCACGATCCGCGCCACCTTCACGCTCGCCGAGGAACTGGCGGAGCGTCACGAGGTCGAGATCGTGTCGGTGTTCCGCCACCGCGACCGCCCGCTGCTCGGCCTGCCCGGCGGGGTGACCCTGCGTCACCTCGTCGACCTGCGGAAGAACAGCCCCGGGTACGACGGGGACCACCCCGACTTCCACCGCCCCGCCGAGGTCTTCCCGCGCGGCGACGGACGCTGGAAGCAGTACAGCGCCCTCACCGACGCCCGGATCGGGGAGCACCTGCGCGGGGTGGAGACCGACGTCCTCGTCGCCACCCGCCCCGGGCTCAACGTCCACCTCGCCCGGCAGGCTCGGCGCGGGCCCGTCCTGATCGGCCAGGAGCACCTGACCCTGGAGGGCCACGGCTACCGGCTGCGCCGGGACATCGCCCACGAGTACGCGCTGCTCGACGCCGTCACCACGGTCACCGAGGCCGACGCCCGCGCCTACCGGAGGCTGGGGCTGTCCGGCGTACGGATCGAGGCCGTGCCCAACAGCGTGCCCGCGCCCTCGCTGCCGCCCGCCGACCCGGCGGCGAAGACGGTCGTCGCGGCGGGCCGGCTGACCCGGGTCAAGCGGTACGACGTGCTGATCGACGCCTTCGCGGAGCTGGCCGGGGACCACCCCGACTGGAAGCTGCGGATCTACGGCTCCGGGGACGCCGTCCAGAACCTCCGGGAGCCGCTCGTCCGGCGGATCGAGGAGCGCGGCCTCGGGGGACGGGCCTTCCTCATGGGGTCGGTCATCCCGCTGGAGTCGGAGTGGGTCAAGGGGTCGATCGCCGCCGTGACCTCCCGGCGCGAGTCCTTCGGCATGACGATCGTGGAGGCGATGCGCTGCGGCCTCCCGGTGGTCTCCACCGACTGCCCGCACGGGCCGCGCGAGATCATCGAGAACGGGGTCGACGGGCGTCTCGTGCCGGTCGACGACGTGGCGGCGGTCGCGCGGGCGCTGCGCGAGCTGATCGAGGACGACGAGCTGCGGGCGAAGACGGCGCGGGCGGCCCTCGCCGCCTCCGAGCGCTTCGACCCGGCCCGGATCGCCGCCCGGCACGAGGCGCTCTGGACGGAGCTCCTCGGCCGGGGCGCGTCCCGGCGCACCCACCCCCCGGCGCGGGCCGCGCTCCACCGGGGCGTGGGCCGGGCCGTCGACGCCGTCTACGCCCAGAAGGCGCGGGCGGGCCGCCTGGTCCGCCGCTTCCGCTGACCCGGCCGGAGCGCCCTCCGCCGGTCGCCGGAGCGGTCCGCGCCGAGGACGGTGGCTGTCCGCGAGGGCTGCCAGACTCGGGCACATGTTGGAGACCTCCGCACGGCTGCTGCGTCTGCTCTCACTGCTCCAGGCCCACCGCGAGTGGTCCGGCGCCGATCTCGCCGACCGGCTCGGCGTCACCCCGCGCACCGTGCGGCGGGACGTCGGCCGGCTGCGGGAGCTCGGCTACCCGGTGCACGCCGGCCCCGGCACCGGCGGCGGCTACCGGCTCGGGGCCGGGGCCGAGCTGCCGCCGCTCCTCCTCGACGACGAGGAGGCCGTGGCGGTCGCCGTCGGCCTGCGCGCCGCCGCCGGACAGGGCGTCGAGGGCATCGGCGAGAGCTCCGTCCGCGCCCTGGCCAAGCTGGAGCAGGTCCTGCCGGGCCGGCTGCGGCGGCGCGTCGGGGCGCTGAACGCCTTCACGGTCCCCCTGCTGCGCACGCCGGACCAGCGGGTCGACCCGGAGGTCCTCACCGAGCTCGCCCACGCCTGCCGGGACAGCGAGCGGCTCCGCTTCGCCTACCGGGACCACGGCGGCTCGGCCACCCGCAGAACGGTGGAGCCGCACCGCCTGGTCTGCACCGAGCGGCGCTGGTACCTGGTCGCCTGGGACCTGGACCGGGCCGGCTGGCGGACGTTCCGGGCCGACCGGATCGAGCCCGCCCCGCCGCACGGCCCCCGCTTCACGCCCCGCGAACCGCCCGCCGAGGACCTGGCGGCCTATGTGGCGAAGGGCGTGTCCAGGAGCGCCTACACCACGGAGGCGACGGTCCGGCTGCTCGTGCCGCTCGCCGAGGCCGCCGCGGCCGTCGGCCCGCTGGACGGCGTCCTGGAGGCCGACGGGGACGCGGCCTGTCTGCTGCGCACGGGGGCGCACGGCCTCGACGTCCTGGTGTTCCACGTGGTGATGCTGGGCCTCGACTTCGAGGTGGTCGATCCGCCGGAGCTCACCGGGTGGGTCCGGGAGCTCAGGGACCGTCTGTCCCGGGCCCTCGACCGGGCGGACGGCGGTTCCGGTACGGGCTCCTGACGCCCGCGCCGGGGTGTTCGGGCGGTGTAGGCATTGTGTGAGGGAAGAGTGAGCGCTCCGCGCGGGTGCCGTGGAAACAATTCCGGAAGCCCGCGCGGCGAGAGCCGATCGTTCGCGTTCCACCGGCCCTTTCCCTCTTCGGGGAGAAGTCCGGGGCATTTCCGGGAAATAGCGGGAGAGACGGCGGAGAAGAGGCGGGCGTCCGGCCTTCCGGGTGACATGGGACACGGCAAACTCATGTCGAGAACTTGTGACACAAGCGTGACCGGCAAGGGACTAACGTGAGGTTCATGGCACCCACACCGCGCACTCCCGAACCGCCCCGCGACGCCCCCGAGTCCTATGTGGGCCTCGACGCGGAAGGCGCCGAGCAGCTCGCCAGGACCCGGGGCTGGAGCGTCGTCCGCTCCCTGCCGCCCGGCTCGATGATCACCATGGAGTACCTCGCCGGGCGCATCAACTTCGAGGTCCAGGACGGCGCCGTCACCCGCTGCTGGCTCGGCTGACGCCCGGCCCGGCGCACAGGGAAGGGCCCCGGCCGACCGGCCGGGGCCCTTCCGTGCGTACGGGGGAGGAGGCGCGGATCAGCCCCCGGTCGCCGGGGTGCGCCGGCCGCCGGCCACCCCCACGGGCTCCCGGACCGGCTCCTCGGGGCCGGGCGGGCGGGTCGGGAAGAACCCCGGCCGGGGCCCTCCGGACGCCACCGGCAGCGAGGGCACGAGCCGCCGCCGGTCCCGCAGCCGCTCCCGCAGCCGGTCGCGCGCGGCGAGGATCCACGACTCCGCCACGGCCAGGGCCGGCTCGCACCAGGGCAGCGCGAGCAGGACCAGGAGGCCGGCCGCCCAGCCGAGCAGGACGTCGCTCAGCCAGTGCGTGCCCAGGTAGACGGTGGTGAGGCCGACGCCGAGGGCGACCACGGCGGAGAGCGCCGACAGATAGCGCCGGGCCCGTGGGGTGGTCGCCAGATAGGCCAGGATCCCCCAGGTCACGACCGCGTTGGCGGTGTGGCCGGAAGGGAATATATCGCCGCCCGCGAAGAGCTCGGCGGAGCCGACCTGCGTCGCGTAGTGGGGTCCGAGCCGGCCCAGTCCGAGCTTGACCGAGCCGACCGAGACGTTGAGCAGCAGAAGGGCGGCGCCGAGACACAGCAGGGGGCGCAGGGTGTGCTGGCGCCAGGAGCGCCAGCCCAGCCAGGCGGCCACCATGACGGCCGTGGGGCCGCGCTGACCGAGGACGACGTAGTAGTCGAGGAAGGCGTGCAGCTCCGGCCACTGCTGGTAGGGCCGGAACAGCATGATCTTCCAGTCGAGGGCCACCAGCCGGGTCGACAGCAGGACCGCCACGACGATGGCGAGATAGAACGCCGACGTCCCGCCGAAGAGGGCGAGACGCGTGCGGGTCATCCCCGGGACCTCTATCTTCGGCGGTTCCGGCTCCCGGTCCAGCCGGGCAAAGATGTCGGTACGCACCCAATCGACGTTACAGGGAGTGAGAAGCCGACCCCGTCAAACCGCTCCCTTCGTGATGACGATGTGATGTTGAGCGGCTCGTGAAGAGCGGCTCGTCGGCGGCGGCCGTCCGGAAATCGGATGGCCCGCCATCCCATTCTCCGAAGGCGCATTCCGGATGAATGTTTGAACGACCGGGAATTGTTCCGAACGGGCGTCCGTGTGGAATTCCGTACGATCCGCGCGCCGACCCGAGTGGCGTACGCCACACCGGGCGCCCCGACGGGGTGAGAGGTGCGCCACGCGCTCGATGCTTGAACTCGCGTACGCTGGCGGCTCACTCGCCCGTCGATGCCGGGCCGCTCCGGGGAGACAACCCCTGGTCGGGGCCCACCGAGCGCGAGAGCTTCACTGGGAGGTACGTACATGTCGCGGACGAACACGGCCCCAGCACGACCCCGTGCCGCCGCGGGCGGTGGTGCCAACCGCTGGGTCGTCCTCGTCGTCCTCTGCGTCAGCCTCCTCCTGGTCGCCCTGGACGCGACCATCCTCCACGTCGCCGTCCCCTCGCTCACCGAGGACCTGCGCCCCAGCTCCACCGCGCTGCTCTGGATCGTCGACGCCTACCCCCTGATCTGTGCCTCGCTCCTCATCCTCTTCGGCACCCTCGGGGACCGGGTGGGCAGACGCCGGGTCCTGCTGCTCGGTTACGCACTGTTCGGTGTCGCCTCCGCGGTCGCCGCCCTCGCCACCGAGTCCTCCGTCCTCATCGCGGCCCGCGCGCTGCTCGGCGTCGGCGGCGCCATGATCATGCCCGCCACGCTCTCCATCCTCCGGGCGGTCTTCCCCGACCGGCGGGAGCGCGCCACCGCCATCGGGGTCTGGACGGCGGTCGCCGCGATCGGCGCCGCCACCGGACCGGTGCTCGGCGGCTTCCTCGTCGAGAACTACTGGTGGGGCTCCGTCTTCCTCATCAACATCCCGCTGATGGCGCTGATCCTGCCGCTCGGCCGCCGCCTGCTGCCCGAGTCGCGGGGCGCCGCCGACGGGCCCTGGGACGTCCTCGGCGCCCTCATGGCCGCGGCCGGAGTGCTCGGCTGCGTCCTCGGCGTCAAGCGCGCCGGGGCCGGCGACCCGCTGCTCGCCCTGCCCACCGCCGGGCCGCTGCTGCTCGGTGCCGCGCTCCTCGTCCTCTTCGTGCGGCGGCAGCGGCGGCGCCCGCACCCGCTGATCGACACGGGCCTCTTCGCCCGACCCGCCTTCACCACCTCGGTCGGCTGCATCGTCCTGGCCATGCTGGCCCTGGTCGGCCTGGAGCTCATCGCCGTCCAGTACCTCCAGCTGGTCCTCGGCCTCAGCCCCCTGGAGACCGGCCTCCGGCTCCTTCCGCTGACCTTCGCCGCCATGGCGGCCGGCGCCACCGGCTCGTACACCCTGCGCCGGATCGGGCCGCGCCGGATGGTCGGCTGGGGCTTCGTGCTCACGGCCGGCGCCGTGCTGCTGCTCGTCCTCATGGGGGAGCACGACCGGCCGCTGCTGCTCACGGTGGGCTTCGTCCTGCTCGGCTTCGGCCTGCAGACCACGCTCTTCTCGGCGTACGAATCGATGCTCAGCGAGGCGCCGCAGAAGAGCGCGGGCGGCGCGGCGGCGATCGGGGAGACCTCGTACCAGCTCGGCGCGGGCATGGGCATCGCGCTGCTCGGCAGCGTGATGAACGCGGCGTACGCCCCCGGTCTCCGCGGGGTCCCCGGGGTGCCCGAGGAGGCGGGCCGGGCCGCCGCGAACTCGCTCGGCGAGGCCTACCAGGTGGCCGACCGGCTCGGCGGCACCGCCGGCGCCGCCCTGCACCAGGCCGCCCGTCACTCCTTCGTGGACGGCCTGCACGTCACGCTCTGCGTCAGCGCCGCGCTGCTGCTCGCCGGCGCGCTGATGGCCCTGCGGCTGCCCCGGGTCATGGAGTGCCCGGTGGATCCCGGGGGCGAGGAGCACCCGGGCGCCGCGGACGCGCTGAGGGCCGACGGCGATCCGGCGCGGTCCGTGGAGCCCGCCCGGAAGGCGGGGCCGCCCGGGGTGTCCGAGCCGCGGGTGCCCGCGACCCGGGAAGCGATCGAGCCCGCCGGCTCGGGACGACGTCCGGCGCGCTGACCCGGTCCGTCGGGAGGGGCCCGGCCGGACCGGCGGACCCGCTCAGCTCTGGTTGAAGAAGCCGTCCTGCGGGCGCCGGCCGCCCTCGCTGACGATCCGGGTGTCGGCGGGGGTCAGCAGGAAGACCCGGGTCGCCACGCGCTCGATGGAACCGCGCAGGCCGAAGGCGAGGCCGGCGGCGAAGTCGACGACGCGCTTGGCGTCGTCCGGCTCCATCGCCGTCAGGTTCACGATGACCGGGACGCCCTCCCGGAAGAGCTCGCCGATGCCCCGGGCGTCCCGGAAGCCGTCCGGGGAGACGGTGGCGATCCGGCGGCCCCGGTCCTCGGCCGTGTCCGTGGCCACCCGGACCCGGGGGTCCGTCACCCAGGCGTCGCCGCTCTCGGCACCGTCGGCGTACTCGTCGTCGTAGTAACGCTCGTCGCTGTCCTCGACGAGTCCCAGCCAGGCACTTGCCTTGCGCACCGATCCCATCGACGCCTCCTTTCAACGCGGTCACTTGTGGTTCCGCATGTCCCCATCGTCGTCCATGATGCGGATCGCGCGCCAAACGGATAAGCGCCGTGCAGGGGATTCGTGACGGTACTGGTGCAGAACGTGAGGGCGGTTTCCTGGCGATACGTCAGGAAACGTGCGGTATACGGGTCCTGGCGGGGGGCCATGCAGATGAAAATATGAAAGTCGTGCCGGAAGAGTGACGACGGGCGCGTACGGGTGAACGGGACCGCTCGCTACGATGCCGCGAGGCCGCTCGGCGGCCCTTCGTACGGCCCTCCGTACGACCTTGCGCACCGCTTCCGGACGCCTTTCGGGGCGGCCCGGGGCCACGACTCACGGGGGAGTCCTTGTTCGGAATCGTCAGACCCTGCACGCACCGGCTCACCGACGGCCTCAAGACCGAGTGGATGGCCCACCTCTGCGGCCTCTGCCTGGCCCTGCGCGCCGACCACGGCCAGTTCGCCCGGGTCGTCACCAACTACGACGGGCTCATCGTCTCGGTCCTGACGGAGGCTCAGACCGGCAGCGCGGCGGGGGGCCGCCGCACCGCGGGACCCTGCCCGCTGCGCGGCATGCGGACCGCGCCCGTGGCCCGGGGCGAAGGGGCCAGGCTCGCCGCCGCCGTCTCGCTCGTCCTCGCCTCGGCGAAGGTGCGGGACCACGTCGCCGACCGGGACGGCCTGTTGGCGCGCCGGCCCGTCGCCGCCGCGGCCCGGCGCGTCGCCCGCTCCTGGGACCGGGCCGGCGCCAGGACCGGCCGCGCCCTCGGCTTCGACACCGCCGTCCTCGTCGACGCCGTCGACCGCCAGACCGGCATCGAGGCCCTCGCCGGACCCGGCACGCCCCTGCTCGCCGTCACCGAGCCGACCGAGACCGCGACCGCCGCCGCCTTCGCGCACACCGCCGTCCTCGCGGGCCGCCCGGAGAACGCCGCGCCCCTCGCCGAGGCCGGCCGCCTCTTCGGCCGGCTCGCCCACCTCCTCGACGCCGTGGAGGACCAGGACACCGACGCGGCGAGCGGCGCCTGGAACCCGCTCACCGCGACCGGCACCTCCCGCGAGGAGGCCCGCCGGCTCGCCGACGACGCCCTGCACGGCATACGCCTCGCCCTGAAGGACGCCCGGTTCGCCGACGGCAGGCTGGTCCACGTGCTGCTCGCCCACGAGCTGCGCACCTCGGTGGACCGCGCCTTCGGCACGACGACCTGCTCGCACGGGGCGCACGGCGCCGGACAGGGGCCGGTGCCGGGGAACCCGTACGCCCCCGGGGGGCCGGGCACCGGCAACCCGTTCGCGCCCGGACCCGGCGGCCCCGGAGGGCCGGGAGGACCCTACGCCCCCGGTCCCGGTGGTCCCGGTCCCGGCGGTCCCGGCGGGCCGTTCCCGCCCGGACCGCCCGGCCGGCGCGGGCTGATCGCCGGATGCGCCCTCTGGGTCGGCCTCGCCTGCACCTGCCAGATGTGCTGCGGGACCTACGAGGACCCCTGGAGCCGGGAGCGGCGCGACGGACTCTGCGGCCAGTGCGACCCCGGCAACTGCTGCGACTGCTGCGACTGCTGCAGCAACTGCTCCTCCTGCTGCGAGGGGGACGGCTGCTGCTGCGACTGCGGCTGCGACTGCTGACGGCCCGCCGGGAACCTCCCGCCGCCCCCCTCGTACCGGCTACTTCTCCGGCGCGGGGATCTCCGGCGGGGAGATCCGCGAGCGCTCGATGCCCGAGCCCGTCACCCCCCACTTCCTCAGGATCCGGTCGTACGTCCCGTCGGCCTTCAGGCCGTTCACCGCGGCCTGGAAGGCCGGCGCGAGCGGTGTGCCCTTCTTGAAGGCGAAGCCGACGTCGAGGCGCCGGTACTCGTTGAGGAACTTCATGCCCTTCTGCTGCGTCACCGCGTACCGCAGGCCGTTGATCGTGCTCATCACGACGTCGCTGCGGCCCTGCTGGAGCGCCATCCAGACGGCCCCGGTCTGGTTGTAGACGTCGATCCCGTACGGCTTCTTCCCCGCCGCCGCGCACCGGCCCCTGTTCTCCTCCAGGGTCCGCTCGAAGGTGGTGCCGGCGTCCACCGCCACCTTCAGGCCGCACAGCTGGGTGAGGTCGGTGATCTCCTTCAGCGGACTGTCGGCACGGGTCGCGAAGCCCTGCCCGTCGTTGACGTACGTGACGAAGTCGATCGTCTTGCGCCGCTCCTCGGTCACGCCGAAGTTCCCGGTGCCCACGTCGTACTTGCCGGTGCCGAGGGCCGGCAGGATCGCCTCGAAGCCGACGGCCTCGCGCTTCGGCTCCAGGCCCAGGGCCTTCGCCACCGCCGCGGTGAAGTCGGCGTCCACCCCCACCACGGTCCTGCCGTCGGGCAGGTAGGCGGAGCTGGGCGGGGAGCCGACGGAGGCGGCGACCGCGAAGCTGCCCCGCTGCCGCACGTCGGCGGGGAGCAGCTTCGCCGCGGCCTCGTTCCTCCTCACCCCCGCCACCACGTCCTCGGTGGGGAGCGACCCCTTCGCCGCGCCCGGGGCCCCGGCCGGCACGGTCGCGGGCTCGCCGCCCGCGCAGGCGGTGAGCCCGAACGCGGCGACGGTGATCAGGGCGAAGGCCAGGCTGGTGCGTGCGGGGCCGGAACTCGTGCGCGTACTCATGGCTTCGGGTTCTCCAGGAACTTCTCGAACGGCAGCGGGCCGATCGTCTCGGGATCGGCGGACACATCGAAGAGCGGGCGGTAGCCGCTCGCCAGGTAGAGGCCCCTGGCCTCCGGCTGGCGCGGCCCGGTCGTCAGGTAGATCCGGGAGTAGCCGCGGACGGCGGCCTCCCGTTCCAGCGCGGTCAGGACGCGGCGGGCGAGTCCGCGCCTGCGGTGCGCCGAGTGGGTCCAGATCCGCTTCAGCTCGGCGGTGTGCTCGTCGTAACGGCGGTAGGCGCCGCCCGCCACCGGCAGGCCCTCCTCCAGGAGGAGCAGGAAGGCGCCGTGGGGAGGGGCGAACTCCTCCGCCGGATAGCGGCTCAGGTCGTGCGCGGTGCCGTACCGGGTCGTGTACTCGTACGCCAGCTCGTCGAGGAGCGGGCGCGCCAACGGGTCGTCGGCCGTGGTCCGGCGCACGGACGGCGCGGACTCACGGCTGGGCGTGAGAGGCATGCGTCTCTTTCGGGCGAAGAGAACAGGGAAAAGGGAAAAGAGCGAGGGGAGGGAAGCTCAGTGCCGCACAGGTGAAGGTGACACCGACGGCGTCGGAACGGACGCCGCGGGCGGGGAGGAGACGGAGGAAGACGCAGAGGGTCGGCTCAACAGGAAGAGGACCACACGCGACCGAAGTCGATGTGGGAGCGCGTGACCAGCTGCTGCGAATGCATGGGCCCAGTGGAACAGGCATCCGTTTCCCCGTCAACCGTCGCGAGACGAACGGCTCATATTCCGGACGGACTTGACAAGCATCCGCTCGACGGCCGTAGCCTCACGGGGCGGACACCGGGCTGAGGGGCCCGGCTCCGCGCTCACCGCTCGCCGTGCGTGTGAAGGCGCACTCGCGAGGACGCCCCGCGCGTTCCCGCCGGAACCACCGTCGCCTCCCCCCGGGGGAGAAGCCCGTCCGTGGTCCCGCGTGAACGGCCCCGCGTCCCCCGCGTAACCCCGTGTTCGATCCGCCCCCGGCATCCACGGAGCCTTCGCATGTCGACACCCCTCGCCACCCTCGCCAAGGAGGCCGCGGCCCCGCCGCCGGCCGAACCACCCCTCCGGATCGTCCCGACCCGCCGTGCCGGGCAGTGGACCGCCGCCGGCGCCGTGATCGTCCTGGTCGCGCTCGGCCTCGTCTCGATCGTCCGCAACGAGGCCTTCCAGTGGGACGTCGTCGCCCAGTACTTCACCTCCGCGTCCGTCCTGCGCGGCCTCGGCCTGACCCTGTGGCTGACCGCCCTCGTCATGGTCCTCGGCTTCGCCCTCGGCACCCTCCTCGCCGTCCTCAGGCTCTCCGCCAACCCCGTTCTGCGCGCGGTCAGTTGGAGCTACATCTGGTTCTTCAGGTCCACTCCGATCCTGGTCCAGCTGCTCTTCTGGTTCAACATCGGCATGCTCTACCCGCAGATCCTCGGCGTGAGCACGGTCAACCTCCTCGGCCCCGTCGCCGTCGCCGTCGTCGGCCTCACCCTGCACGAGGCCGCCTACGCCGCCGAGGTCGTGCGCGGCGGCATCCTCTCCGTCGACCGGGGCCAGATCGAGGCCGCCGAGTCCCTCGGCCTCGGCCGGTGGCGCCGGCTCTCCCGGATCGTCCTCCCGCAGGCCATGCGCGCCATCGTCCCGCCGGCCGGGAACATGCTGATCGGCACCCTCAAGGGCACCTCGATCGTCTCCGTGATCGCCGTCCAGGACCTGCTCTACTCCACCCAGCTCGTCTACCACCGCACCTACGAGGTCATCCCGCTCCTCCTCGTCGCCACCCTCTGGTACGTCGCCGTCACCTCGGTGCTCGGCGTCGGCCAGTACTACGTCGAGCGGCACTACGCCCGCGGAACGGGCGGTGCCCGATGAGCACCCGCCCCTCCGTCGTCGTCGTGGGCGCCGGGCCGCGGGGGACCGGCTTCCTCGAACGGCTCGCCGCCAACCTGCCCGAGCTGTACGGCGACCGGCCCCTCGACGTCCACCTCGTCGACCCGCACCCGCCCGGCCCCGGCCGGATATGGCGCACCGAACAGTCCCCGCTGCTCTGGATGAACTCCCAGGCCGAGGACGTCACGATGTTCACCGACGAGACCGTGCGCCTCGAAGGGCCCGTCCGGCCCGGACCCACCCTCGCCGAATGGGCCGGCATCGACGGTCGCACCTTCCCCGCCCGACCCCTCCAGGGCGCCTACCTGCGCTGGGTGTACGAGCGGGTCCGGGCCGACCTGCCCCCCTCCGTCACCGTCCACGAGCACCGCACGAGCGCGCTGCGGGTCGGCGGCCCCCGCGAGGGACGCCAGCGGGTCTGGCTGGAGGGCTCCGCCGTGCCCCTCCCCGCCGACCTCGTCGTCCTCACCGTCGGCCACCTCGACGCCGAACCCGACCGCGAACAACGGGCGCTCGCCGACTTCGCCGCCCGCCACGGCCTCGTCCACCTGCCGCCCGACTTCACCGCCGACACCGACCTGAGCGCGCTCCGCGCCGGCGAACCCGTCCTCGTCCGCGGCTTCGGACTCGCCTTCGTCGACCTGATGGTCCTCCTCACCGAGGGCCGCGGCGGCCGGTACGAGGGCGAGGGCGACGACCTCGTCTACGTGCCCTCCGGCCGGGAGCCCGTCCTGCACGTCGGATCGCGCCGGGGCGTCCCGTACCACTCGAAGATCGGCTACGCCCTCGACGGCGAACGGCCCCCGCTGCCCCGCTTCTTCGGCCCCGAGCAGACCGACGCGCTGCTCGCGCGCCGCGAACCGGTCGACTTCCGGCGCGACGTGTGGCCGCTCGTCGACAAGGAACTCGGCTGGGCCCACTACCACCGGCTCTTCTCCACCCACCCCGAGCGGACCGCGCTCCCCTGGAGCGACTTCGAGAAGGCCTACGAGGCGGCCGAACCGCTCGGCGCCGAACTCGCCGCGCTCGTCACCGCCGCCGTCCCCGACCCCGCCGACCGGCTCGACCTCGACGCCCTCGACCACCCCCTGGAAGGAGCCCGCTTCGCCTCCGCCGAAGCCCTCCAGGAGGGCCTGCGCGCCTACGTCACCGCCGACCTCGCCCGCAGCCACGACCCCGCCCACAGTGCCGACGCCGCCGTCTTCGCCGGACTGCTCTCCGTCTACGCGCAGCTCCTGCGGCTCGGCACGCGCCTGGACCCCGGCGGCTGGTGGCACGGTTTCTTCAGCTACCTCGCCTCCGGGCCGCCC
Organism: Streptomyces sp. NPDC012825; assembly: GCF_042900925.1. NCBI lineage: Bacteria > Bacillati > Actinomycetota > Actinomycetes > Kitasatosporales > Streptomycetaceae > Streptomyces > Streptomyces sp. NPDC012825. The sequence goes on along the minus strand of NZ_JBIBBZ010000005.1, from coordinate 378,020 downwards.
GGGCCCCGGCTCCGCCGGCTCCTCGCGCTCTCCCGCGCCGGCGTCGTCCGCTTCCTCGGCCCCCGGATCTCCGTCGAGACCGACGAGGAGCGCGGCCTCTTCCGGGCCTCGTCCGAGGCCGTGCCGGGGGAGTGGACCGAGGCCCGCGCCCTGGTCGAGGCCCGGCTGCCCGACCCCACCCTGGAGCTCACCGGCAGCCCGCTGCTGCGCGCCCTCCACGAGGAGGGGGCCCGCGCCACCGACAGCGGCCTCCTCGTCGTCGACCCCGCCGACGGCCGGATCCTGGAGCGCGACGGACGCCCCCACCCGCGCCGCTTCGCGCTCGGACCCCACACCACCGCCCGCGCCGGCGGGGCCTTCACCCGGCCCCGCACCGGCGGGGTCGCCTTCGGGCAGAACGACGTCACCGCGCGCGCCGCGCTCGCCCTCCTGCGCGACCTGGAGTGTCGTCTCCCGGCCCCGCTGAGCGCCTGACCGGCGCCCTCCCTCCCGTACCCCGCCTGCTTTTCTCCCGAGGAACCGCCATGGCTCTCACCAGCGATCCACCGGTCGACCCGCTCACGAAGGAACCGGCCGCCCCCGCCCCGCCACCGGCCGCCGGCCTCGTGGTCGTCCCCGTCCGCCACCCCTGGCGCTGGGTGGCCGTCGCCGTCACCGCCGTCCTGCTCGTGCAGTTCACGCACGGGCTCGTCACCAACCCCGGCTGGGAGTGGGACGTCTTCGCCGCGTTCTTCACCACCGAGACGATCCTCAAGGCGGTCTGGGTCACCCTCCAGCTCACCTTCCACGGCACCGCCCTCGGCTTCGCGATCGGCATCGTGGTCGCCTTCATGCGCCTGTCGGCCAGCCCCTTCCTGCGCTCGGTCGCCTTCGGCTACATCTGGGCCTTCCGCTCCATCCCGCTCATCGTCCAGCTCCTCTTCTGGTTCAACCTCGCCTATCTCTACAAGGAGCTGAGCGTCGGCATCCCCTTCGGGCCGAGCTTCTTCTCCTTCGACACGATGGGCCTGGTCGGCGAGATGAGCGCCGCCGTCCTCGGACTCGCCCTGCACCAGGCGGCCTACGCGGCCGAGATCGTCCGAGGGGGCGTACTCGCCGTGGACGAGGGCCAGTTGCAGGCCGCGGCCTCCCTCGGCATCCCCAAGCTCCGGCAGGTGCGGCGGATCATCCTGCCGCAGGCGATGCGCTCCATCCTGCCCAACGCCGCCAACGAGGTCATCTCGCTCTTCAAGGGCACCTCGATCGTCTCCGTCATGGCGATCGGCGAACTCTTCTACCAGGTCCAGGTCGTCTACGGCCGCAACGGGCGGGTCGTCCCGCTCCTGATGGTCGCCACCGTCTGGTACATCCTGCTCACCACCGCGCTCTCCGTCGTCCAGCACTACGTCGAACGCCACTACGCGAAGGGGAGCACCCGATGAGCTCCGCCACCACCGCCGAGCCCGCCCCCGCCGACACCACCGCCAAGGTCGAGATCCGGGACGTCCACAAGAACTTCGGCTCCCTGCACGTCCTGCGCGGCATCGACCTCGACGTGCGGGCCGGCGAGGTCACCGTCGTCCTCGGCCCCTCCGGCTCCGGCAAGTCCACCCTGCTCCGGACCATCAACCACCTGGAGAAGGTCGACGGCGGCACGGTCAGCGTGGACGGCGTCCTCGTCGGCTACCGGCGCTCCGGGAACAAGCTCTACGAGCTGCGCGAGCGCGAGATCCTCAAGCAGCGCACCCGGATCGGCTTCGTCTTCCAGAACTTCCACCTCTTCCCGCACCTGACCGTCCTGGAGAACGTCGTCGAGGCCCCCGTCTCGGCCCTCAAGCGCCCCCGCAAGCAGGCCGAGGCCGCGGCCCGGAAGCTGCTCGGACGCGTCGGACTCGCCGACAAGGCGGACGCGTACCCCAAGCAGCTCTCCGGCGGACAGCAGCAGCGGGTCGCCATCGCCCGCGCGCTCGCCCTCGAACCGGGCCTGCTCCTCTTCGACGAGCCGACCTCCGCGCTCGACCCCGAGCTGGTCGGCGAGGTCCTCGACGTCATCAAGGACCTGGCCGCCACCGGCACCACCATGATCGTCGTCACCCACGAGATCGGCTTCGCCCGCGAGGTCGCCGACACCGTGGTCTTCATGGACGAGGGCCGGATCGTCGAGCAGGGCCCGCCGGCCGAGGTGCTGGACAGCCCGCGCCACGAGCGCACCCGCGCCTTCCTCTCCAAGGTCCTCTGACCCGCCCCTCCCCTTCCCCTCCCCCTCACGACAGGAGCATCACCGTGAAGACCCGCCGCACCCTCCTCACCGCCCTCGCCTCGCTCACCGCCCTCGGGGTCCTCACGGCCTGCGGCTCGGGGGACGCCGCCATCGGGACCACCGAGCCCGAGGCCAAGAAGGACACCGGCGTCAACCTGAGCCCGGAGCAGAACCGCGTCCGCACGGAGAAGGTCGACGCCATCGCCGCCAAGCTCCCCGCGGCCGTACGGGAGAGAGGCACGCTCGTCCTCGGCGTCTCGGCCTCCGGCAATCCACCGCTCGCCTTCCGCGCCACCGACGACAAGACGCTGATCGGCGTCGAGATCGACCTCGCCACCCTGGTCGCCGACGCCCTCGGCCTGAAGCCCGAGTTCAACCCGGTCTCCTGGGAGAACCTCTTCGTCGGCCTGGACAGCGGCAAGTACGACGGCGTCCTCTCCAACGTCACCGTCACCGAGGAGCGCAAGGACAAGTACGACTTCGCCACCTACCGCCTGGACGACCTCGCCTTCGAGGCCAAGAAGGGCTCCGGCTGGACGGTGAAGGGGCCCGAGGACGTGGCCGGGAAGGTGATCGCGGTCGACTCCGGCACCAACCAGGAGAAGATCCTGGTCGACTGGTCCGCGCAGAACGAGAAGGCCGGACGCGAGCCGGTCGACATCAAGTACTACAAGAACACCCCCGACTACTACCTGGCGCTCCAGTCCGGCCGGCTCGACGGCTTCCTCGGCCCCAACCCCGTGGCCGCCTACCACGTGCTCTCGGCGGGACAGACGGAGATCGTCGGCAAGTTCTCCGGCGCGGGCGCCGGCCTCCAGGGCAAGATCGCGGCCACCACGAAGAAGGACAGCGGCCTCGTCGCCGCCTACGCCGCCGCGATCGACCACATCATCCAGAACGGCACCTACGCGCAGGTCCTCGAGCGGTGGGGCCTGGAGAGCGAGGCCGTGCAGAAGTCGGAGATCAACCCGCCCGGCCTGCCCCGCACCAAGAACTGACCCGTCCGGCTCCGGTACGGGGCCGGGCGCGCCGCACCCGGCGCGGATCCGTCCGGCCCCCGGCGGCCCGTACCGCCGGGTCCCCGGGCGCCGCGCCCGGCCCCGTACCGCGAGAACCCTCCCGAGAGAGACCGCATGACCAGCACCCGACCGCTCCACCTCGCCGCCGAGCTCGCCCCGGGCTCCGGCCGGGCCGACCCGGGCCCGGGGACCGCCGCCCGCGCGGTCGCGCTCGCCCGTCTCGCCGAGGCCGCCGGGCTCGACTTCCTCACCCACGACGACTCCTTCGCCCGGCCGGGCCTCGACGCGCTCGCCGTCCTCGCCCGGGTCGCCCCGGAGACCCGCTCCGTCGGCCTCGTGCCGACCGTGACCACCACCCACACCGAGCCCTTCCACGTCCAGGCCGCCGTTGCCACCCTCGACTGGGTCAGCCGGGGCCGGGCGGGCTGGCGGATCGACGTCTCCCCGACCGGCGCCGAGGCCCGGCTCTTCGGCCGCCGCCCGGCGCCGCCCACCGCCGAGCTGTGGCAGGAGGCCGGCGAGGTCGCCGAGGTCTCCCGCAAGCTGTGGGACAGCTGGGAGGACGACGCCGAGATACGGGACGTGGCGACCGGACGGTTCGTCGACCGTCGCAAGCTGCACCACGTGAACTTCCAGGGCGCGACCTTCTCGGTCAAGGGCCCCTCGATCGTCCCCCGGCCCCCGCAGGGCAACCCGGTGACCGTCGTCGACGCCACCCGCCCCGCCGCCCGGGAGACCGCCGCCCACCACGCCGACGTGGTCCTGATCGGGGCCGCCACCGCCGAGGAGGCCGCCGCGCTCCGCGCCGAACTGCACCGGGGCGCCCGCGCCCACGGCCGGGACCCCGGACAGCTGCGCGTCCTGCTCACGCTGACCGCCGACCTCGACGCGTACGAGGGCGGGCCCGGGGCGCTCGCCGGGCTGATCGCGGACTGGCACCGGGGCGGGGCCGTCGACGGCTTCCACCTCGTACCGGCCGTCCCGGAGCGGGATCTGGAACGGTTCACCGCCGAGACCGTCCCCCTGCTCGCCGACCGGGGCCTCTTCCGCACGGCCCACGAGGGCACCACCCTCCGCGACCACCTGGGCCTCGAACGCCCCGGGAGCCAGTACGCCGCCGGTCCGCGCGTCAGGACGGGAGCGGGCTCATGAGCGCCCCGTCGAGGCCCCGCAGGCGGATCCACCTCGCCGCGCACTTCCCCGGCGTCAACTCCACCACCGTCTGGGCCGATCCGCGCTCCGGCTCGCAGATCGACTTCTCCTCCTTCGCGCACCTCGCCAGGACCGCCGAGCGCGGACTCTTCGACTTCTTCTTCCTGGCCGAGGGGCTGCGGCTGCGCGAGCACGCGGGCCGCATCCACGACCTCGACGTCCTCGGCCGGCCCGAGTCGATCACCGTCCTGAACGCGCTGGCCGCCGTCACCGACCGGCTCGGCCTGGCCGCCACGGTCAACGCCACCTTCAACGAGCCCTACGAACTGGCCCGCCGGCTCGCCTCGCTCGACCACCTCAGCGCGGGCCGGGCAGCCTGGAACGTGGTCACCTCCTCGGACGCCTTCACCGGCGAGAACTTCCGGCGCGGCGGCTACCTCGACCGCGCCGACAGGTACGCGAGGGCCGCCGAGTTCCTCGCCACCGCCCGCGAACTGTGGGACTCCTGGACCCCGGAGGGCGCCCCGAAGCCCTTCGCCCACAGCGGGCCGCAGTTCCGGATCGACGGCGAGTTCACCGTCCCGCGCTCCCCGCAGGGGCATCCGGTCGTCATCCAGGCCGGGGACTCGCCCGAGGGCCGCGAGTTCGCCGCCTCCGGCGCCGACGTGGTCTTCACCCGCCACTCCACCCCGGAGGCGGGCCGGGCGTTCTACGCCGACGTCAAGGGCCGCCTCGCCCGCTACGGCAGGGAGCCCGGCGACCTGAAGATCATGCCGGGCGTGACGTACGTCCTCGGCGACACCGACGCCGACGCGCGGGAGAAGGCGGCCGAGATCCGCCGGCAGCAGGTCTCCCCGCAGAACGCGATCCTCGCCCTGGAGCAGGTCTGGGGCCGCGACCTGTCCGGCCACGACCCCGACGGGCCGCTCCCGGACGTCGACCCCGACCCCGACTCGGCGCTCGTCCAGGGCAGGGTCCGGGTCGCCGACCCGGTCGGCACGGCCCGGAAGTGGCGGGCGCTCTCCGAGGCCGGGGGCCTGTCGATCCGGCAGACCGTCATCGAGGCCACCGGCAGGCAGTCCTTCGTCGGCAGTCCGGAGACGGTCGCGACGGCCCTGGAGGAGTTCGTCGCCACGGACGCCGCCGACGGCTTCATCCTCGTCCCGCACCTCACCCCCGGCGGCCTCGACGACTTCGTCGACCGGGTCGTCCCCCTGCTCCAGGAGCGCGGGGTCTTCCGCACGGAGTACGCCGGCACGACGCTGCGGTCCCACCTCGGGCTCCCCGAGCCCGTACGAAAGGATTGAGAAGGCATGGGCACGGATCCACGGCAGGACTGGCGGGAGTGGCACGAGGCGCGCGAGGCCGCCGTCTCCTCCCCGTACGGGCTGCTCTCCCTCACGGGCAACCACTGGCTCTCCGATCACCCGGAGGGGCGAATTCCGGCCGTTCCGGGGGAGTGGCGGGCGGAAGGCGACGAGGTGGTCCTGACGGCGACCGCCGACGACGGCCTCACCGTCGACGGGAAGCCGTTCACCGGCACCGTCCGGCTCGCCGCCGACCAGGGCCCGCCCGAGGAGTCCCGGGTCGCGGCGGCCGAGCGGCGGATCGTGGTGCTGCGGCGGGAGGGGGAGTGGGCCGTACGGGACTTCGACCCCGGCGCGGAGGCGCGCCGCGCCTTCCGGGGCATCGAGGCCGCCCCGTACGACGAGCGCTGGGTGGTGCCCGGCGTCTTCCGTCCGTACGGGGAGACGCGCAGCGTGCGGGTGGAGAACGCCGACGGCCGGGAGCGGGGCCTCGGCCTCGCCGGCGAGCTGGTCTTCGAGCTGGACGGCGACGAGCGCGTGCTCCGGGTGGCCGTCGAGGAGGGCGGCTCCCTGTGGGCGGTCTTCGCGGACGCCACCGGCGGCGGTGAGGGCCACCGGTTCCGCTTCCTGAAGCCCCCGGCCCCGGCGGCGGACGGGACGGTGACGGTGGACTTCAACCGGGCGCTGCTGCCGCCGTGCGCCTTCGCCGACCACTTCCTCTGCCCGTTCCCGCCGCCGGGGAACACGCTCGACGTCGCCGTCACGGCGGGCGAGCGGCGCCTCGCCCAGGTCTGACCTCTCCAACCCCTGACGAGTGCCCGGTAGTTGACGGCCGTACGGCCGAAAGGCGCCCTTGCGGCGTGAAGTCGTACGGCCGGAGACTCCCCCACAGCGCCGGCCCCCGGGCCGCGCCTCACGGGCCCGGCGCCCCACGGCGGGCCCCCGATTCCCCTCGGGAGGAACGAGAAGTGAGGACCACGCGCACCACCCCCACGAGAACGATCCGGCTGCTCGCCGTCGCCGCCGGCCTCGCCGCCGCCGCGACGCTCGCCGCCCCCACCGCGAACGCCGGCCCCACCGGCACCTTCGACGCGGCCGCCCTCGCGGCGACCGGCGACGCCGTCCGCGCCGCCGACGTGTCCGGCACCGCCTGGCACGTCGACACCGCCACCGGCCGGCTCGTCGTCACCGCCGACTCCACCGTCAGCGAGGCGGAGATCGCGAAGATCAAGCGGCGGGCCGGTGCCAACGCCGCCGCCATCGAGGTCGAACGGACCCCGGGCCGCTTCAGCAAGCTGATCTCCGGCGGGGACCCGATCTACGCCGACGCCGGCTGGCGCTGCTCGCTCGGCTTCAACGTCCGCGACGGCGCCGGCAATTACTACTTCCTGACCGCCGGACACTGCACCGACGGCGCCGGGACCTGGTACGCCGACTCCGCCAAGACCACCGTCCTCGGGACCACCGCCGGGTCCAGCTTCCCGGGCAACGACTACGGCCTGGTCCGCTACACCAACGGCTCGATCACCAAGTCCGGCACCGTCGGCAGCGTGGACATCACGAGCGCCGGCAACGCCACGGTCGGCCTGTCGGTCACCCGCCGGGGCTCCACCACCGGCATCCACAGCGGCAGCGTGACGGGCCTCAACGCCACCGTGAACTACGGCGGCGGCGACATCGTCTCCGGCCTGATCCGCACGAACGTCTGCGCCGAGCCCGGCGACTCCGGCGGCCCGCTCTACTCGGGCAGCCGGGCCATCGGCCTCACCTCGGGCGGCAGCGGCAACTGCTCCTCGGGCGGGACGACCTTCTTCCAGCCCGTGACGGAGGCGCTGAGCGCCTACGGGGTGAGCGTGTTCTGAGAGGAACCGCGCCGGGGGCGAGCGGCCCCCGGCGCGAGGACGGGAAGACCCCGGCGCTCCCGTGCCGGGGTCTTCCCACGTCCCGGTCGCGCGTTCGTCCTCAACTCGCCTTTTTCCAGCCGGTCATGACGACACATCACTTTTTACCGACGCGTAACTTCCCAGCCGTGGCTACCCGTGCGTAGCTTGGCTGAAGCGCATCCCCACTTGTGGTCCGGGCCGCAGGGCGTAGCACCCCACCTTTCCCCTTGAGCCGCAAGGAGATCGCCCGATGCTGCCCTGGAAGCACGCCGGCAGAGCGCTGTCCGTCCTGCTGCTGACCGCCGCCGCCACCCTCGTCCCCACCGTCGCCTCCGCCGCCCCCGAGCGGGCCGAAACCGTCGCCGTCGCGGCCGGCCGCGGCTGGAACGACTTCTCCTGCAAGCCCTCCGCCGCGCACCCGCGCCCCGTCGTCCTCGTCCACGGCACCTTCGGCAACTCCGTCGACAACTGGCTCGGCCTCGCACCGTACCTCGTCAACCGCGGATACTGCGTCTTCTCGCTCGACTACGGGCAGTTGCCGGGCGTGCCCCTCTTCCACGGCCTCGGCCCCATCGCCGCCTCCGCCGGGCAGCTCGACGCCTACGTCGACCGGGTCCTCGCCGCCACCGGAGCCCCCGAGGCCGACCTCGTCGGACACTCGCAGGGCGGCATGATGCCCCGCTGGTACCTGAAGTTCCTCGGCGGGGCCGAGAAGGTGAACGCGCTCGTCGGCATCGCCCCCGACAACCACGGCACCACCCTGCTCGGCCTCACCAGGCTCCTGCCGTACTTCCCCGGGGCCGAGGACCTGATCGGTTCCAGCACCCCGGGCCTCGCCGACCAGATCGCGGGCTCGCCCTTCATCACCCGGCTCAACGAGGGCGGCGACACCGTGCCGGGGGTCCGCTACCACGTCATCGCGACCCAGTACGACGAGGTCGTCACGCCGTACCGCTCGCAGTTCCTGAGCGGTCCGAACGTCACCAACGTCCTCATCCAGGACAAGTGCGCGCTCGACCTGTCCGAGCACGTGGCGATCGGCACGGTGGACCGGGTCGCCTTCCACGAGGTCGCCAACGCCCTCGACCCCGCCCACGCGACCCCGACCACCTGCCTCTCCGTGGTCGGCTAGCGCGGGAGCGGGTGCGCGGCCGGCCCCCTGGAGGGGTCCGGCCGCGCTCGTCTTCGCTCCGTCGGCCCAATGGCGGCGTCCTGTGATGGCGCACTATCACGAAATGGGCGCTAATCGTGGTCAAGTGTGCGTTTCTTGCACATCACGAGACAGCCACAGTGGGTGCTCCCCAGGACGTCCACGAACGGAGCCTGTGACATGACCACCGACCTTCCTCACATCCGACCGACGGAAGACGACATAGGAAGAGAGCCGATCGAAGGGCCCGTCTCCGGGCCTCACCCTCAGCCGGCTGTCTCCCCGTCCCCGGCGCCCGGCGTGCCGGACCTTCCCGTCCTCCCGGCCCTGCCCGGCTCCGCGCCGGACATCCCGGTCCTGACGGCGGCCCCGGCCGGCCCCGGACTCTCCGACGACGTGGCCCCGGCGGAGACGCGGCGGTCCGATCCGCCTGCCGAACCCCCGACCGGCCCGCCGGCCGATCCGTCGCCCGAACCCCCGGCCGGCCCGCCGGCCGAACCCCCGGCCGTCCTCGCGGAGACCGACGAGGGCGTACGGGCCGTGCCGGAGGCCCCGCACCAGGACGAGACCGGTGACGAGGCGGTCCACACCCTCCTGACGACGGCGGCGACCGAGCGTCCGGTGGTGGAGGTGGCCGCGCTCGTGGCCCGCCTCCAGGCGACCGGCGAACTGTCCAGCCCCGCGGACGTGGCGCTCCGCGCGGCCGCCGTCTCCCGCCCCCTGGAGGAGGTGCGGGAGCTGCTCGCCCTCCTGAACGCCTCGGGATACGACCTCCACCAGGCCGAGACCACGCTGCGTGCCGCGGCGGTGGGCCGGCCGATCGAGGACGTGGTGCGGCTCGTCGGCATCCTCGGTACCGACAGCAGCGACTGGCGGCCCACCGAGCACGGGCCCGCCGCGGACCGGAAGACCGGGTCCACGGAGGAGCCCGTTCCGGCCGCCGCCGTCCCGAAGCGCCCCCGGGGCGCCGCCAAGCGGACGAACTCGCCCCTGGACGGAGCCCTGGCCACGGGGCCCGGCACCCACAGCACCTCCCCGGCGCTGCGGTCGGCGCTGCGCTGGCCGGCGGCGCTCGCGCTGCTCGCCTGCGGACTCGTCCACCTGCCGACGGACCTCACGGGCCTTCGCTCGGCCGGCGACACGGAGACGTTGTCCGTGGTCGTCACCGTGCTCTGCCTGGTGGGCTGCGTGTGGATCGCGGCGCGGGACACCGTGGTGGCCTGGGCCGTCGCCGCGGGCATCGGCATCGCCGTCATCGCGCTCCACGGAGTCGCGAGCGCCCGCACCGTCGACCTGCTGAGCGGCAGCCTCGGCGCCACGTCCGCCTGGGCGAAGGCGCTGGCCCTGCTGGGCGCCGTGGCCGTCGTCGTCCTGGCGGCCTCGGCCGTGGTGCGGCACACGAGGACGGCCGGCGCGGCGGACAACGCCTGACGCACCGGCCGTCGAGAACCGTCCCCGCCCGGACAGCCCCGTGCTGCCCGGGCGGACGGCTGTCAGGCCCGGCGGCGCCGGGCGGCCCCGAAGAGCACGGCCGCGCCGACCGCGAGCACGGCGGCGCCGCCGATCGCGAGGTACGGGGTGGCGGCGTCGCCGCCGGTCTCGGCCAGCTCCACGCCGGAACCGGACGTACCGGCGGGCACGGGCGCGTTGGGCGTGGCCGGGGTGGCGGGCGCCGGGGAGGACGACGCGGGGGCCGCCGTCCCCTCGGCACCCGTTCCTCCGGTGCCGGCCCCCTCGGCACCCGTCTCCCCGGCGCCCGTGTGTCCGGCGCCCGCGTGTCCGGCGCCCGTGTCCCCGGCGCCGGTCGCCGGGTCGTCGTCCCCGTGCCCGCCGTGCTCGACCGAGGACTGGTCCGTGCCGTCCTGGATCTGCTGGTCGGTGGGCGCGGTGGCACTCGGCGCCGGGGACCCGCCCTCCTGCCCGAACACCACGTCGGAGCAGGTGTAGAAGGCCTCGGGGGAGTCGGAGCGCTGCCAGATCGAGTAGATCAGGTGGCGGCCGGACTTCTCCGGCACGGTCCCCCGGAAGACGTAGTCGCCGTTCTGCATCTCCGGGTCGGTCACCGTCAGGAACGGCTCCGCCTCCAGGTCCGACCACTTCAGCGGCTTCGACGGGTCGTAGCCGTCCTTCGTCACGTACAGCTCGAACGAGCCCTTGTGCGGTGCGGTCCCCTTGTAACGGAAGGTGTGCGCCCCGGAGTCCAGCCCGCTCGCCGGCCAGTCGGCCCGCGCCAGGTCGAGCCCGCGGTACTTGTCGTTGCCCGCGCTGCACAGCTCGCCGTCCGGGATCAGCCGCCGGTGCTGCCCGGCCGCGTTCGCGATGTTCACCGCGTTCCAGTCGTAGAACGCCTGCGCCCCGCTCGCCGCCACCGCCGCCTTGCAGGCCGCCGACCGCGGGGACTCCGGCCCCTCCGCGTAACAGGCCGAGACCCGGCTCACCGGGTCCGTCATCGACCCGTGCGCGGACGCGGGGGCGGCCGAGAGCCCGGACAGGGCCAGCACGGTACCGGCGGTGACGACAGCGGCCGAACGGCGAGAGGTCATGGGGGGACAGCTCCTTCACGAGGGTGAACACGGGGGGTCGCCCAGCAAGCTAGCCGCCCGGAACCGCGAAGAAGCGCGCGAGGAGCGGGAGACGGCGATCCTTAGGACCCCGTTAAGGAGCCACTAAGCGACGCCTGAGGAACCGGCCCGGAGCAGGCCGGACAGGCCCTCCCGGGGCTCCCGCCGGCCCGGCGCGGGTCCGACGCCCCCGGGGCTCCCGCCGGCCCGGGCACCGGCGGTGGCGCTCCGCGCGGCCCGTCTCCATGAAGCCCTCCTCGCAGCACCCCGGGCAGCAGCGGGCCCTCGTCCGGCGCGATGCCCCTCCCCACCGAAGGGATGAACTTCGGCCATCTGACGGCCGGATCCGGGTATCCCTGGCGGGCAGTACCATCCCCCACCCCCGAAGGGACCCCCCATGCGCGTCCGGCTCGTTCTTGCCGCAGCCGCCCTGTTCACCGCCGCCGTCGCCCCCCTCGCCCACGCGGGAGGGGCCGGCGGCCACCACGCCACCGACCGGCTCACCGCGAGCCAGGTCCGTGACGGCCTCTTCACCAACGGACTCTTCGTCGACGCGTACGGAACCGTCGCCGCCGACAGCACCGTCACCCTCTCCGGCAGCTACCGGTGCCTCGACGACGGCGCGGGCCCCGTCTTCGTCAGCTCCACCCTCGTCCAGGAGGACCGCTCCACCGGCATCGGCGGCACCCGGGCCGTCTGCGACGGGCACCTCCACACCTGGACCAACAGCTCCGTGGTGAAGGAGCCCGCCTACAGCCCCGGCGCCGCCCGCGTGGAGGCCACCCTCATGCAGCTCAGCGGGACCGGCCTGCCGCTGCCCCGCTTCCTCGCCACCGAGAAGACGGACGTCGAGCTGCGCTGACGACTCCTACGCCCGGCCCAGCAGGTCGACCAGACCGGCGCGGCCGAGCGCTTCGAGCTCGTCCAGGGCGGCCACGGCCCGGTCCGCCGCCTCCGGATCGGAGGCGGCGAGACCGCTCGCCGCGAACTCGTCCTCGTCGAGCCGCAGCACCTCGCTGCCGTCCGCCGACACCCACAGGTCCAGGTCCAGGTCCTCGACCAGCACCCCGGAGCCGCCGAGCACGGGCGGCCGGGTGACGTCGCAGTACCAGCCCTTGAGGGCGCCGTCGGCGGACCGCACCTCCTTGACCGTGAACCAGCGGTCCCGCCAGTAGTGCTCCACGAAGACGTCGCCCGGCTCGAACCGCACGAAGCCGAAGTCCCGCACCCCCTCGGCCGCCCACGGGGCGCGCACCGAGAGCCGGCCCGGCTCCTCCACGAGCACCTCGGCCGGGTAGCGGATCTTCGTCCGGCCCGCCTTCGTCAGGGTGACCTCAACCGAGCGTCCGGACATGCCGCACCTCCGTCGCCGCGACCTCGTAGCCGAACCACGCGTTGATCGCCAGCATCGGCCCGTTGCCGGCGTCGTTCCCGGTGAACGCCTCCGTACAGCCCGCCGCCCGCGCCCGGTGCAGGGACGCGTTCTTCACCAGCTTGGCGAGCCCCCGGCCCCGGAAGGCCGGCGCCGTGCCCGTCATCCCCGTGCCGTACCGGCCGAGACCGTCCGTCTGTGCCGCGCTGAACGCGGCGGGCGTCCCGTCCACCACCGCGACCGTCGTCAGCGACCGGTCGAAGAGGGGGTGCTCCCAGGTGGTCTTCCGCCAGTGCGCGTAGTCGTCCATCGCGACCGACACGTCACCCGGCTCGTCCGCGGTCGTCACCGCGTCCAGCTCGAACAGCGGCCGGGGGTCGGCCGCGAAGTCCTCGGCCGTCAGCAGCTCGACGCCGGAGGGCGGGGTCCGGAGCGGCGGCAGCACGGCCCCCGCCAGGTTGAGCCGGAGGAAGTGGGCCGAACGGCTGGGGGAGTACCCCCGCCGCCCCGCCCAGGCACGGTGCTCCGGCGCGTCCAGGACCCAGCTGTAGAGGGTGCGCGCCCCGTGCTCGGCGAGGTGCTCCTCGGCGGTGCGCAGCAGCAGCGACCCGGCGCCGCGCCCCTGGTGGGCGGGGTCCACGTACACGTTGACGGAGCCGATGCCCGGCTCCGGGGAGTCGTGGGCGATCCGCAGCTGGGCGGTCCCCACGATCCGGCCGTCCCCGGTGACGGCGACGAGCGGGCGTGCGCGGCTCGCGGGGTGGGCGTGCGCCCAGTCGAAGGCGAACTGCCCGGCGGTCGCGAGCATGAAGGGGAGCGCGGCGCGGCGGACCCGGGCGTAGCCCTCGGCGTCCCCGTCCCGTACATCACGGACGATCACAGTCATGTGGGCGCACGCTACGGCCGGAGCACGCACCGCCGCCTCCCATTTTCCGGCGGGGTGGGGGCAGAATCGGCGGGTGACACTCACCATCGTCGTGGACCACGAATCCACCACCGCTCCCTACGAACAACTGCGTGCCCAGATCTCGGAGCGGGCCCGGTCGGGCGGACTGCCGGTCGGTTACAAGCTGCCGACGGTACGGGGACTCGCGGAGCAGCTGGGGCTCGCAGCGAACACGGTCGCCAAGGCGTACAAGGCCCTCGAGGCGGACGGGGTCGTCGAGACGCGCGGGCGCCACGGGACCTTCGTCGCCGCCGCCGGGGACGCGGCGAGCCGCCGGGCCGCCACCGCCGCCGCCCAGTACGCCGAGGAGACCCGCCGCCTCGGCCTCAGCCGCGAGGCCGCCGAGGCGGCGATGAACGAGGCCCTGCGGGCGGCGTACGACACCCCCTAGGGGGGCGCGCTCACAGGTACAGCCCGGCCCCCGCCGTGCGGGGCTCGGGGAGGTCCGCCGGGGGCGTGCCGCGGCGGAGCGCGAACAGCTCCGCCAGCGTCGCGCCCTCGCGCGGCACGTCCTCCTCGCGTCCGAGCCACGCCACCGACTCGGCCCGGCTCAGCGGCCCCACCTCGATGCGGGCCAGACAGCGGCCCGGCCGGACCACGGCCGGGTGCAGCCGCTCCAGGTCCTCGTTGGTGGTGACCCCGACCAGGACGTTCCGCCCCTGCCCGAGCAGACCGTCCGTCAGGTTCAGCAGCCGCGACAGGGCCTGCCCCGCCGTGTGCTTCGCCTCGCCCCGGATCGGCTCGTCGCAGTCCTCCAGGAGCAGCAGCCGCCAGCGTCCCTTCGCCGTGCCCTCGTCCTCCCCGATGGCGATGTCCATCAGATAGCCGACGTCGTTGAAGAGCCGCTCCGGGTCGAGCACGCAGTCCACCTGGCACCAGTCCCGCCAGGACCGCGCCAGGGTCCGCAGCGCGGACGTCTTGCCGGTCCCCGGCGGCCCGTGCAGCAGCAGGAGGCGCCCCGCGACGGATTCCGGCGTCACCCTCATCAGCCGGTCCATGGACTCGGCCACCGGCGCCGAGTAGTTCGGCCGGACCTCCTCCCACGTCCCGGCGCCGATCTGCCGGGTGGTGCGGTGCGCGCCGCGCCGGGGCGACATGTACCAGAAGCCCATCGTCACGTTCTCCGGCCGCGGCTCCGGCTCGTCCCTCGCCCCGTCCGCGGCCTCGCCGAGGATCCGCCGCGCCAGCTCCTCGTCCGTGGCCGTCACGGTGACGTCCGCGCCCCGGTTCCAGCGGGAGACCAGGAGCGTCCAGCCCTCGCCCTCGGCGAGCAGGGCGCTGCGGTCGTCGTCCTTCGCGGCCCGCAGCACGCGCGCGCCCGCCGGGAGCAGCGTCGCCTCCGGCCTGACCCGGTCCAGGGTGGTGCTGTGGGAGTGGGGCTGCTCGCCGGTGGCGAAGCGGTCGAGGAACAGCACGTCGACGACGTCCGACGGCGAGTCGCTGTCGTCGAGGTTCAGCCGGATCGGCAGCGACCGCTGCGGTGCGGAAGGTACCGGTGGGGTGTCAGCCATGGCGCCCATGATCCGGCAACCGGTTGCGCCGCGCACCGTGTTTCCGGCGGGGCGCGCTCCCCGGTCGCCGGAGTGGCGGTACGTCAGATCCCGTGGCCCCGCAGGGCGCCCCGGGCGCGCCGGACGAGCGCGTACCCCTTCGTCAGGGCCCGGTCGGCCGCGAAGTTCCGCGCGATCGCACGGCCCTCGATCAGCCGGGTGAACTCCTCGGTGCCGGTGGAGCGGCGCACGGTCACCCGCTCCAGGGCGTACGGCCCCTGGCGGCGGCGGGCGAGCGCGTTGCCGACGGCGAGCGCCTGGGCGAACCCGGCCTCCCGGACCGCCCGGCGGACCCGTCGGCTGGAGTACCCGTACGGATGGGCGAAGGAGACGGGTGCGGTGCCGAGCTCCTCGCCGACGATCTCGCGGCAGCGCAGCGTCTCGAACCGGAGCCGCCCCGCGTCGAGCTGGTCGAGCTGCGGATGGCTGTGGCTGTGCCCGCCGATCTCCGTTCCCGCGTCGGCCAGTTCGCGCACCTGCGCCCAGTCGAGCATGGTGTCGGGCGCGCCGCCCCCGTCGTGCTCGCCGCGCAGCCAGCCGGTGGAGACGAAGACGGTGCTCGCGAAGGAGTGCTCCGCCAGGACCGGCAGGGCGTGCCGGTGCACGCCCTCGTAGCCGTCGTCGAAGGTGATGAGCAGCGGCCTTGCGGGCAGCGGGGCGCCGTCCCGCCAGGCGGCGGCGAGCCCGGCGGTGGTCAGCGGCGTGAACCCCCGCTCGGCGACCACCGCCATCTGCGCGGCGAACGCCTCGGGCGTGACGGAGAGACCGAGGACGGCGGGGGCCGGGTCCCGGCCGACGGCGTGGTACATGAGGATGGGCACGGGGGCGCCGCCGGGCGCCTCGGACGGAGGCTTCTCCGGTACGGCGCCGCCGGACGCCCCGGACAGGTCCCCCTCCGGTACGGCGCCGGACGCCGCCCCGGTCACCCGGCCGCTCCCTCGGCCGTGCTGTTCTCGAGGGTCCTGCCCCCGGTGGTCCCGTTCTCGGCGGCCTCGTTCCCGAGGCACCTGTTCCCGACCGTCTCGTCCTCGACGCCCCCGGTGGCGCGTTCGACCGGTCCCCAGGAGAAGGGGGTGCCGGAGCGGCGGGCCCGCAGGCGTCCGAGGGCGTAGCCGCCGGCCGCGAGGGCCACCCCGGTGACGATGGCCCCGGCACGGCCCGCGCCGCCGGAGCGGCCGCGCAGCGCGTCGCGCACCCCGCGCAGGACACCGGCGGGCAGGACCCGGGTGGTGTAGCGCCGCTCGGACTCCAGGCCCCTGCGCGCGCCGACGCTCCGCGCGACGAGCGCCTTGGAGAGCCCCTCGGCGTACACGCGGGTGCGGAAGTAGGCGAAGCGCTCGCGGGCGGCGGGCACCTTGTGGTGGATGACCGCCCGGTCGTCCATGAGCAGGACCGCCCCGGGCAGCGCCCGGGAGAGCCGGATGCACAGCTCGGTCTCCTCGCCGCCCAGGGGCCGCCGGTCGCCGTCCCGGCCGATGCCGGTGGCGAAGCCGCCCGCCGCGTCGAAGGCGGTACGGCGGAAGGAGGCGTTGCCGCCGAGCACGTTCCGCACGGGGACGCGGCCCGGGGCCAGGCCCCGGTACGTACAGCCGACCACCCAGTCGAACTCCTCCGGGAACCAGGCCGGGCGGCGGCCGGAGGCCCAGGAGGGCAGGGTCCGGCCGCCGACGGCCATGACGCGCGGGTCGTCGTAGGCGGCGGCGAAGTGGTGGAGCCAGTCCCGCTCGGCGACGGCGTCGTCGTCGAGGAAGGCCACGAACGCGCCGCGGGCGGCGGCGATTCCGGTGTTGCGGCCGGCGGAGAGGCCGCGGGGGCCCGCGTTGGCGAGCACCCGCACCTCCTCCCGGGCCCGCGCGTCCGCGTACTCCTCGGCGAGCCGCGCGCGCAGGCGCTCGTTGTGGTCGACCACCAGGAGCGTCTCGAGCGGCGGCAGGGACTGCTTCCGTACGGAGTCGACGGCGGCGAGGACGTCCTCCCACCGGTCCTCCGTGTAGGCGCAGACCACCACCGAGAACCCGGGCGGGGACGCGCCCCCGCCCGGGACGTCTCCACTCGGGGCCCCGCCGGTCAAGACACCTCTCCCCGGGGGACGTTGACCGAGAACGGGGCGGGGCGGCGGCGGGCCGCCCGGCCGGGGGACTTCTCCTTGAGGATGACCTTCAGGACCCGGATCCCGTCGCGCACGGCGTTGAGGTTGCTGACGCCGTGGATGCGGTTGTACTCGTGGCTCGGCACCTCCTGCACCCTGAGGCCGGCCTTGACGACCCGGATGTTGATCAGGGTCTCGATCTCGAATCCGGTGCAGTCGAGGGTGATCTCGTCGAGGCAGCGGCGCCAGAAGGCGTTGTAGCCGTAGCAGAGGTCGGTGTAGCGGGCGCCGAACTTGCGGTTGACGAGCGTGCAGAGGGCCCAGTTGCCGAGTCTGCGGACGGCCGTCATGTCGTCCGTGCCGCCGCCGTTGGCGAAACGGGACCCCTTGGCGAAGTCCGCGCCGCCGACGAGGGCGGAGACGTAGGAGACGATCTCCTGGCCGTCGGCCGATCCGTCCGCGTCGACCATGACGATGATGTCGCCGGTGCAGGCGGCGAAACCGCTGATCAGGGCGTCGCCCTTGCCCTTGCCGACCTGCTTGACGACCTTGACGTCCGGCCAGTGCTCACGGGCGACGTCCACCGTGTCGTCGGTGGAGTTCCCGTCCACGAGGACGACTTCGTGAATCCATTCCGGCAGCGTCTTGAAGACGTACGGAAGGTTTTCGGCCTCGTTCATCGCGGGAATGACGACACTCACCGGCGGCGTGATCGCCAGGTGCGAGGTGATGGCCCGGTAACGGGCTGATATGCGACTCGGCTCGGCCATTTCTTGGCCCGTGGCGGCCGGGCGCAGGAACGAGCTCATGGGTCTTTTCCCTCTCGTCCGGTGGGCCGCCCACCCCTTGGGAGGCCCGGTGGTGTGTCCGGTGCGAAAGGGGGGTGCTCGCCATGCCGCGTGCAGAAACGATCTTTCTGCGGGAGAAAGATCTTTCCGCGAGAAAGAGATCTCCTTGCGGAATCGGCGAGTTGGCATGGCCGACCGCGCGGTACCCGCGACCCGGCGCACGTGCGAACACCGGGCACGGAACCCCCCTACCGCGCCCCGCACCGGGACCACCGCGACGCCGAAGCCCTCCCCTGAGCCGCTGTGCGTGATGGATCGGTGCGGGTGAGATGTACGACGGTATTGATGAAGGGGACTGTATGGCAAGCCCCGGTTCCGTGGTCCGCTTTTCCGTGGTGTGACGGTGCTTCAACGGTCGGAAGGGCAATCGTCCCGATCGTTTTCGATCAATGCGGTGAAACGTCGGAGAGGGGTGGGGCGGGGGCGTATCCCCGTGCATTGACGCGTGAATATGCCGCGGCCCGGTCCGGTCGGACTGGGCTCGTTCCGGCGGGGTTCGGCTCGGTCCGGACCGGTTCGGCACGGTCCGGCCCGAACTCCTCCGGGCGGAAAGCGGAAGTGGAAGGTCCGTTTCCCTCGGTGGCCGGATCTCGACGGTCCCTGACGGAGGGTCGGAGGAAGTTCACCCCCAGTTTTGACATGAACACTTCCGGTGTGGCGAATCCACTGCTACTACCTGGTAACGCAGAGATCCTGCTACAGGGAGGTTCCATGAGACTGTCCCGATTCACCGCCCTCTCCTCCTCGCTCCTCCTCGGCGCCGTCCTCGCCCTCACCGGAGCGGGCGCCGCACAGGCCGCCGAGTCCGCCGCCCTCGACTACGTGGCGCTGGGCGACTCGTACTCCTCCGGCGTGGGGGCCGGCAGCTACGACAGCGCCAGCGGGGACTGCAAGCGCTCCACGAAGGCGTATCCCGTCCTCTGGAAGAACGCGAACGCCCCCTCCTCGTTCGCCTTCACCGCTTGCTCGGGCGCCCGAACGGGTGATGTGACCGCCAATCAGCTCGGACCGCTCTCGGCCGCCACCGACCTGGTCTCCATCACGATCGGGGGAAATGACGCCGGTTTCGCCGACGTCATGACGACCTGTGTGCTCCAGTCCGAGTCCACCTGCATCAACCGTGTGAATCAGGCCAAGGCCTACGTCGACTCCACCCTGCCCGGCAAGCTCGACTCCGTGTACGGCGCCATCAGGAGCAAGGCGCCCAACGCCCGTGTGATCGTCCTCGGCTATCCGCGCTTCTACCAGCTCAACGGCACGTGCGTCGCCGGCCTGAGCGAGGGCGAGCGCACCGCCATCAACGGAGCCTCCGACTACCTCAACGCGGCCGTGGCCAAGCGCGCGGCCAACCACGGCTACACCTTCGCCAGTGTCGTCTCCGCCTTCACCGGACACGAGATCTGCTCCGGCTCGGCCTGGCTGCACAGCGTCAACTGGCTCAACATCGGGGAGTCGTACCACCCGACCGCCGCCGGCCAGTCCGGCGGCTACCTGCCGCCGTTCAGGAACGCGGTGTAGAACGCGGTGTGACCGGTACCGTCGTTCAGGAGCGCGGTACGGTCGGTACGCCGTCCGCCCCCGTGGTGCCGGAACCGGCCGGGACGGTGCTCGTGACGCCGCCCGGCGCGCCCGGCCCGGTGCCCGGCCCCTCGTCCCGCACCGCGTGGTAGACCAGCGCCCCCGCGATGAGCAGCGCCCCGACGACCCCGGCCGCCAGGACGGGGACCCGGCGGGGCGTCCTCGTCCTCCGGGCGGGCGACGTGCCGGGAGCGGAGACCGCGCCGTCCCCGGGGGCGCTCCGGTGCGTCGCGGACGCGTCCGCCGGGGCGGCGCCCGCCCTCGACGCGTCGCCGCCCGTTCGGGAGCCGTCGCCGCCCGCCCGCGCGTCGGCCCCGTCCGCCCCCGAACCGCCCGTGGGCGTCCGTGCGCCGCCGCCCGCCACCCGCCGCAGCTCCCGCTCGGCCCGTTCCGCCGTCGGGGCGCCCCCGGGCCCCTCGCCCAGGAGGGCGTCGATCACGGTGCCCAGCGGACCGGACCGGTCGTCCGCGATCCTCTCCAGGAGCGCCCCCAGGGAGCGCAGTTGCTCCGCCCGGCTCGCGCCGTCCTCCGGCGCGCCGTCGAAGCCGGTGACGACGACCCGGCCGTCGTTGCCCAGGAGCACGTCCTCCGGCTCCACGCCCCGGTGCGGGACGCCCGCCTCCCGGGCCGCCCGCAGCCCGGCCAGGACCTCGGCGCCGACGCGCGCGGCCTCGCGCGACGGCAGGGGCCCGCCCGCCAGGGTCTCGGCGAGGGTGAGGCCCCGGACCAGCTCGGTCGCCACCCAGGGCCGGCCGTCCTCGGTGACCACGCCGAGGACCCGTACGACGGAGGGGTGGGAGATCCGCGCGGCGGCCCGCGCCCCGCGCTCCCGCCGCGCGTGGAGCGGGGGCACCTCGTCCGCCGGGAGTCCCGGCGGGACCCGGGACTCCTTCAGGGCCACCTCGTGGCCGCTCGTCCCGTCCAGGGCGCGCCAGACGGTGCCCGTCGCCCCCTCGGCCAGGACGTCCAGAAGCCGGTAACGACCCGCGATCACCGTCATGGATCCACGGTAACCGAGGGCCGCCCCTCCGGCCCCGGTCCCGCGCGTGACCCCGGCCGGGCCGTGCTCCCGGATCCCGCCGGTGGATCTTGGTGGTGGAGATCACACGGGTCCGTGCGCACCGGGGGGTCACCCCGGAGTGCAGGATGGTTCGTGACGGTTCGACAGTTGTTCGAGCCCTGTCCAACTCGCCCTGGAATCGCATGGATTCGTACGGTGACCGACAACCCCCTTACGGGTGCGTTGAATCCCGTCGCCGGGATACACGGGTGTCATGACGGGGCGATAGGGTTAACCTGCCCGGGTCGGGTGCCCTTGTACGGGTGGGGAGTGACATGGAACAGATAGCAATGCGCAGCAGGCCGCGAGTGCCTGCCATCACCTGCGGGAGCAGCGCGACCAGTTCGCGGCTCGACCGTCACCTCGCGGTGCTCGGCGGACCCGCCGTGCCCCAGCGCGAGGTGGCCGAGGCGACCCTGCTGATGCGGGAACTGACGACGCGTACGCGCGAGACACCGGTGCACGGCCACCGCAGCCGCAGCGCCCGGGTCTCGCTCTTCGCACCGCTCCGCCGGCTCCGCCGCTCCCTCTTCGGCACCCGCCGCTAGCCCGCCCGGGGCCCGCTGCCCGTACGGCCCCGACCACGACTCCGCCGGACGTGTCCCCGCCCGTCCGGCGTTCGTCGTGTCCGTACCACCGTCCCCTCGTGACGGCCCGGGTCCGACCGGTCCCCTCAGGCCACCACGCCCGCGTTCCTGAGTTCCTTCACCTCCGTCTCCCGCAGACCGAGTTCGGCGAGCACCTCGTCCGTGTCCTGCCCGAGGGCCGGGATCCGGTCCATCCGCGGCTCCGGCGCGTCCGGGAACACGATCGGCGGCAGCAGCGTCCGCAGCGGTCCGACCGGCGACTCCACCTCCCGCCACCGGTCACGGGCCGTCAGCTGCGGATGGTCCGCGAGCTCCGCCACCGAGTTGAGCCGCGCGCAGGCGATGCCCGCCGCGTCGAGCCGGGCCAGCGCCCCCTCCGTCGTCAGCGGGGCCAGCGCCTCCGCGACCACCGCGTCCGTCGCCGCGCGCCCCGCCACCCGCGCCGCGTTCGTCGCGAAGGCCGGGTCGTCGGCGAGACCGGGCCGGCCGAGCACCCGCTCGGCGAGCCGCCGCCACTCCCGGTCGTTCTGCACGGAGAGCAGCACCAGGCCCCCGTCCGCCGTCGGATAGGCGTCGTACGGGGCGATCACCGCGTGCGCGAGCCCCGTGCGCGCCGGGGCCGCGCCCCCGTGCGTCCCGTGGTGCAGGGGGTGCCCCATCCACTCGGCGAGCGAGTCGAGGAGGGAGACCTCCACCGGCCCGCCCCGGCCGGTCGCGCCGCGCCGCACGAGCGCGGCGAGGACGCCCGAGAAGGCGTACATCCCGGCGGCGATGTCGGCCGCCGGGATGCCCGACTTGACGGGCCGCTCCGGGGTGCCGGTCACCGACACCAGGCCCGCCTCGCACTGGACGAGCATGTCGTAGGCCCGCCGGTGCGCGTACGGCCCCTCCGCCCCGTACCCCGAGACGTCCACCGCGATCAGCCGCGGGTGCGCGGCGCACAGGGTGGCGGCGTCGAGGCCGAGGCGGGCCGCCGCGCCCTGCGCGAGGTTCTGCACGAAGACATCGGCCCCGGCCGTCATCCGCCGGACGAGGGCCAGGCCCCGGGGGTCCTTGAGGTCGATCGCCACCGACTCCTTGCCGCGGTTGCACCACACGAAGTGGGAGGCCAGGCCCCGGGCGGCGGTGTCGTACCCGCGGGCGAAGTCGCCGCCGTCGGGGCGCTCGACCTTGACGACGCGGGCGCCGAGGTCGGCGAGCTGGCGGGTGGCGAAGGGCGCGGCGACCGCCTGCTCGACGGCGACGACCGTGATCCCTTCGAGGGGGAGTGGCTGAGTGCTCATGACCGCCCTGCCTACCCTGCCGGACCGGCCCTTGTCACCAGGGGACGCGTCACCCCCGGCCGGCCCCGCCTCCGGTCACAGGAGCATGAACTGCCCCTCCGGGCCCTCCTCCCGGTGGTCCAGTACGGACGCGGGGCGGCGGGCCCGGGCGGGTGGCGGCAGTATTCCGGCGGCGCGCAGCGCCCTCGCGCCCTCCGCCGCCCCCGGCGTCCCGGCCGCC
This sequence comes from Streptomyces sp. NPDC012825, assembly GCF_042900925.1. Lineage (NCBI taxonomy): Bacteria > Bacillati > Actinomycetota > Actinomycetes > Kitasatosporales > Streptomycetaceae > Streptomyces > Streptomyces sp. NPDC012825. The sequence goes on along the minus strand of NZ_JBIBBZ010000005.1, from coordinate 355,176 downwards.
CGTGCCGCGAAGGCCGCCCGCTCCGGCTCCCGCGCCCCGAGCAGCGCGAGCACGGTGATCAGGTCGAGCAGCTCCGAGGTCCACTCCTGCGGCCAGGCGGCCGGTCCGATCGCCTCCAGGGAGCCGGGCTCCGCCGGAGCGGTCCGGTGCGCGAACCACTGCTCCAGGACCCGCGCGCCGCCCACCCGGAACTCCCAGGCCTCCGCCGGTACGGGGGAGATCCGGCCTCCGTCGAGGACCAGCGCCCCGTCCCCGGAGTCGTACGCCATCGTCGTCGGACGCGCCGGGACCGCCGCCCGCACGTAGGGGCGGCGGCCGCCCGGCAGGCGGGGCTTCGTCCCGCTCAGCGCGCCCCGCGCCTGCACGTCGAGGAGGTCCCGGCCGAGCGCCACGCCCGCCGCCCAGGCCTCCGGCCCGGCGGGGAGCGGGACGCGACAGCCGGCGGGGGAGGGGCGGACCGCCGCCACCGTCCACGCCAGCCAGTCACGGGCGTCGACCTCCCGCCCGTACCGCTCCCCGAGGAAGTCCAGGAGTCCGGGCGCGAGGTTGGGCTCGTGGCCGCCGGGGCGCCGGAACAGCGGCCGGATCCGGCCCGGACGGCCCGCCGTGGAGCGGCCCTCCGGCAGCGCGGCCGTCACCAGGAGCGAGGGCCCGGCCGCCCCCGGCGCGCACCCCTGCTCGACGGCGAACAGCTGCGGCTCCCCGGCGACCCGCCACAGCTCCGGCCGCGCGGTGTCGATCAGCCGGTGGTCGGGGAGCAGCCACTGCTCGTCGAACGGGCCGTGCGCCACCCGTACCGGCGCCGGGCAGGGTCCCGCCTCGCGCGCGAACCGCACGGTCCCGGTCCGCCGGCCGGGCAGCGCCGCCACCGCGCTCGCCGGGGTCCGCGCCCGGCTGGGCCGGAACAGCGCCTCCCGCTCGGCCCCCTCGGCGGCCACCAGCCGGTCCCAGCGGGTCCGCAGGGTCCGCGCGTCGGGGGCGACGATCCAGGAACGGCCCAGCCGCAGCGGGGCCACGGACCACGGCATCAACTCGTCGAGGAGGGGCGCGTCCTGCGGCCGGGCGTCATCCGTCACGCCCCGCATGCTAACGACCGCCGCCGGTGCGCCTCCAGGGCGTCAGTGGGCCTCGACCGTGACCGTGAAGGAGAAACGGTCGCCGCGGTAGCGGATGCGGGCCACGTCGACGACCCGGCCGTCCTCGTCGTAGGTCACGCCCGTGTAGTGCAGGATCGGGGAGAGCAGCGGGACCTGGAGCAGGCCCGCCGTCTCCGGATCGGCGAGACGGGCCTCGACCGTGTCCGTGATGCGGCTGATCCGCACCCCGACCACGTCCCGCAGCACCTTCGTCATCGGCCAGCGCTCCAGGTCCGCCGGGTCGATCGCGGCGGCGAGTTCGGGCAGCACCGCGTTCTCCGCCCAGTTCGTCGGCTCGCCGCTCTCCCCGTCGCTGCGCAGCCGCCGGTACGCCACGACCTCGGACACGCCGGGGAAGTACTCCGCGAGCTCCCCGGGCACCGGCTCGGTGCCGTGCCCGAGGACCGTCGTCCGCTCGCCCGACTGCTGGGCCACGATCGCGTCGATCGAACCCAGCAGCCGGCGCGGGCCGGCGCGGCGGGCACCCGGCTCGATGAAGGTGCCGCGCCGCCGGTGCCGGCTGATCAGGCCCTCCTCCTCCAGCTCCTTGAGGGCCTGGCGCATCGTCAGGACGCTCACGCCGTAGTGCGCGGCGAGCTGCTCCTCGGTGGGCAGCCGCAGCGGGGCGTCGGGCGTGCGGCCCAGTATCGAGGCGCGCAGCGACTGCGAGACCTGGTACCAGAGCGGCAGCTTGCGGTTCAGGACCAGCGAGTCGGGAGCGAAGGCGGTCACGGGTCCTCCGTACGGGGGCTACGGGCGTGCGGCCGGGACGTCACGCCCGGAAATGGCGCTCCAGACCCTGCCACACGTCGTCGTACCCCTTCTGCAGGTGGTCGGCGTCCGCGGCCTGCGGGGTCGCGGTCACCGGCCAGCGGGTCTCGAACATGAAGGCGAGCCCGTCGTCGATCTTCTGCGGCTTCAGCTCGGCGGCGCTCGCCCGGTCGAAGGTCTCCCGGTCGGGGCCGTGCGCCGACATCATGTTGTGCAGCGAGCCGCCGCCGGGAACGAAACCTTCGGCCTTGGCGTCGTACGCGCCCTCGATCAGGCCCATGTACTCGCTCATCACGTTCCGGTGGAAGTACGGCGGCCGGAAGGTGTCCTCGCCGACCAGCCAGCGCGGGGCGAAGGCCACGAAGTCCACGTTCGCGAGCCCCGGGGTGTCGGAGGGCGAGGTGAGCACCGTGAAGATCGACGGGTCGGGGTGGTCGTAGGAGATCGACCCGATGACGTTGAAGCGGTGCAGGTCGTAGACGTACGGGGTGTGGTTGCCGTGCCAGGCGACGACGTCGAGCGGGGAGTGCCCGTACGTCGCGGACCAGAGGTTGCCGCAGTACTTGTTGACCACCTCGACCGGGCCCTCGACGTCCTCGTAGGCGGCGACCGGGGCCCGGAAGTCCCGGGCGTTGGCCAGGCCGTTGGCGCCGATCGGGCCGAGGTCGGGGAGCTGGAAGGGGGCGCCGTAGTTCTCGCAGACGTAGCCGCGGGCGGTCTCGCCGAGCAGCTCGACGCGGAAGCGGACCCCGCGCGGGACCAGCGCGACCTCGCCGGGGCGGACGGCGAGCAGACCCAGCTCGGTGCGGAGCAGGAGACCGCCGCGCTCGGGGACGATCAGCAGCTCGCCGTCCGCGTCGCCGAAGACCCGCTCCATGGAGGCGTTGGCGTGGTAGAGGTGCACGGCCATGCCGGTGCGCTGGGTCGCGTCGCCGTTGCCGCCGAGCGTCCACAGGCCGGCCAGCCAGTCCGTGCCGGCCGCCGGGTCGGGCAGCGGGTTCCAGCGCAGCCGGTTGGGGTCGGGCACGGTCTCGGTGAAGGGGGCGCCGCGCAGCGCCCCGTTGGCGATCCGGGTGTACGGCGGGTGCGCGGCCGACGGGTGGATCCGGTAGAGCCAGGAGCGGCGGTTGTGCGCCCGCGGCTCGGTGAAGGCGCTGCCGCTGAGCTGCTCGGCGTAGAGGCCGAGGGGTGCGCGCTGCGGCGAGTTGCGGCCGTGCGGCAGCGCGCCGGGGACCGCCTCCGAGCTGTGCTCGTTGCCGAAACCGGTGCTGTAGGTGAGCGCCTCGGCCGTCTTCCTGGCCTGCTCCGTGGTCATCGCCCGCTCCTGTCCTGAGCCCGCAAGGGAATCCTATGGGAGACCGTAGGATTCCGCGCGCCTCCCGTCAACGGTGCGTCGGGGGGAAGCGGCCGGAAGGCGCCGGAAGGCACGAGGGGGTACGGGGAGGCGTCCGCGCCCGGGAACCGGCTTCGTCCGTCCCGCCGGAGCGGCATCATGGTCCCCGTGCCCCAGCCCCGCCCCCCGACCGCTCCGGCGCTGCGCCGCGCCCCCGTGCAGCGGCGCAGTGCCGAGCGGCTCGCCCGGATCCTCGACGCCTGCGCCGTGCTCCTCGACGAGACCGGGTACGAGCGGCTGAGCACCCGGGCCGTCGCCGCCCGCGCCGGTGTCCCCATCGGCTCCGTCTACCGCTTCTTCGGCAACAAGCGGGCGATGGTCGCGGCCCTCGCCCTCCGCAACCTCGACCGGTACGCCGAGCGGGTCTCCGAGCGGCTCGCCGCGACGCGGCCCCTCGACGCGTACGGGGCCATCGACGGCGTCCTCGACGAGTTCGTCGCGATGAAGCGGACCGTCCCGGGCTTCGCCCTCGTCGACTTCGGCGTGCCCGCCTCCGCGCCCGGGGAGGCCTCCGGCGGCGCCTCCGAGGAGGACTCCGGCGCCTTCGGCACCTCCGGCGGCGGAGAAGGTGGCGACAGGGGTGACGGCGGGAGTGGTTCGTGCGACGTGCCCGAGGATCCCAACCGGCTCGTCGCCGAGCGGATCTGCGGGCTCCTCGCCGCCCACCTGGGCCGCCCCGCCGACGAGGAGCTGCACCGGAAGGTGCTCGTCGGGGTCGAGACCGCCGACGCCCTCGTCCGGCTCGCCTTCCGCACGGACCCCGCCGGGGACCCGGCGCTCGTCGACGAGACCCGGCTCCTCCTCCACGCGTACCTGGCACCCTCTCTCTCGTAGGGGCCGCGCCGTACGGGGACCGCCGTGCCTCCAAGCCGTACCCCTCCATTGACCTGGGGTTTTGCTCGTATTGCTCACGCCTCGACACCTTGTTCGCGGAGGAAGGGGGCACCTACCGTCATCCGGACCGCCGCTCGGCGGCAGTTCAAAGGTGAACGTGAGGTGTCCTCCATGCTGACCGTCCTCGGCTTCGCCATGATCGCGACCTTCCTGGTCCTGATCATGACGAAGAAGATGTCGCCGATCGCGGCGCTCGTGCTGATCCCCGCGCTCTTCTGCGTCGCGGTCGGGCAGGGCGCCCGGCTCGGCGACTACGTCATCGACGGCGTCGGCAACCTGGCACCGACGGCCGCGATGCTGATGTTCGCGATCGTCTACTTCGGCGTCATGATCGACGTCGGTCTCTTCGACCCGATCGTGCGGGCCATCCTGCGCTTCTGCAGGGCCGATCCCCTGCGGATCGTCGTGGGCACCGCGGTGCTCGCCTCGATCGTCTCCCTGGACGGCGACGGCTCCACCACCTTCATGATCACCGTCTCGGCGATGTACCCGCTCTACAAGCGGCTCGGGATGAGCCCGGTCGTCCTGACCGGCGTCGCCGCCACCGCCAACGGCGTCATGAACACCCTGCCCTGGGGCGGCCCCACCGCCCGCGCCGCGACCGCCCTGAAACTGGACGCCGCCGACGTCTTCGTGCCGATGATCCCCGCCCTCGGCGTGGGCCTGCTCTTCGTCTTCTCCCTCGCGTACGTCCTCGGCCGCCGCGAGCGCGGGCGCGTCGGCCGCCTCGCGCTCGACGGGGCCCCGGTGCCGGAGACCGACGCGGTGCTGGTCGCGGTCGGCGGCGGGAACGGCGACAGGAAGACGGCCAGCCGCGGCGGCGCCGGTGCGGAGGAGGGGGACGACGGCGGGTTCCGGGGGCTCGACCCGGAGCGTGCCACGCTCCGGCCCCGGCTGTACTGGTTCAACGCCGGTCTGACGGTCGTGCTGCTCACCGCGATGATCCTCGAACTGCTGCCGATCCCGGTGCTGTTCCTCCTCGGCGCCGCCCTCGCGCTCACCGTCAACTACCCGGACATGGCCGATCAGAAGGCCCGCATCGCCGCCCACGCCGAGAACGTCCTCAACGTCTCCGGCATGGTCTTCGCCGCCGCCGTCTTCACCGGCGTCCTCACCGGTACGGGCATGGTCGAGCACATGGCGGACTGGCTCGTCGCCGCGATCCCCGAGGGCATGGGGCCGCACATGGGCCTGGTCACCGGTCTGCTGAGCCTCCCGCTCACCTACTTCATGTCGAACGACGGCTTCTACTTCGGCGTGCTGCCGGTCCTCGCGGAGGCGGGCGCCGCCCACGGCGTGTCGTCCCTGGAGATCGCCCGGGCGTCGATCGTCGGCCAGGCCCTGCACATGTCGAGCCCGCTGGTGCCGGCGGTGTACGTGCTCGTGGGCATGGCGAAGGTGGAGTTCGGCGACCACACCAGGTTCACGGTGAAGTGGGCCGCGCTGACCTCGCTGGTCGTCCTGGCGGCGGCGCTCCTCTTCGGGATCGTCTGAGGCGTCCGAGGGGTCGTCAGAAGCCGTCGGTAATCTGCCCGAAGCCCTGCCCGAAGCCCTGCCCGAAGTCCTGGTCGGAATCCGTCGGAGCCGTGGTGACCGGGCGGGTCCGGCGGTCTCTGGGCCGGACGGGCGACTCGGATATCGACACGGGCATGTCGCCACCTTCCGCAGTCATGCGATGTCTGATAGTCGGATTATCGGTTGAAACACCCGACATGTCCTTCCTGGAGGAACCCGCATGCCTGCTCGTGCTCTCCGCCCCCTCGCCGCCACCCTCGCGGCCACCGCCGCCTTCGGCGGCCTCGCCCTCGCCGGCGCCCCGTCCGCGTTCGCCGCACCCGGCGACAACGGCGACATCAAGATCCACAAGGTCGGCGCCCCCTACGGCGACCTGAACGACGAGGCGAGGGTCTGCAAGTTCTACCTCGCGGCCTTCAACTTCGACATCCTCGACGAGGTCAGCTGGGAGATCACCCCGCAGCCGCCCCGCCCGGAGGTCCCCAGCCTCACCGGCCGCGTCGCGCTGAACACCGGGATGGGCCACAGCAGCCCTCTGACGCTGCCCGAGGGCCAGTACCGGGTCACCTGGACCTACCCGGGCGCGGCCGCCCTCGGCAGGCAGAAGGTCTTCACCGTCGACTGCCACGGCAACGGTCAGGGCGGACGGCCGGGCAACGGGTCGAACCACGGCAGCAACAACGCCGGCAACCACGAGAACAACGGCAACCACAACGGCAACAACAACGGCAACGACAACGGCAACGACAACTGGTCCGGCAGCGGCCAGGGCCGGCCTCCGCAGGGCGCGGTGGGCGCGGGCGGCGGCGGCAGCGTGGAGCTCGCCGCGTCCGAGGACTCCTCCGCCTTCGGTGTCGGCGCGGCCGTCGCCGCCGGTCTCGCCGGCACGGCCGGACTGGTCATGATCCGCCGCTCGCGCCGCCGCAACGATGGCGCCGCGTAGGTCCCGCATCACGCGCAGGCGACGGCGCCTGTTCCGGCTCGCCAGGACCGTGACGGCGGTCGTGGTCCTGCTGGTCGGGGGCTTCTGGTGGGCGGGTGACGAGGAGCCCTCCGCCCCGCCCCTCGCCTCCGCCCCGGCCGCTTCCGGCGAGGCCGCTTCCGGTGAGGCCGGCGGCGCCGGGGCGGAAGGAGTGCCGCGGGAAGGGGCGGGGGCGGCGGCCGGAGCGCCGGCCGCCCTGGACCACGGGGCGAAACCCGAGGCCCCGTCGGAGGGCGTACCCCCTTCGAAGAGCGTCCCCTCGCCGAAGGCCACTCCCTCGCCGAAGGCCGTACCCCGGTCGAAGGACACGTCCGGGCAGGCGGCCGCGCCGCTTCCCCGCTCGCGTCCCACCACCGTCGCCGTCCCGGCCATCACCATCGAGGCGCCCGTGACCGACCTCGGCCTGGACGCCGCGGGACGGCTCGCCGCCCCGCCGGTCGACAACCCCAGGGTCGTCGGCTGGTACGCCAAGGGGCCCACCCCGGGCGAGCGCGGGACCGCCGTCGTCGTCGGTCACCGCGACACCCGCACCGGACCCGCGGTCTTCCTCAACCTCGGCGTGCTCAACCCCGGCAACACCGTCCGGATCGCCCGCGCCGACGGCAAGGTCGCCGTCTTCACGGTCGACCGCGTCAAGACGTACGCCAAGGACGACTTCCCCGACAAGGAGGTGTACGGCGCCACCGGGCGGCCCGAACTGCGGCTGCTCACCTGCGGCGGTTCCTTCGACCGCAAGACGGGTTACGACGCCAACATCGTCGTCTTCGCCCACCTCACCGACATCGCCCAGAAGATCTGACGCCCCCGGGGCGCGAGACCTCCTGGGCCCGCAGCACCGGAACGTCCGGCCGACGGATCCCAGCCGCTCCGTCGGCCTCCCCTCCCCGCCGCGTCCGGCGGGCCGCGCCGCCCGGCGCGCGCCCCGCCGGACGCGGCGGCGTGTCCGGACGGGCGCCCGCCGCCCGGCGAGGCGGAACCGCCCGGATCCGGCGCCCTCGCCTGTCCGGTCCCGCCATGGACGGCGCCGGGCCCGGGACGGCACGATCGGCTCCGTACCGAAACCCCCGGACCGGTCCCGGTACTGAGACCCGGGGCACGCCCCGTCACCCTGGCGCCGGAAAACTAACGGCGCTAGTTTGGGTGGGCGACGAACCCGTCGGTAACGTGAGGAGACAGCGGATGAAGGCGCACGACGCGATGTACATCGGCGGGGAGTGGCGCCCCGCCTCCTCCACGGAGACCATCCCGGTGCTCAACCCGGCGGACGAGCAGGTCGTCGGCCACGTCCCGGCCGGCACCGCCGAGGACGTCGACGCCGCCGTCCGCGCCGCCCGCGCCGCGCTGCCCGGCTGGGCCGCCACCCCGCCCGCCGAGCGCTCCGCCCGCATCGCCGCCCTGCGCGACGCGCTCGCCGCCCGCGCGGAGGAGATCGCCGCCACCGTCACCGCCGAACTCGGCGCCCCGCCGCAGCTCGCCGCCGCCGTCCACGCCGGACTGCCGATCGCCGTCGCCGGCACGTACGCCGAACTCGCCGCCACCCACCCCTTCGAGGAGAAGGTCGGCAACTCCACCGTCTACGCCGAGCCGGTCGGCGTCGTCGCCGCGATCACCCCCTGGAACTACCCGCTCCACCAGATCGTCGCCAAGGTCGCCCCGGCCCTCGCCGCCGGCTGCACCACCGTCCTCAAGCCCGCCGAGGACACCCCGCTCACCGCGCAGCTCTTCGCCGAGGCCGTCCACGAGGCGGGCCTGCCCGCCGGCGTCTTCAACCTGGTCACCGGCCTCGGCCCGGTCGCGGGCCAGGCCCTCGCCGAGCACCCGGACGTCGACCTGGTCTCCTTCACCGGCTCCACCGCCGTCGGCCGCCGCATCGGCGCCCTCGCGGGCGGCGCGGTCAAGCGGGTCGCCCTCGAACTCGGCGGCAAGTCCGCCAACGTGATCCTGCCGAGCGCCGACCTCCCCAGGGCCGTCGCCGTCGGCGTCGCCAACGTCATGTCCAACTCCGGCCAGGCGTGCAGCGCCTGGAGCCGCATGCTGATCCCCGCCGACCGGTACGAGGAGGCCGTGGCGCTCGCCGCCGAGGCCGTCGCCAAGTACGTCCCCGGCGAGCGCATCGGCCCGCTGGTCAACGCCAAGCAGCAGGAGCGCGTGCGCGGCTACATCGAGAAGGGGATCGAGGAGGGCGCCCGGCTCGTCGCCGGCGGCCCCGAGGCCCCGCGCGAGACCGGCTACTACGTCTCCCCGACCGTCTTCGCCGACGTCACCCCGGACATGACCATCGCCCAGGAGGAGATCTTCGGACCCGTCGTCTCGCTCCTGCGGTACGAGGACGAGGAGGAGGCCCTCGCCATCGCCAACGGCACCGTCTACGGCCTCGCCGGAGCCGTCTGGGGCGACCCCGAGGAGGCCGTCGCCTTCGCCCGCCGCATGGAGACCGGCCAGGTCGACATCAACGGCGGCCGCTTCAACCCGCGCGCCCCCTTCGGCGGCTACAAGCAGTCCGGCGTCGGCCGGGAGCTGGGCGCGCACGGCCTCGCCGAGTACCTCCAGACCAAGTCCCTGCAGTTCTGAGCCCGTTCGCCCCCCCCGCAGTCCCGAGTCCCGAGTCCCGAGGAGCACCGCACGTGAGCCCGATCCGCGCCGCCGTCCTGCCCGCCGTCGGTGCTCCGCTGGAGATAACCGACATCGAGCTCCCGGAGCCCGGCCCCGGCCAGGTCCGGGTCCGCCTCGCCGCCGCCGGCGTGTGCCACTCCGACCTCTCCCTCTCCAACGGCACCATGCGCGTGCCGGTCCCGGCCGTCCTCGGCCACGAGGGCGCCGGCACCGTCGTCTCCGTCGGCGAGGGCGTCACGCACCTCGCCCCGGGCGACGGGGTCGTCCTCAACTGGGCGCCCTCCTGCGGCACCTGTCATCCCTGCTCGCTCGGCGAGGTCTGGCTCTGCGCCGACGCCCTGACCGGCGCGGGCAACGTCCACGCCCGCACCCAGGACGGCACCGAGCTCCATCCGGGCCTCAACGTCGCCGCCTTCGCGGAGGAGACGGTCGTCGCCGCCCGCTGCGTCCTGCCCGTGCCCGACGGCGTCCCGCTCGCCGACGCCGCCCTGCTCGGCTGCGCCGTCCTCACCGGCTGGGGCGCGGTCCACCACTCCGCCCGGGTCCGGGAGGGCGAGACCGTCGCGGTGTTCGGCGTCGGGGGCGTGGGCCTCGCCACCCTCCAGGCCGCCCGGATCGCGGGCGCCTCGACGATCGTCGCCGTGGACGTCTCCCCGGAGAAGGAGGCCCTCGCGAGGGCGGCCGGAGCCACCGAGTACCTCGTCGCCTCCGCCACCACGGCGAAGGACGTCCGGAGGCTGACCGGCGGCCACGGCGTCGACGCGGCCGTGGAGTGCGTGGGCCGCGCCGTCACCATCCGCACCGCCTGGGAGTCCACCCGGCGCGGCGGCCGGACCACGGTCGTCGGCATCGGCGGCAAGGACCAGCAGGTCACCTTCAACGCGCTGGAGATCTTCCACTGGGGCCGCACCCTGGCCGGCTGCGTCTACGGCAACTCCAACCCGGCCGTGGACCTGCCCGTCCTCGCCGAGCACATCCGGGCCGGACGGTTCGACCTGGGCTCCCTCGTCACCGAGCGGATCACCCTGGACGGCATCCCCGGCGCCTTCGACAACATGCTCGCGGGCAAGGGCGGCCGGGCCCTGGTCGTCTTCTCCTGAGACCCGTACGGGGTCCCGGCCGGGGGCCGCCGTTCCGGCGCGGTCACCCGGCGGCGGCCCGCAGCAGGATGTCCTCGTACACCTTCGGGTCGTCGGAGGCGATCACCGGCCAGCCGATGCCGTACGCCCCCTCCCAGCGCACGTCGATGCCGGGGTTGGCGTGGTCGGAGCCGTCGGACAGGAACAGGTGGGGGCTGCAGTCGACGCGGTCCGTACGGGAGAGCGCGGCCTGGTCCGAGAGCGCCCGGCGGGCCCTCCCGTCGTCCAGCGCCCCGGCGAGGGCGTCGACGTCCACCGCGCCGGTCTCCGCGGCCACGTCCAGGATCACCTTGCGGTGGCTGACGCACCGCGACTCGGCCCAGAAGGCCCGGCGCAGCCCGAGGTCGAGCTGTTCCGAGGCGCGCGGGCCCTGCTCCTTCGCGGCGAGGACCGCCTCCAGGGCGGGCAGCGTCGTCGAGGGGTACAGCCAGTCCTTGGCCTGCCACAGCTGCCAGCCGGCGGCCGGCTCCAGAGCGGCCATCCGGGCCACCTCGCTGTCCGTGCCGGGACGCGGGCTCGGGGCGTCGTTCAGCAGCTCCAGCGGGAAGGCGCGCAGGTCGAAGGAGACCCGCTCCTCCAGGCCGAGCCGGGCCCGGGTGGTGTGCAGCCGGTGGACGGCGATGTGCGCGAAGGAGCACCAGATGTCGGAGAAGACGGTGACGACCCCGGGCGGCGGAGTCGGATCGGTCGGGGCGGCGTCGGGCATGGTTCTCCTCGATTCGTGTGCGGCGGAGCGGATGTCCGGCCCGGGATCAGGCGAGCTGGATGGTCAGGGAACCGGCGATCAGCAGGGCGAGGCCCAGGGCGCGCGGCCCGGTGAGGGAGCGCCGCGGCAGCTTGAACAGGCCCTTGTGGTCGATGAGGGCGGAGGTGAGCTGCTGGCCCGTCACGGTGAGGGCGACGGTCACCGCCGCGCCGATGGACGGGATGAGCAGGAAGGTGCCGGTGACGTAGGCGGCGGCGCAGGCGCCACCGAGCCAGCCCCACCAGGGCATCCTCTTCAGCGGGGCGATCCCGGGCTTCGGGGTGCGCCGCGTCGCGCAGAGCACGAGCAGGACGACGGCGATGGTGAAGGTCGCCACGGCGAAGCTGATCACCGCGACGGTGAGGGGCTCCTCGATCCGGGCGCGCAGCCGGGCGTTGACCGCGCCCTGGACCGGCAGCACGCCGCCGGCCACGACGCCGAGGGCGAGCCGGCCGGCGCGGCCGGCGCTCGACGTCGCGGGAGCGCCGGCGGGGGCCGCCGCCTTCATGCCCCGGATGATCACGACGATGCCCGCGAGGACCGCCACGGCGCCCAGGACGATGCCGACGCCGAACTCCTTCCGCTCCAGGCCGAGGAGGCCGAAGAGGTCGAGCGCGAGCGAGGCGAACATCTGGCCGGTGACGAAGAGCCCGACGGCGGCGAGGGCGCCGAGCCGGGGGAAGAGCAGGATGCCGCTGGTGATGTAGAGCGGGCTGGCGAGCCCCCCGAGCAGTTGCCAGGGTTCGACGTCGGGCAGCCTGCCGAGCGCGCCGAGCGCGCCGGCCGCCGCGGCGAGGACGACGAGCAGGCCGGTGGCGACACCGAGCTGGAGGGTCGAGGCGCCGTAGGGGGTGCCGACGGCCGCGTTGAGCCGGAGGTTCACCGAGGCCTGGACGGCCAGCAGGCAGCCGACCAGCAGGGCCGCGGCGAGGAGCGCGATGTGCATGGGATCTCCCCAGGGCGGGATGGCGATCAGTAAGTGGACGGTGCGTCCGTTTAGGATGCCATCCAGCGTGTCAAATGGACAAGGTGTCCACTTGTGTGGGGGAAACGTGAGGGAAGTAGGGTCGGGCCCATGAGCGACGACGAGCGGCGGGGCGGCGGAGCCGGCTCCGCGCACCGGGTCGACGGTCTCCTCGGCGACCTCCAGGCCGTGGACGAGCGGCCGGTCGCCCCGCGCAGACGCGCGGACGCCGAGCGGAACCGCGCCCAGATCCTGGCCGCGGCCGAGGGGCTCTTCGCCGAACATGACCCCCGGTCGGTCACCATGGACCGGATCGCCAAGGCCGCCGGGGTGGGCCGCGCCACGCTGTACCGGAGCTTCCCCGATCCGTCCTCGGTCGCCGTGGCGCTGCTCGACGAGCACGAGCGCCGGCTCCAGGGGCAGCTCGTCCACGGGCCCCCGCCGCTCGGGCCCGGCGCGCCGGCGGGGGAGCGGCTCGCGGCGTTCTACCTGGCGATGCTCGACCTCCTCGAACGGCACCTGCCGCTGGCCCTGGGGGCCGAGACGGGTCCGGCGCGCTTCCGGACGGGCGCGTACGGCTTCTGGCGCGTGCACGTCCGGACGCTCCTCGTCGACCACGGGGTCGAGGACCCGGACCCGTTGACCGACATCGCGCTCAGCCCGCTGTCCCCGGAGCTGTTCCGGTTCCAGCGGCACGAACTCGGCCTGTCGGCCGAACGCGTCGGCCGCTCGCTGACGGCCTTCGCCCGCCAGCTGCTGCGGTCGGGGGAGGGGCGCTGACGGCGCCCCCCGGTGGGGACGCCGGGGCGGGCCCCGTCAGGCGGACCCGGCCGTTCCGGGGGCGGCGGAACGGCGTGGCCGGGAACGGGACACGGCCACGCCCGCGAGGCACAGCACGCCCCCGGCGAGGGTGAGCGGCCCGGGCAGTTCGCCCAGGAACGCCCAGGCGAGCAGCACCACGAGGGCGGGCACGGCGTACGTCGTCGCGCCCATCCGCCCGGCGGTCGTACGGGCCAGGGCGTAGGCCCAGGTCGTGAACGCGAGAGCGGTCGGGAACACCCCGAGGTAGACCATGTTCAGGGTCGCCGACAGCGGCGCCCGCCCCACCTCCCCGACCAGTTGCCCGGCGAACGGCAGGCACGCCACCGCCCCCACCAGGCACCCGAACGTCGTCACCTGGAGCGCGCTGCCGTGCGCGAGCGCCGGCTTCTGGGCGACGACCCCGCCCGCGTACGCCACCGCCGCGAGCAGGCAGAGCGCGACCCCCAGCACCGAGGCGTGGCCGCCGGAGGAGCCCCGGGACATCGAGAGGCCGACGGTCACCGCGCCCGCGAACGACACCGCCATGCCCGCGAGCAGCCGGGGCGGCAGGGACTCCCCGAGGAACCGCGCGCCGAGCAGGGCGATCAGGATCGGCCCGACGTTCACGACCATCGCGGCCGTGCCCGCGTCGACCTCCTGCTCGCCCCAGTTGAGCACCACCATGTACACCCCGAACCAGAGCAGCCCCGAGATCGCGATCCCCGGCCGGGCGGCTCTGGGCGGCAGCCCCTCCCGTCGCACCAGGAGGACGGCGCCGAGGACCAGGGCCCCGGAGAGGAGCCGTCCGAGCGCGAGCGCGCCGGGGGAGTAGGCGGCACCCGCGCTGCGGATGGAGACGAAGGCGGAGGCCCACAGGACGACGGTGACGCCGGCGGCGACGAGCGCGAGCCGGGAGGACGGTTTCTGCATGCCCCGACGGTAGGCGGCGGACCGTTCGGCCCTCACCGCAATATCCGTGAGGGTGGGAGGGGGAGCGGGGAAGCGACCCCCGGCCCCCCGGTCCCGACCCTCGGCCCTGGTCCCCGGCCCCGACTCCCGGCCCTGGCCTCCGGTCCCGGCCCTCGGCCCCTGCCCCCACCCCGGAAGGCTGCCCTGCCCCGTCTACCGCTGCCGGCCCAGCTCCCACAGGCGCCACACGCCGCTGTCGTCCGCGACGAGGGAGTGGCCCCCGGTGACCGCCGGGCGGGTCACCACGTAACTCTTCTTCTGCCAGAGGGGCACCAGCGGGACGTCCTCCGCCACCACCCTCTGGATCGCCCGGAACCGCTCGATGCTCCTGTGGCGGTCGACGAACCGCTGCGTCGCCTCGATGGAACGGTCGATCCCGGCCGACGCGTAGCCGTTGTGCAGGGTGTTGTCGCTCCCCACCAGCGGCTGGACGAAGGTGTCCGGGTCGGGGAAGTCGGGACTCCACTGAAGGACGTACGCGTCGAACTCGCCGCTCTTGTAGCGTTCCTGGTACCTCACCCAGTCGGCCTCCTCGACCAGTTCGACCCGGAACAGGCCCCGCCTCTCCAGTTGCGCCTTCAACGCGCGCGCCTCGGCGGCGGCGCTGCCGAGCTGGTGGCCCAGTTTGATGCGTACGGGAGTGGACACGCCGGCGTCGCGCAGGCGGCGCGCCGCCCACCGCGGGTCCGACTCGGGGTAGACGTCGTAGAAATCGGTGCCGTGCCCGGTGACGCCCCGGGGGACGAGCGAGTAGAGCGGCGACACGGTGTCCTCGAACACCGTCTCCGCCAGCCGTCCCCGGTCGACGAGCGCGGCGACGGCTTCCCGGGCCGCGACACGGCCCAGCGGGCGGTGCGCCGGGCGCGTGTTCAGGACGAGGTAGCGGGCCACCGTGCTCTCCCCGACGGAGAGGCGCGCGTCCGGGTCCTCGCCGTTCTCCAGGGCCGCGAGGGTCGCGGCGGTGAGCCCGGCGTGGGCGACGTCGATCTCCCTCGCGTTCCAGGCCTTCTCCACCTCCTGGGAGGTCGCGTAGTAACGGATCTCGACCGGTTTGCCCTCCTTGGGGACGGCTCCCCGGTACGCGGGGTTCGGGACGAGACCGATCCGGTCCCCCTCCTCGTACGAGGAGAGGAGGTAGGGGCCCGACCCCGGGAAGGTCGGCAGCGTCCGGAGCCCGCTCCGGGGGAACTCGGCCGGGTCGACGATGGACCCCGCCGGCGTGGCGATCTTGGAGGGCCAGGTGGCGTCCGCCGTCGCGAGGTGGAAGGTCACGAAGGAGCCGCTCGCCTCCACGGAACGGAGGTTCGCGAACAGCGGAGAGGGCCCGAGGGGGTCCCGGATCTCCAGAACGCGGTCGAACGAGTGCTTCACGGCCGCGGCGGTGACCGGATGCCCGTTGGAGAACGTGAGGTCTCCGCGAACCTTGCACCGATAGGTGGTCAGGGGGCCGGTGAATCCGCACGATTCGGCCGCGTCGGGCCGGGGGACGCTCGCGCCCGGGTCGAAGGTGAGCAGGCTCTGGTAGATGTTGCTGTACAGCGCCCAGGACCCGCTGTCGTAGCCCCCGGCGGGGTCGAGGTGGGTGAGGCTGTTCGCCGTTCCGATGACGAGGGGCTCTTCCGCCGGGGCCGTCCACGGCAGCAGCCGGTACCCGCAGGCGGCCAGTAACACGCAGGCTCCCGCCGCGATGCCGAGACTTCTGCGCTTCATGTGATCGTTTTCCTTCTGCGTGGGGGGAGGGGGGAGGCGGGCGACCGGCGCGACACCGGACAGCCCCGGCGGGGGGAAGCCGCCGGGGCTGTTCGGGCATCAGGGGGAAGGGCCGGTCGGTGCGGGGCCCGGGTCAGCCGCCGCTGACGGCGCTCAGGGTCTTGGTCGCGTCGGAGAGTCCGGCGCCGCAGCCGCCGTCGCAGGTGCCGGGCAGGGCGCGCGTGTTGTTCTTGATGGTCTGCTCGATCTGGGCCGGGGTGAGGGAGGGGTTCTTCTGCTTCAGCAGGGCGGCCAGGCCCGCGATGTGCGGGGCGGCCATGCTGGTGCCCTGGTAGGAGGCGTACTTCTCCTTGCCCGGCGTGGTGGTTCCCGTGTTGAGGGTGGACCAGATGCCGTTGTTGGCACTGTCGGCGGTCTCGCCGCCGGGGGCGGTGACGTCGACGACCTGGCCGTAGTTGGAGTAGGCGGCGCGGTTGCCCTCGCGGTCCGAGGCGGCGACGGTGATGACGTTGGCGCAGCCGGCCGGGCTGTAGGCGGCGGCGTCGGTGTTGTCGTTGCCCGCGGACACGACGACGGTGGTGCCCCGGTCCCTGGCGCCCTTGAGGGCGGCGTTGTAGGCCTGGTCGCAGGTGAACTTGCCGCCCAGGCTCATGTTGATGACCGCGGCGCGGTTCTTGTTGGCGGGCACGCCGGTCACGGTTCCGCCCGACGCCCAGGTGATGGCGTCGACGATGTCGGAGGTCGTTCCGCCGCACCGGCCCAGGACGCGGACGGGCAGGATGTTCGCCTCGTGGGCGACGCCGACCGTTCCGTATCCGTTGGCCGCGGCCGCGATCGTGCCGGCGACGTGGGTGCCGTGCCAGGAGCTGTTCCGGTCGCCGGAGGGGACGGGGTTGCCGTACTCGTCCTTGCCGCACTCGCCGGTCTTCAGCCAGTCGCCGGCGTCGGAGGGGTCGTTGTCGCGGCCGCCGCCGTCGTTGGCCGTCCAGGTGTGGGAGATGAAGTCGTAGCCGGGCAGCAGCTTGGCGCTCAGCTCGGTGTGCCTGGTGATGCCGGTGTCGATGACCGCGACGGTGACGCCCTTGCCGGTGGCCTGCTTCCAGGCCGCAGGAACGTTCATGCCGGCCGTGGTCTCGTACAGGTCCCACTGGTAGCCGTACTCGGCGGGGTCGACGGCGGTGGCGTAGACCCGGCGATCGGGCACGACGTAGGCGACGTCGGGGTCGGCCAGGAAGGCGGCCGCGACCTTCTGCGCGTCCTGGACCTTGTCGGCCTCGGGCAGTTCGACCAGGGCGGCGCCCGTGCCCAGGCGGCGCTCGAAGGAGACCGGCTCGCCGGCCTTGCCGGCCTTGGCCTTGGCGTCCTTCACGGCCGCGTCGTTCGACGTGGCCTCCGCCGCGCCGGACTTGTACCCGACGATGAAGCCCTGGACGAGTTCGGTGGCGCCGGTGACGTCGGCGGCCACGGGGGCGGCGCCCCGACCGGCGTCGGTGGGAAGGGCCGCGTCGGAGGAGCCGCCGGCGAAGGCGACGCCGGTGCCCATCACCGCGGCGGCGGTCACGGCCGCGAGGGATATGCGGAGGGGGGTGAAACCGTGCACGTGGGTTCCTTTCGATCCGATCGGGCGGGTGGTCCGCCGTCTCGGGGTGGGGCAAACAGGGGAGCCGGGCACCGGATGCGCGGACGCACCCGTGCGCCCCGGCTCCTGTTTTCCGAGTGCCGCCCGTTCCTCGGTGGGGGGTGGTGGGGGGTGTGGGGCGGCAGTGGTGCGCACGAAGGGCGGGGAGCGGATCGCGCCCGTGGCCCGTCGTGGCGCGGCCGACCGCCGTGAAGGGCGGAAGATCGGCCGGTGGCGGAAACCTACGGACGGGAAGGGCGGAAGGACCATCCGGGTGCCCGTACATACGGACACCTATTTATTCCGGCGCGACGGCGCGTGCGTGACGGCCCCACTGGCCGGCGAGAGGCGGTCGCGCCACGGGCTCGGCCCCGGAGGGTTGATTGCGTATCCGTGGAACCGGCTTCCCGGATGTTCGGACGTACCGGGGGCCCCTAGGTTCGGGCATCGGCCGACCGGACTCGAGGGCCGTGCGGAAGGCGCGCCGGATTCCTCCAGCCTCGGTCGGCCTGTGCACGGGCGTGCGGAACGAGCTGTGCGCGCCGCCCTCGGGCAGTCCCGGCCGGACGGCACAGCGCCCTGCTTTTCGGCAGTCGGCCGGGCGTGCTCCGCGGTGCGCCCCGTCGCCGAAAGCTCTTCCGCACGCCCGGGCACGCACGCCCGTGAAACAACCGGGCCCCTGCGCGCGAGCACACGAGAATCCCCCCGCCGCCGACGGCGTGCGTCGTGACGGATTTCCGGTTTCGTACGGGGAGGACGGTGAAAATTCCGTTCCCGTGCCCGTGTGCTCGCGTGGCGACCTTGATACGGTGCCTTAATCGACTCGCGCGGACCGGCGCCCCGGGCGCGGAATTCCTTTCGCGGAATTCCCGCCGTACGGGATTCCCGCCGCGGGAGCCGCGTGGCCTCCGCCCTTTCCCGAAGTGCCGGCGGCCGGGCGGCGGCGCGGGACGCCGGTGCGGCGTGACCGGGCCGCCCGGAAGGAGGAGAGCGAGGATGACGACGTGATCGAGACGCGTGGTTCCGCTCTGCGGCCCCTGGCCCGCGCCCTCGCCGACGGAGGCGCCGAACCGGTGCTGCTGTTCGTCGAGGGCACCGCCGGCGCGGGGAAGAGCCGTCTGCTCCGGGAACTGGCCGACCTGCCGGGGACGGCGGACACGGCCCGGGTGCGGTGGCGGTGCGGAGCCGACGGCGGGCCGCCGGAGGAGGCCGAGCACCGGCGGACACCGGCCCTGTGGCTGGTGGACGACGTCCACCGCGCCGACGAGGACGAACTGCGCCGGGTGCGCCGGGTCCTCGAAGGACTGGCACCGGGCTCGGCGGCCGCCGTGACCTACCGCCCCGAGGAACTCCCCCCGCCCGGCCTGCCGCTGGGCGCTCCGCCGGTGGCGTACCCCTCGCGGCTGACGGTGCTCCGGCACCGGCTCGCGCCCTGGGACGAGGAACGCGTCCGCCGCGCCGCCGCGGAGGCGCTGGGCGAGGGCTGTACGGACGGAGCGGTGCGCAGGCTGCGCGAACTCACCGGCGGGGTGCCCCGGGTGGTCGTCGACCTCCTCGCCGTACTGCGCGAACAGCGGCCGGCGTTCACCGGCACGGCCGCCGAGGTGGAGGCGGCCGGCGTACCGGCCCGGCTCGCCGAGCTGGTACTGAGCCGCACGCACGCGCTGGCCCCGGCGCACCGGCCGGTGGTCTGGGCGGCCGCCGTCCTCGACGGCCCCGTCGCCCGCGACGAGCTGATCGCGGTCTCGGGCCTCGGAACCGCGACGGGGAACGAGGCCCTGCTGCGGGCCCTGGAGGTCGCGGCCCTGGCCGAGCCGGCCGAGGGCCGCTACGGCTTCGCCGTCCCGCTGGCCGCGCCCGCCGTACGGGCCTCCGTGCCCGGACCCGTCCGCCAGGACCTGCACGGGCGGGCGGCGGGCGTACTGAGCCGCGGACAGCCCGTGCCCTGGGCCGACGTGGCCGACCACCACAGGGCCGCCGGCCGGACCCGCGCATGGCTGAGAGCGGTGGAGAGGGCGGCCGGGACGGCGGCCGCGTCCGGCCGGCACCAGCAGGCCGTCACGCTCCTCGAACGGACGCTGGCCACGCCCGGCCTGCCCCTGCGGAGCCGGGCCCACCTGGCGCCGCTCCTCGCCCGCAGCGCGGTGACCGGGCTGCGCTCGGACCAGACCGTGGAGGTCCTCGGGCAGATCGTCCGGGACGCCTCCCTGCCCCCTGCCGTACGCGGGGAGCTGCGGCTCGACCTGGGGCTGATGCTGTGCAACCAGATGGGCCGCTTCCCCGAGGGGTGGCGGGTCCTGGAGACCGCCGCCGCCGAGCTGCGCGAGGTCCGGCCCGGCCTGGCCGCGCGCGCCATGGTGGCGCTGTCCAGCCCCTACTGGCCGGGCAGCTCCCTCGACGTCCACCGGGGATGGCTGGCCGAGGCCACCGCCGCGGCGGACGCCAGCGGGGACGAGCCCATGCGCACGGCGGTCCTGGCCGGCCGGGCGGGACTCGCCATGAGCTGCGCCGACCCGGGGGCCTGGGAGCTGGCGAAGGAGCTGCCCGCGGAGGACGCGGACCCCGCGTGCGCCCGGCAGGCGGCGCGCGGTCTGTGCAACACCGCGGACTTCGCGGTCTGGCTCGGCTTCTACGAGCGGGCGGAGGACCTCCTCGCGGCGGGGAGCGACCTGTCCGCCCGGAGCGGCGCGTCGTACATGGAGTACAACGCGCTGGGCACGCGGCTGCTCCAGGAGTGGTGGACCGGCCGGTGGCCGGGGCTCGCCGAGCGGTGCGAGGAGTTCGTCGCCGCGACCGCCGACATGCCGTTCATCGCCTCCGACGCCTACGTCGTGCGCGGCCTGATCGCCCTCGCCCAGGGGGACTGGGGAGAGGCGGCGACCTGGCTGTCCCAGCGGGGGACGATCGGGACGGAGGAACTGCCCGTGCCCCTGGCCGCGACGACGGCCGGCGCCCTGGTCCGCCTCGCCCTGGCCCGCCAGGAGGTGCCGGCCGCGGCGGAGCAGGCGCGCGCCGCCTGGGCGGTGGTGGCCGGGAAGGGCGTGTGGCCGTGGGCCGCGGAACTCGCGCCGTGGGCCGTGGAGGCCCTGGCGCGCGCGGGCGACGGGGCCGCGGCGCGCACCATGGTCCGGGACTTCTCCCGGGGCCTGGGCCGGGGCGACGCGCCCGCCGCCCGGGCCGCGCTCCTCTGGAGCCGGGCCGTGCTCGCCGAGACGGAGGCACCGGCCGGGGAGGGCCGCGACGGACTGCTGCGGGCCGCCGAGCTGTACCGGGAGGCCGCGGCGGCCTACGCGGAGCTGCCCCGCCCGTACTCCCGGACGCTCACCGCGGAGGCCGCCGCCCGCTGCGTGCTCGCGGCGGACACCGGGACGGACACCGGAGCGGATTCGGCGGGGGATTCAGCGGCGGTTCCAGCGGCGGACTCCGGCCCGGCACCGACGGAGACGGGGGACACCGCCGTACCGCCGAATCCGGTACCGGACCGGTCCGCCGCCATGCCCTCGGACCCGGTACCGGACCGGTCCGCCGTCGCGCCCTCGGACCCGGTCTCCGGCCGTCGCCCCTCCGCCGCACCGTCGGATCCGGGCTCCGAGTGTCCCGCCACCCTGTCGGCGATCGCCGAACTCGAGGACTGCGCCCAGCGCTTCACCGAGCTGGGCGCCGTCTGGGACGCGGCACGGGCCAGGGCCCTGCTGCGCACGCGCCGGCCGGCGAAGAAGGGCCGCCCTCCCGGCCGCCCCTCGCACGCCGACGGACTGTCCCCCCGGGAGGCGGAGGTGGCCCAGCTCGCGGTCTCCGGCCTGACCAACCGGGAGATCGCCGCGACCCTCCACCTCTCCCCCCGGACGGTGGAGCAGCACATCGCCCGCGCCATGCGCAAGACCGGGGCCCTCTCCCGCCGCGACCTCGCCCACCGGCTGGAGGGCACCTCCTGAGGGGCGGACCCACCGGCTGAGGGGCATCCCTCAGAAGGCGCCCCACCGGGGCGGAGCGAACCTGCTGGTCCGGAACGTCCCGTCGTGCTCCCAGGCGTCCACGGTCGCGGCCGTCCAGTCGAGCACCCAGCCGGGGCGCAGCCCGCGCGCTCCCCACCCGTCCGGGCGCCGGCGGGGTATCGGGAAACCCGCCCTCTGCGCGGCGACCGCCGTGTCGCAGGTCTCGCGCGCGATGCGGAGGGCGTCCGACCAGGTGTCGGCCGGCCCGGTGAAGACGTGCAGTCCGCACTGCTCGGGCCGTACGGAGTTCTTTATGGGGACATTGACCTGGAAGTAGACCTTGGTCATGGCGCCGTCTCCTCGGTTCGGAGCTTTCCCGCTCAGCGGGCTGCGACTCTTCGGGACCGCCCGACTGCTGATCGGATCCCGCCAGCCTACGAACCGGCCCGGGCCCTGAATATCCGGAAACGGCCGATCACCTATACGTATCCCGGTCTCCGAACGAAGCACGGGCGGTCTGTCACGTCGATCTGTCCGGTACCGCCCGAAGATCGGTGACAACATGCCGATCGGTGTCCGGTAAGACGCTTTCCCATTCAACCGGAGAGCCGTGAATTCTGTTAAAAATTCTCCGGTGCACGTCTCTTGAAGTTCTTTCGATCGCTACGCAATAGTTCGGATCACGGCGAGTCGATGACTCTTCGTCAGCCGGGAACCGCCTTTCGTCGGTGTGCTGTTGGCGCATTTCGGCGATAAACCCCCCATCGGGTTCCCGGTCGTCATCCGGAAGGAATCAACGTGCGTAACTCTCGTAAGTACCGCCTGGCCGCGGTGGGCATCGCGCTCTCGGCCTCGGCGGTCCTGGGGACCCAGGTCACGGCGCAGGCGCAGGACACGGCGTCCACCCCCCGCTACCAGCCCGAGATGGTCCGGGCGCTGGCCGCCTCGCTCGGCGTGAGCGAGAAGGCCGCGGTCGACCGCCTGGACCGGCAGGACGCCCAGCAGGCCACGCTCGCCCGGCTGAGGAAGAGCGGAACGGCCGGCGACGGCGCCTTCTTCGACGCCTCCGGCACGCTGACCGTCAACGCCGGCGACAAGGCCGAGGCGGCCAGGATCGAGAAGGCCGGCCTCGCCGCCCGGGTGCCCGCCCGCGGCCAGGCCGCGCTCGACGGGGTCAAGGCCGAACTCGACGCCCTCGCCGCCAAGAAGGTCCCCTCCGGGGTCGTCGCCTGGTCCGTGGACCTGGCCTCCGACAAGGTGACCGTCAAGGTGAACGACGACCGGGGCGCCGCCGCCAGGGCGTTCCTCGCCGCGGCCGCGAAGCACGGCTCCGCCGTCCGGATCGTGCGGGGCCAGGAGGAGCTCGCGCCCCAGGCCGCGATCTACCCCGGCAGCAAGATGACGATCAACAACACCACCGGCTGGTGTTCCGTCGGCTACGGAGCCCGTGACAGCTCCGGCTACCAGTACCTGGTGACCGCCGGGCACTGCGTCGCCAACCTGCCCACCCTGCGCTACGACGGGACGGCCTTCGCCAAGG
Organism: Streptomyces sp. NPDC012825; assembly: GCF_042900925.1. Taxonomy (NCBI): domain Bacteria; kingdom Bacillati; phylum Actinomycetota; class Actinomycetes; order Kitasatosporales; family Streptomycetaceae; genus Streptomyces; species Streptomyces sp. NPDC012825. The sequence continues at coordinate 332,451 of NZ_JBIBBZ010000005.1, read as the reverse complement.
GCTACAGGACCCGCTTCGCGGTCGGCACCCGCAGCGTCGACATGGGCATAGCGACCATCAACTCCGGTCACTCGATCACCACCGCCGTCGGCACCTGGGGCCAGGGCAGCACCAGCACGGTCGCCGTCAAGGGCAGCAGCCGCGCCGCGTCCGGCGCCGCGATCTGCAAGTCCGGCGCCACCACCGGCTGGACCTGCGGCACGATCGGCTCCTACAACAACAGCGTCACCTACAAGGACCAGAACGGCGGCCCCGACACGGTCGTCAACGGTCTCGCCACCTCCAGCGTCTGCACCGAGGGCGGCGACAGCGGCGGCGCGTACATCTCGGGCAACCAGGCCCAGGGCATGACCTCCGGCGGCCCGATCGGCCAGGAGTGCACCGGTGGGGTCAACTCCCGCGGCTCCTCGTACTTCCAGCCGCTCGACGACACCCTGCGCTACTACGGCCTGACGCTCAACACCAACTGAGCGGGTCCACAGCAGGACCGGCCGGGGGTCGCTCGCGGAACGAGGCGAGCGGCCCCCGGCTGCTTTCCCCCACAGCCCGGTCCACGCCCCCCGCAGTATCCCACAGCCCCCCACAGACCCGCCCGCTGGAAGACGCCATGCCGAACACCCCCCGCCCCGACGACCCGGACACGACGTTCGCGGCCGTGTTCAAGGAGGCCCTGAGGCGGCGGGGCCTCCCGCTGGACCGCGTACGCGACCACCTGGAGTCGTACGGGATCACCCTCAGCCTCGCCACCCTCAGCTACTGGCAGAGCGGCCGCAGCCTCCCGGAGAAGCCCCAGTCCCTGCGCGCCGTCGACGTCCTGGAGCCCTTCCTCGACCTCCCGAGCGGCACCCTGCGCTCGCTGCTGCGCCGCCGGCCGCGCGGCTGGGTCCCGCAGCACGACCCGGCCGCCGTCCGCGGCGTCTACGGCGAGGACTCCGACCTCGAGAAGATCCTCGGCGACGCCTTCCCGTACTTCAACGCCGGTCTGCGGCGACTGGTCGTCCACGAGACGGTGCGCGTGAACGAACACCGTCTCGTCGCCGAGATCCGCGTCACCGTCGCGGTCAGGGCCGTCCGCGACGACGCGCGGCACCTGACGGTCGTCCACACCCTGGAATCGGCGAAGGCCGACACGGTCGACCTCACCGTCCCCCACGGACCGCCTCCGCACATCCGCCGGCGGCCGGAGCTGAACTGCGTGATCGCCGAGATCCCCCTCGGCCGCCGACTGGCCAGGAACGAGACCGCGGTGATCGAGTACACGCTCCGCTCCACCGCCACCACGGGCGTCTCCCACCGCTACGAACGCCGCGTCACCACGCCCCTGCAGTCCTATCTGCTCCACGTGCGCTTCCACCCCTCGGCGGTCCCGTCGAAGTGCTGGCACTACTACTGCCGCCAGCTCGGGACCGAGCCCCGGAGCCGGCAGCTCGCACCCCTCGACGACTTCCGCGCGACGCACCTGCTGCCCGTGAAGTGCGCGCCGGGCGTGCACGGCGTCGAATGGCTCTGGACGGACTGAGACCCGGCGGGACTCCGCGCGACGGCCGGGACCGTCACCGCAGCACCCCCGGCGCGATGCCCAGACCGGCCCGCAGCGCCTCCTCGCCCGCCGGGGTCACCTTCACGGCCCGCCCGGACCCGATCCGTACGCACCACCCGGCGTCGAGCGCGTGGCGGCAGAGCGCGGCGCCCGCCGCGCCCGCGAGGTGCGGCCGGCGCTCGGTCCAGTCGAGGCAGCCGCGCGCGACGGGCCGCCGCCCCTTCCGTACGAGCACGATGCCCTGCTCGCCGAACCACGCCAGGCCCCGGTCCGTGAGCGCGAACCCGATGTCCTGCCGCAGCAGCCCCCGCGCCGTCAGCGCCTCGGTGAGCGCGGTGCCGAGCCGTCCGGCGAGGTGGTCGTAGCAGGTCCGGCCGCGGGCCATCGCCGCCCCGGCGTTCGCCTCCCGCAGCGAGCGGGGCCGCGCGGGCGCCGGGGGACCCGACCGGGCGGCCAGCTCCTCGACGAGGTGCGCGGTCCCGGGGCCGGCGAGCCGTACGTACCGGTGCCGGCCCTGCCGTTCCTCCGCGAGCAGTCCGCCCCCGACCAGCCTCCCGAGGTGCTCGCTCGCGGTGGACGGCGCCACCCCGGCGTGCCGGGCGAGCTCCCCGGCGGTCCAGGCCCGCCCGTCGAGCAGGGCGAGCAGGAACGCGGCGCGGGTCTCGTCCGCGAAGAGCGCCGCGAACGCGGCGAGGTCACTGGCTGCCATGACCCCAGGCTCCCGTACTCACCCTTCGGCGGCGGCCGAAGCGTCACGTGGCCCCGCCACCCGGGACGCGTACTGCGCGGCGAGGCCGTCCAGGAGCGCCCGCAGGCCCGTCTCGAAGGCGCCCTCGTCGACCTGCCGGCGGCGCTCCGCGAGCAGGTGCGCCTGGCCCAGGTGGGGGTACTCGGCGGGGTCGTACGCCGTCTCGTCGTCGACGAAGCCGCGGGCGAAGGAGCCGAGGGCGGAGCCGGTGACGAAGTACCGCATCAGGGCGCCGATGTACGTGGCCTGGGCCGGGGGCCAGCCCGCGCGGACCATCGCGCCGAAGACGGCGTCGGCGACCCGGAGCCCGGCCGGGCGGCGGCCGGGGCCCTGGGCGAGGACCGGGACGATGTGCGGGTGGTCGGCGAGGGCGGCGCGGTAGGAGACCGCCCAGTCGTGCAGCGCCGTCCGCCAGTCGCGGGGGTCGTCCGCCGCGAACATCGACAGGTCGATCTTCGCGCTCACCGCGTCCGCGACGGCGTCGAGGATCTCGTCCTTGGTGCGGAAGTGGTTGTAGAGCGAGGGCCCGCTCACCCCGAGCTCGGCCGCGAGCCGGCGGGTGGAGAGCGCGGCGAGGCCCTCCGCGTCGACCAGCGCGCCCGCCGTCTCGACGATGCGGTCTCGGCTGAGCAGGGGCTTGCGCGGTCGGGCCATGGCGCACATAGTAGGCCTGCGCTGCGAAAACTAGCAGTGGTAATTAAAGTGGTGGCCGAACGGAACGGTGAGGTGGCACGGTGGATCTGGCGCTGAGCGAGGAGCAGGAGGCCGCGCGGCGGCTCGCCGAGGACTTCGTCGCCCGGGAGGTGACCCCGCACGCCACCGCGTGGGACCGCGCGGAGGAGGTGGACCGGGGGATCGTGAAGAAGCTCGGCGCCGTCGGCTTCCTCGGCCTCACGATCCCGGAGGAGTACGGCGGCTCGGGTGGCGACCACCTCGCGTACTGCCTCGTGACCGAGGAGCTGGGCCGGGGCGACTCCTCCGTGCGCGGCATCGTCTCCGTCTCCCTCGGCCTGGTCGCCAAGACGATCACCTCCTGGGGGGATGAGGAGCAGAAGCGGACCTGGCTGCCCCGGCTCGCGTCCGGCGAGGCGCTCGGCTGCTTCGGCCTCACCGAACCGGGCACCGGCTCCGACGCCGGGAACCTGGCGACCCGGGCCGTGCGGGACGGCGGCGACTACGTCGTCAACGGCACCAAGATGTTCATCACCAACGGCACCTGGGCCGACGTCGTGCTGCTCTTCGCCCGGACGAACGACACCCCCGGACACAGGGGCGTCTCCGCCTTCCTCGTCCCCGCCGACGCCCCCGGCCTCACCCGCCGCCCCGTCCACGGCAAGCTCGGACTGCGCGGCCAGGCCACCGCCGAACTGGTCCTGGAGGACGTCCGCGTCCCGGCCGCCGCGATGCTCGGCCCCGAGGGCAGGGGCTTCGCCGTCGCCATGTCCGCCCTCGCCAAGGGCCGCATGTCGGTCGCCGCCGGCTGCGTCGGCATCGCCCGCGCGGCCCTCGACGCGGCCCTGCGGTACGCCGGGGAGCGCGAGCAGTTCGGAAAGCCGATCGCCTCGTACCAGCTGGTGCAGGAGCTGATCAGCGACATCTCCGTCGACGTGGAGGCCGCCCGGCTGCTCACCTGGCGGGTCGCCGACCTGATCGACCGCGGCCTGGACTTCGCCACCGCCGCCTCCCAGGCGAAGCTGTACGCCTCCGAGGCCGCCGTCCGCGCGGCCAACAACGCCCTCCAGGTCTTCGGCGGCTACGGCTACATCGACGAGTACCCGGTCGGCAAGCTGGTCCGCGACGCGCGCGTCATGACCCTGTACGAGGGCACCAGCCAGATCCAGAAGCTCGTCATCGGCCGGGCGCTGACGGGGATCTCGGCCTTCTGAGTACGACGCATGAGTACACGGACGGATGTGGCGCCCGCCACATCCGTCCGATGCTGTCCCCCATGAGCGACACACCGGTCAAGCAGCAGAACACCGCCGCCTACTCCACGCAGGCCGCCCTCTCCTTCGGTCTCGCGCTCACGGCCGTGGCCGTCGGCGTCTACCAGCTCGACGCCGGCGCCTGGGTGCGCGCCTTCCTCGCCGTCTCGGTCCTCTACCTCACGACCTCGGCCTTCACCCTGGCCAAGGTCGTCCGCGACCGCCAGGAGGCCGGCCAGATCGTCAGCCGGGTCGACCAGGCCCGCCTGGAGAAACTCCTCGCCGAACACGGCCCCTTCCAGAAGCTCTGAGCCCGCGCCCGGTCCCGCCCGTTCCCGTCAGTGGCGCTAAGCGCTTGCTCACCCTCGTTGATATGGTGTCCGTGCTGACGGGGACCGAGGAGGAGTGTGGGATGAGCGCGGCGGAGGAGACGCCCGGGGGCGAGGACGTGCCCTGGGGCGAGGTCACGCCCGAGGCGGCGCGGCGGCTGCTGGTGGCCGCCGTCGAGGCGTTCGCCGAGCGCGGCTACCACGCCACCACCACCCGGGACATCGCCGGCCGCGCCGGGATGAGCCCGGCCGCGCTCTACATCCACTACAAGACCAAGGAAGAGCTGCTCCACCGGATCAGCCGCATCGGTCACGACAGGGCGCTGGAGATCCTCCGGGCCGCCGCCGACGGCGGGGGCACGGCGGCCGAGCGCCTCGCCGACGCCGTCCGCTCCTTCGTCCGCTGGCACGCCGAGCGCCACACGACCGCCCGCGTCGTCCAGTACGAGCTCGACGCCCTCGGCCCCGAGCACCGCGCCGAGATCGTGGAGCTGCGCCGCGAGTCCGACGCGGCCGTGCGCCGGATCATCGACGAGGGCGTCGCGGCCGGCGAGTTCGACGTCCCCGACGTGGCCGGCACCACGGTCGCCGTGCTGTCCCTCTGCATCGACGTCTCGCGCTGGTTCACCGCCCGGGGCCGCCGGACGCCCGACGAGGTCGGCGCGCTCTACGCCGACCTCGTCCTCAGGATGGTCGGCGCTCAGAAGTAGTAGCGGGAGACCGACTCGGCCACGCAGACCGGCTTCTCGGAGCCCTCGCGCTCCACGGTCACCGCCGCCGTCACCTGCACGCCGCCCGTGACCTCCTCGACCCTCGCCAGGACGGCCGTGGCGCGCAGCCGCGAGCCGACCGGCACGGGGGCCGGGAAACGCACCTTCTCCGTGCCGTAGTTGATGCCCATCCGCACGCCCTCGACCGCCAGGACCTGCGGGACGAACACCGGCAGCAGGGACAGCGTCAGATAGCCGTGCGCGATGGTGGTGCCGAACGGCCCGGCGGCGGCGCGCTCCGGGTCGACGTGGATCCACTGGTGGTCGCCGGTGGCCTCCGCGAAGAGGTCGATCCGCTTCTGGTCGACCTCCAGCCAGTCGCTGTACCCGAGCTGCTCGCCGACCCTCGCGCGCAGCTCCTCGGCGGAGGTGAAGATCCTCGGCTCGGCCATGTCCCTGCTCCCTCTCGTCACGTTCCCTCCGGGCGCCCCGCACGCTCCGGTCGCACTGTCCAAGCGCTTGCTCAGCTTGTGGTGCGGAGGGTCCGCTGTCAACGCCCGGCCGGACGGCGGGGCGGTTCCCGTAGGGTCGCCGGGTGCCGCAGATTCCAGAGAAGATCCACGAGCTCACCGTCGGCCAGCTCTCCGCCCGCAGCGGGGCCGCCGTCTCCGCCCTGCACTTCTACGAGGCCAAGGGGCTCATCAGGAGCCGCCGGACCAGTGGGAACCAGCGCCGCTACGGCCGCGACACCCTCCGCCGGGTCGCCTTCGTCCGTGCCGCGCAGCGGGTCGGGATCCCCCTGGCCACCATCCGCGAGGCGCTCGCCCGGCTCCCCGAGGAGCGCACGCCCACCAACGAGGACTGGGCCCGCCTCTCGGCGGCCTGGCGCACCGAACTCGACGCGCGCATCCAGCAGCTCGGCCGCCTCCGCGACCACCTGACGGACTGCATCGGCTGCGGCTGCCTGTCCCTGGAGACCTGCGTCCTGTCCAACCCCGACGACGTCTTCGGCGAGCGGATGGCGGGCTCCCGCCTCCTCCCGGTACGCCGCCCGGCCCCGGCGGAGGGCGAGAACACCTAGGGCGGGGCCGGAACTCCCTCCCGCGCGCCGCGCGTCAGGGAGTTCCGGCCCCGCCCCGGGCGCCCCGCCGGGTCACGCCGCCGACGCCAGCCGGTGGTGGCCCCGGTCGGACCGCGCCCGGGCCAGGGCGGTCGAGGTGAGCACCGTCCGGGGGACGCCCACGCCGCAGTCGGCGCACACCGGGCCGTGCCACGGCTCGTACCGGTCGCCGGGCCCCGCCCACTCGATCCGGGGCCCCGCGCACACCGGGCACGCCTCGCCCGGGCCGCGCTCCAGGGCCGTGATCAGCCGCCGCAGCACCTCCGGCAGCGGGTCCGACGGATGCGTCTCGGGATCGCCGCACCGGACCACGCCGTTGCCGCCCCAGACCCGCCGGTGCCAGTCGTCGACCGCGCCGAGCCGGCGCAGCCCCTCGTGCTTCTCGCGCCGCCGCCGGGCGGCGAACTCCTCCTCGTACGCGAGCCACACGGCCCGCGCCTCCTCCAACTCGTCGAGCGCCGCCACGAGCCGCCCCGGGTCGAGCTCCCGGTCCTCGGGGCCGAACCTGTGCCTGCGGCACAGATGGTCCCAGGTCGCACGGTGCCCGTACGGGGCGAACCGCTCCAGACACTTGCGCAGGGAGTACCTGCGCAGTGCCGTGTCGCACCCCGGATCGCGCACCTGTCTCGCGAGACTCCGGAAACCGGCCATCTCCCGCCACCTCCGTCGCTGGTCCTTCCGCGGTATCAGAGGGACGAACGGGAAGCCGTCTGTGTTCCATCGAAATGCGGATGGCAGCCATCAGCGGGACGGAAGAGGCCCGTGGGACGGAGCGGAACCACTACGTCCGGCGGCCCGTCCCCGACGCCGCCACCACCCGGGCCGGCTCCGGGCGGCAGAGGTCGTCGTGCGAGCGGACCACCTCCGCGGTGTCCACGTTCACGCACCCCGCCCCCGGCACCCCCGTGCGCAGGACCGCCGCCGGACTCCGCGCCACCGTCCCCGGCACCGCCCGCGCCCCGCCGTGCCCGATCGCCCCCCGGCGCGGATCGTCCGCACCGGCGGGACCCGGGCCGTTCGCGACGGGAGTTCGGCGCGGCTCGGCGGACGCCACGGGGACGTTCCGCCCGCCCCCTCGGGACACGGGGGTCAACTCCCTTTCCCCGGGCGGCCCTCAGCGATAGAGCAGGTACTCCCTCCGTACCGCCCGGAAGGCCGCCAGGTCCGTCTGCCAGGCGCCGACGACCTCGTCCGTGTCCGCGCCCGCGTCGATCAGGGTCCGCACCCGGGTCGAGCCGGTCAGCCTGTCGATCCAGTTGTCCGGCCGCCAGGCGAAGCCGGGCCAGGAGCGGCGGGCGGTGACCAGGAGCGCGATCCCGGTCCGTACCGGGTCGAAGGCCTCCCGGTCGTGGACGTGCAGCTGCACCCCGCCCACCGTCCTCCCCTGGAACTTGGAGAAGGTCGGCGCGAAGTAGGCCTCGCGGAAGCGGACCCCGGGCAGGCCGAGCGCGTTCGCCGCCTCCGCCCACCGGCGGTCGATCCCCTCGGCGCCGAGGAGTTCGAAGGGACGGGTGGTGCCCCGGCCCTCGGAGAGGTTCGTGCCCTCGAAGAGGCAGGTGCCGGAGTAGACGAGCGCGGTCTCCGGCGTCGGCATGTTCGGGCTCGGCGGCACCCAGGGCAGCCCCGTGGAGTCGAAGAAGTCCGTCCGTCGCCACCCCGTCATCCGCACGGTCTCCAGGGCGACGGGCGCGGCCAGGAACTCCCCGTTGAAGAGCAGCGCCAGCTCGGCCACCGTCATGCCGTGCGCCTGCGCGATCGGCTCGCGCCCGACGAAGGTGGCGAACGCCCGGTCCAGGACGGGCCCGAGCGCCGCGCGCCCGGTCACCGGGTTCGGCCGGTCCAGGACCACGAACCGCTTCCCGGCGAGGGCGGCGGCCTCCATGCAGTCGTACAGCGTCCAGATGTAGGTGTAGAAGCGCGCGCCGGCGTCCTGGACGTCGAAGACGACCGTGTCCACCCCGGAGGCCGTGAAGACGTCCGCGAGCGGCCGTCCGCTCCTCAGGTACGTGTCGTAGACGGGCAGTCCGGTCGCCGGGTCGTCGTACCGGCCCTCCGAGCCGCCCGCCTGGGCCGTGCCCCGGAAGCCGTGCTCGGGGCCGAAGACGGCGATCAGGTCCACCCGTTCGTCGGCGTGCATCACGTCCACGAGGTGCCGGGCGTCGGGGGTCACGCCGGTCGGGTTGGTGACGACGCCGACCCGCTGCCCGTCGAGCGCCGCGTACCCGTCCGCCGCGAGCCGCTCGAAGCCGGTCCGCACCCGGCGCCGCCCGGTCTCCCGCCCCGGAGCCCCCGTCTCCCGGCCCGGCGTCCCGGCGGTGGCGGGGTGCGCGGTCGCCACCGCCGCCCCCAGGGCGCCTCCGGCGGCCAGCAGACCCCGTCGCGACAGACCCATGCGCGAACCTCCTCGATCGCGGCCCCGAGCGGGGCACATGACATGGGCACGCACGCTAGCGCTCCCGGCCGCCCGGGGGAACGAGGCGTGCGGAGGCCGTCCCCCGGCCGCCGACCCTTCCCTCCTCGCATACCGACCGGTTAGTCTGCCGGAGTCGTCGGCCCGGGGCCGACGTCCCGGGGGAGCCGGACGGGCCGGAGGGACCGGGAAACCGGAGAGTCGCGGAGAGGTGGGTCCAGACATGGACGCGGACACGGGCACGGGCGCGGACACAGGTACGGGTACGAGGGCGGGGACGGACCTCCGGGGCGCCGGCGTCGTCGTCACCGGCGCGGGCGGCGGCATCGGCGCCGCCCTCGCCCGCCGCTTCGCCGCCGAGGGCGCCCGCGTCGTCGTCAACGACCTGGACGCCGAGCGCGCCGAGTCCGTCGCCGCCGGGATCGGCGCCGTCGCCGTCCCCGGCGACGCCTCCGCCGTCGTCGCCGAGGCCCGCGAGGCCCTCGGCGGCACCGTCGACGTCTGGTGCGCCAACGCCGGCCTCTCCTCGCCCGGCGACGCCTTCGCCGACGAGGACGTCTGGGCCGCCGCCTGGGACGTCAACGTCATGGCCCACGTCCGCGCGGCCCGCGCCCTGCTCCCGGAGTGGCTGGAGCGCGGCGGCGGCCGCTTCGTCTCCACCGTCTCCGCCGCCGGGCTCCTCACCATGATCGGCGCCGCGCCGTACAGCGTCTCCAAGCACGGCGCGTACGCCTTTGCCGAGTGGCTCTCCCTCACCTACCGGCACCGCGGCCTCTCCGTGCACGCCATCTGCCCGCAGGGCGTCCGTACGGACATGCTCACCGCCGCCGGAAGTGCGGGCGAGCTGGTCCTCGCCCCCACCGCCATCGAGCCCGAGGACGTCGCGGACGCCCTGATCGACGCCATCGGCGCCGGCCGCTTCCTCGTCCTGCCCCACCCCGAGGTCGCCGGCTACTACCGCAACCGGGCCACCGACCCCGAGCGCTGGCTCGGCACCATGAACCACGTCCAGCGGACCTGGGAGACGGGCGCCGGTCGGTCGTAGTACCCGGCGAATGGGAAGATCTACCGGCGGGAACGCGTTCCCCGGACCGAAAACGATCACCGAGGAAGCACGAAGGAAGGCGGCGGAGCATGGCCAGGACGACGGAAGGGAACGGCGCCCCCGTCCCCCAGAGGCTCCTCGCCGCCGCCACCCGGCTCTTCGCGGAGCAGGGCTACGACCGCACCTCCGTCCAGGAGATCGTGGAGGCCGCCGGGGTCACCAAGGGCGCCCTCTACCACTACTTCGGCTCCAAGGAGGACCTCCTCCAGGAGGTCTACTCCCGGGTCCTGCGCCTCCAGCAGGAGCGGCTCGACGCCTTCGCCGACGCCGACGCGCCCGTGGAGGAGCGGCTGCGCGACGCCGCCGCCGACGTCGTCGTCACCACCATCGAGAACCTGGACGACGCCTCGATCTTCTTCCGCTCCATGCACCACCTGAGCCCGGAGAAGAACAAGCGGGTGAGGGCCGAGCGCCGCCGCTACCACGAGCGGTTCCGGGCCCTGATCGAGGAGGGCCAGAAGGCCGGGGTGTTCTCCTCCGCGACCCCCGCCGACCTGGTGGTCGACTACCACTTCGGCTCCGTGCACCACCTGTCCACCTGGTACCGCCCGGACGGCCCCCTCAGCCCCGAGCAGGTCGCCGGTCACCTCGCCGGCCTCCTGCTCCGGGCCCTGCGCCCCTGACCGCACCCGCCCCGGGGTGCGGCCCCACGGGCACTCCTACAGGTACTTCTTCAGCTCCCGGCGCGCCAGGGACCGCTGGTGCACCTCGTCCGGCCCGTCCGCCAGCTTCAGCGTCCGCGCCGCCGCCCACAGCTCGGCCAGCGGGAAGTCCTGCGACACCCCGCCCGCGCCGTGCGCCTGCACGGCCTTGTCGATGATGTCGACCACCGCGCGCGGCGTCGCGATCTTGATGGCCTGGATCTCGGTGTGCGCGCCCCGGTTGCCGACGGTGTCCATGAGCCACGCCGTCTTGAGGACCAGCAGCCGCAACTGCTCGATGGTGACCCGGGCGTCCGCGATCCAGTTCTGCACGACGCCCTGCTGGGCGAGCGCCTTGCCGAAGGCGGTACGGGAGACCGCGCGCCGGCACATCAGCTCCACGGCCCGCTCGGCCATGCCGATCAGCCGCATGCAGTGGTGGATGCGGCCGGGGCCGAGCCGGGCCTGGGCGATGGCGAAGCCGCCGCCCTCCTCGCCGACGAGGTTCGCGGCCGGGACGCGCACGCCGTCGAAGAGCACCTCGGCGTGGCCGCCGTGGTAGTGGTCCTCGTACCCGTACACCTTCATCGCGCGCCGCACCTCGACGCCCGGGGTGTCGCGCGGCACCAGGATCATCGACTGCTGGCGGCGGGGGTCGGCGCCGTCGGGGTCGGTCTTGCCCATGACGATGAAGATCTCGCAGTCCGGGTTCATCGCCCCGGAGATGTACCACTTGCGCCCGTCGACCACGTACGAGTCGCCGTCCCGCCGGATCCGGGTCTCGATGTTGGTGGCGTCGGAGGAGGCGACCTCGGGCTCGGTCATCGCGAACGCCGAGCGGATCTCACCCGCCAGGAGCGGCTCCAGCCACCGCTTCCTCTGCGCCTCGTCGCCGAACTGGGCGAGCAGCTCCATGTTCCCGGTGTCCGGGGCGGCGCAGTTGAGGGCGGTCGGGGCCAGCTGCGGGCTGCGGCCGGTGATCTCGGCGAGCGGCGCGTACTGGAGGTTCGTCAGCCCCGCCCCGTACTCGGCATCGGGCAGGAAGAGGTTCCACAGGCCCTGCCGCTTGGCCTCGGCCTTCAGCTCCTCGACCACCGCCGGGGTGTCCCACGGGGAGGCGAGCAGGGCCCGCTGCTCCTCGGCGACGGCCTCGGCCGGGTAGACGTGCCCGTCCATGAAGGCGAGCAGCTTCGCGCGGAGCTCCTCGGTGCGCGCGTCGTAGGCGAAGTCCATGGGGTTCAGCCCTCCTGAAGGGTGGTCAGGCCGTGTGCGATGAAGACGGGGACGAGTTCGCCGATGCGGTCGAAGCCGGCGCCGACCGTCTGGCCGAGGGTGTAGCGGTAGTGGATGCCCTCCAGGATCACGGCGAGCTTGAACCAGGCGAAGGCCGTGTACCAGGAGAGGGCGGAGGTGTCGCGGCCCGAGCGGGCCGCGTAGCGCTCGACCAGCTCGGCGGCGCTCGGGTGGCCGGGAGCCGTGGCGGTCGTGGAGATGGGGGAGTTCGGCAGGTCCAGCGGGGTGCTGTACATGACGAGGAGGCCGAGGTCGGTGAGCGGGTCGCCGAGCGTGGACATCTCCCAGTCCAGGACGGCCCGGATCCGGTCGTCGGGGCCGACGAGGACGTTGTCGAGCCGGTAGTCGCCGTGGATCACGGTGGGCGGGGGAGAGGCGGGCAGCGCCCGGCCGAGGGCGGCGTGCAGCTCGTCGATGCCGGGCAGCTCGCGGCCCCGCGAGGCGTCGAGCTGCTTGCCCCAGCGCCGCAGCTGCCGGTCGAGGAAGCCGTCGGGGCGCCCGAAGTCACCGAGCCCGACGGCGGCCGGGTCCACGGCGTGCAGGGTGACGAGGGTGTCGACCAGGCCGAGGACGGCGGCGCGGGTGCGCTCGGGGCCCAGCGGGGCGAGCTCGCGGGCCGAGCGGTACGGCGTCCCCTCGACGAACTCCATGACGTAGAACGGCGCGCCGAGCACCGACTCGTCCTCGCAGAGCAGGACCGTCCCGGGGACGGGCACGTCCGTCGCGTGCAGGGCGCTGATCACCCGGTGCTCGCGCCGCATGTCGTGGGCGGTGGCCAGGACGTGGCCGAGCGGGGGCCTGCGCACGACCCAGCGGCCGGCGGCGGTGCCGTCGGTCACCGCGTACGTCAGGTTCGACCGCCCGCCCTCGATCAGCCGGGCTTCGAGGGGTCCGGCCACCAGGCCGGGCCGCTCGCGGTCGAGGAGGTCGCGCAGCCGCTCGGGGTCGAGACCCGGTGGGGGTACCTCCCGCGTCGTGGGCTGCGGGTCAGGGGCGGAGCTCATCGGGCGTACCTCCGGATCGGCTGCGGTCGGCCCTCATGATGACCGACCAGTCGGTATGTCGTCCAGAGGGGTGTCCGCCGCCCTCCACGGGCGCGCGTGCCGGGAGGCCGTCCTCGGCACGCGCCCCCGGGCGGCTCAGGCGTGGCAGGCCACCGGCACCCCGCCGTTCATCGCGGCCATGTCGCCGAACACCGTCGCCGGGTCCAGCGGATGCCCCTCCGGCAGGCCCGCCAGCTCCGCGTGGGCCCGGTGCAGATTGGCCACCAGTCGCTCGCTCTCCCGCCACGCGGCGAACTCGCCGAGCTCCGCCCGCCGCGCCGTCTCCAGGGGCGCCTCCCCCTTCGCGTACCCCTCGGCGGCCAGCTCCCGCACCCACAGCAGGTACCGCTCCGTCGCGTCGTACGCGGAGGGGTCGGTCACCCGCCCGTGGCCCGGCACCACCGTCGGCGCGTCGAGCGCGCGCAGCAGGGCGAGCGCGCGCAGCGAACCGGCGAGCGACCCCATCGGCAGGAACGGCGTCCCGCCGTGGAAGACCAGGTCGCCCGTGAAGACCACCCCCTGCTCCGGGAGGTGCACGATCGAGTCGCCCGTGGTGTGCGCGGCACCCGGGTGGATCACCCGCACCTCGATCCCGCCGACGTGCAGCGTCAGCCGGTCGGTGTACGTGACGGACGGCGGCAGGATCTCGACCCGGCCGAAGTCGGTCCGCGGCCAGATCAGATGGAGCTGGTGCCCGGCCGCCAACTGCTCGGCCCGGCAGTTCTCGTGCCCCACGATCCGCGCCTCGGGGGCGAACACCCCGTTCCCGTAGGTGTGGTCCCCGTGGTGGTGGGTGGAGACGACGGTCCGGGGCGGCGCGAGCCCCTCGGCGAGGACCGCGTCGCGCAGCAGCAGGGCCCGCCGTTCGGTGGCGGCGGTGTCGACGAGCAGCGACTCGTCCGCGTCGCCGAGGAAACCGGCGTTGTTCAGGCACCAGCCTCCGTCGGGCTGGACGAAGGCGTGGACGCGCGGGGCGAGGGTGACCACGTAGGGGTCGGTGGAAGGCAAGGGATTCCCCCGGATGAGAGCCGGACCTGACAGGGGGGAAGAATGCCGGTCGGCCCCGGTCCGGGGGAAGGAGGGGGCGGGTCGTTCACCGGATCAGTGGTCGTCCCAGTGCCCGTCGTGCACCGCGTGCCGGTGTCCGTCGTGCACGTAGTCGACGTGGTCGCCGTGCGTCACCGCCTGGTGGCCGCAGTCGGGCCCGTGCTCGTGCGCGTGGGCCTCGTGGGAGACGTGACCGGCCGGCTCGCACTCGTCCCAGTGGCCCGAGTGCTCGCGGTGCAGGTGCCCGTCGTGCGCGTAGTCGACATGGTCTCCGTGGGCCACCGCCCGGTGGCCGCAGTCCGGACCGTGGGCGTGGGCGTGCGTGGGGTGTTCGTGGTGGAGAACGGTCATCACATGGCCTCTGTGAGGGAACTGCTGACCTTCCCAGGCTAGTCCGATGTGCCCGGCTCGTCCTGGTTCGGAAGGCTCACCACGCCCGTGTCCCCCTACGGGATTTCCGCCGCGTTCGTGTCCCCGTGCCGGGCCCGCCCAGTGTCCCTGTGCCGGGCCCGTTCCGTGTCCCCGTACTGGACTCGCCCGGTGTCCCCGTGCCGGACCCGCCCAGTGGCCCCGTATCGCGGCTCCACCGACCTCACCAGATCAGCGCCGCCCCGAAGAAGGCGAACCCGATCGTGCACGCGGCGGCGAGCAGTGCGCCCCGGTGGGTGAGCGGGCGCGGCCGGACCGCGTCCAGGGAGCGGATCCGGCGGTGGGCCACCGCCAGGAACAGGACCCACGCGAGGGCGGAGAGGGCGAGCGCGGCGAGCCCCCCGGGCGCGGCCTCGCCCTGGACGGCCAGCTTCACGGCGAGCACCGCCACGACCGTGCAGGAGAGCGTGGTGCGCCGCCAGGCGAGCCGGGTCCGCTCCGGCTGGAGCCCGGGGTCCCGGGTCACCACCGAGCCGGCTCCGTCTCCGTCCTGGGGCACCGCCACTACCCGGCCCAGCCGAAGAGCACGACCACCACCATCGCGAGCGCCACCACGGCCACCGCCAGGCCGAGGACCGCCGGGAACCGGGACACCGGCAGGTCCTCGCCGCGCCGCATCGCCCGCTCGCACCGCATCCAGTGGTTGACCGCGCGCAGGGCGCACAGCACCCCGGACGCGAGCAGCGCGAGCGCGAGTCCGACCCGCACTCCCCACCGCAGGTCCGGCAGGAACTGGTCGACGGCGAAGCCGCCGCCGACCAGGGCGAGCGCGGTCCGGATCCAGGCGAGGAAGGTCCGTTCGTTGGCGAGGGAGAAGCGGTAGTCGGGGGTGTCCCCCTCGTCCCGGATCCGCTGCGGCGCGAACCAGAGCCGCAGACTCTGCACGAAATCGCTCACACGTGCACCCTAACGGCCTGATCATCGGACCGCCCGGCGCGCCGGGGCCCGTGACAGGACACCCCTGGGGGGTGTCAGCCCCGCCCCTCCGTCTCGTGCGCCCGCAGCCGCTCGTACGCGGCGAGCCCGTCCGGCACCCACTCCCACTCGCCGAGCCGCGCGGCCAGCTCGTCCTCCGTCAGGAAGGCGTGCCAGGCGACCTCCTCGGCCTGCGGGTCCACCGGCAGCTCGCAGCGGACCTCGTACACGGCCGACCACCACTTCCCGGCCACGCCCCCGGAGTCGTACAGGAAGCGCAGCACCGGCTCGGGGCGGGGGAGGCCCCGCACCCCCAGCTCCTCCTCGGCCTCGCGCAGCGCGGCCTCGTCGTAGGACTCGCCCGCACCGACGACACCGCCGACGAACATGTCGTACATCGAGGGGAAGACCAGCTTCGTCGGCGTCCTGCGGTGGACGAAGACCCTGCCGTCGGCGTCCCGGGCGCGGATGAACACGCAGCGGTGGATCAGGCCCCGCGCGTACACCTCACCGCGCGGGGCCCGTCCGATCACCCGGTCCTGCTCGTCGACGACGTCGAGAATCTCTTCGGCGGAACTCATGCCGCCATCCAAGCAAAGCCGCGCGGGGAACCGCCCGGTCTCACTGCCCCATGACGTACTTGACCGTCGGACCGGTCGTCCAGCCGCCGTCCACCGCCAGCTCGGCGCCCGTCACGTACGAGGCGGCGTCCGAGAGCAGGAAGACGACCGCGCCCGCGATCTCACCGGCCTCGCCGACCCGGCCCATCGGGGTGTTCGGGTACTTGCCCTCGCCGCGCTCGATGCCGACGGAGGCCGTCATCGGGGTGTACGTCATGCCCGGGTGGACGGAGTTGACGCGGATCCGCGCCGTGCCGAGCTCCACCGCGCCGATCTTCGTCAGGCCGCGCACGCCCCACTTGGAGGCGCCGTAACCGGCCGTCAGCGCCAGACCCATCAGGCCGGCGGCCGAGGAGACGTTGACGATCGAGCCGCCGCCCGCCTCCCGCATCGCGGGGATCACGGCCTTCATGCCGATGAAGACGCCGGTGAGGTTGATGTCGAGGACCTTGCGGAAGTGCTCGACGGACTCGGTCTCCAGGAGGGTGCCGGTGGACACGCCGGCGTTGTTCACCAGGCCGTGCAGCCCGCCGAACTCCGCCACCGCGTACGCGACGGCCGCCGCCCACTCCTCCTCGGAGGTCACGTCGTGGTGGAGGAACCGTGCCCGCTCGCCGAGCTCCTCGGCGGTGGCCCGCCCCTCCTCGTCCAGGACGTCGGTGATCACGACGTTCGCTCCGGCGGCCACGGCCTGCCGGGCGGCCTCGGCGCCCAGGCCCCGGGCGCCGCCGGTGATGACGACGGTCCTGCCGGTGAGGTCGTTCATGAGGGATCCTTTCGGTGGTCCGCCGGCTCCGGCCGGGGGGCGCGCAGCAGGGCGGTGGTGGTCTGGGCGAGATCGGCGAGGAAGAGCGCCTCGCCGGTGAGGGGCTCGGTGCCGTCGAGGTACTGCCGGGCCCGGTCCGCCAGGGCCGCGCCGACCACGGTCAGCGCCAGGTCGAGCCGCTCCAGGAGCAGTGGCTCGGGCAGCCCGGTGGCGGCGAGGCGGTCCGCGATCCGCTCGATCAGGCGCCAGTAGCCGGTGCCGGCGAGCGTGGGGTGGGGCGTGCGGGCGCGGACCCCGCTCTCGTGGCTGAGCTGCGCGGAGATCCGCAGGCAGCGCCGGCCCCGCTCGGTGCGCAGCTCACTGGCCTCGGCGGTGACGAGCGCCGTGACCAGCCCCTTCAGATCACCGTCCGCGCTTCCACTGTCCACACTCTCCAGGAGCGGCGCGAGGACCGCTTCCGTACGGGCCTGGCGCCCGGCCATCACGGCGTCGAGCAGCCCGGCGCGCGAGCCGAAGTGGTACTGCACGGCGGAGGGGTTCGCCTGCCCGGCGCGGGCCACGACGTCCCGCAGCTGCGCTCCGTGGACGCCCTGGGCGGCGAAGAGCTCCTCCGCCGCGCGGATCAGTTTCTCCCGGGTCTCGGGACCCGATGTCCTGGCCATACGACCATATTAATGCTGAGCATTAAAAAGCGAGAAGGGCTCCAGGGTCCGGGAAGGGGCTCGAACGGTTGACTGGATACACCGGTGTATCCAAGATGCGGTCCATGTCCTACGACGCTGACGTGATCGTCATCGGGGCCGGCCTCGCCGGCCTCGTCGCCACCGCCGAGCTGGTCGACGCCGGCCGCACCGTGATCCTCCTCGACCAGGAGCCCGAGCAGTCCCTCGGCGGCCAGGCCCACTGGTCCTTCGGCGGCCTCTTCCTGGTCGACTCGCCCGAACAGCGCCGGATGCGCGTCAAGGACAGCCAGGCCCTCGCCCTCCAGGACTGGCACGGCACCGCCGGCTTCGACCGCACCGAGGACCACTGGCCGAGGAAGTGGGCCGAGGCGTACGTCGACTTCGCGGCCGGCGAGAAGCGCGCCTGGCTCCACGCGCGCGGGGTGCGCTTCTTCCCCGTCGTCGGCTGGGCCGAGCGCGGCGGCTACGACGCCACCGGGCACGGCAACTCCGTCCCCCGTTTCCACATCACCTGGGGCACGGGCCCCGGCCTCGTCGCCCCCTTCGAGCGGAAGGTCCGCGAGGGCGTCGCCCGAGGCCTCGTCCACCTCCGCTTCCGCCACCGCGTCACCGGCCTCGGCCGCACCGCCGGAGCCGTCGACACCGTCACCGGCGAGATCCTGGAACCCTCCACCGTCCCGCGCGGCACCGCCAGCGGCCGCGAGACCACCGGCTCCTTCGCCCTGCGCGCCCAGGCCGTGATCGTCACCTCCGGCGGCATCGGCGGCAACCACGACCTCGTGCGCGCCCAGTGGCCCGCCCGCCTGGGCACCCCGCCCGCCAAGCTGCTCTCCGGCGTCCCCGCGCACGTCGACGGCCTCATGCTCGGCATCGCCGAGAAGGCCGGCGCCAGCCACATCAACCGCGACCGGATGTGGCACTACACCGAGGGCATCGAGAACTGGAACCCCGTCTGGGCCCGCCACGGCATCCGCATCCTGCCCGGCCCGTCCTCCCTCTGGCTCGACGCCACCGGCAAGCGCCTGCCCGTGCCGCTCTTCCCCGGCTTCGACACCCTCGGCACCCTCGAACACATCACGCGGACCGGGTACGACCACACCTGGTTCGTCCTCGACAAGAAGATCATCGGCAAGGAGTTCGCCCTCTCGGGCTCCGAGCAGAACCCCGACCTGACCGGCAAGTCGGTCCGCGACGTCATCGGGCGCGCGCGGGCGGACGTGCCCGGTCCCGTCCGGGCCTTCATGGACAAGGGCGTCGACTTCGTCGTCGAGAAGGACCTCTCCGCCCTGGTCCGGGGCATGAACGCGCTCACCGACGAGCCGCTGATCGACGAGGCCGCCCTGCGCCGCGAGATCACCGCCCGCGACCGCGGGATCGCCAACCCCTTCACCAAGGACCTCCAGGTCACCGCGATCCGGGGGGCCCGCAAGTACCTGGGCGACAGGCTCATCCGCACGGCGACCCCGCACCGCATCCTCGACCCCGGCGCGGGCCCGCTGATCGCCGTGCGCCTCAACATCCTCACCCGCAAGTCCCTCGGCGGCCTGGAGACCGACCTCGACTCCCGCGTCCTGACGGAGGGCGGCGAACCGCTGGAGGGCGTGTACGCGGCGGGCGAGGCGGCCGGCTTCGGCGGCGGAGGCGTCCACGGCTACCGCTCCCTCGAAGGCACCTTCCTCGGCGGCTGCGTCTTCTCGGGCCGCGCGGCGGGGCGGGCGGCGGCGAGGGCGGTGGGCTGACGCGGGGTCCCGTACCGGGGCAAGATGACGGTGTGACAAAGCGCTTGGTTTTCACGACAGTCGGAGCGGT
Organism: Streptomyces sp. NPDC012825; assembly: GCF_042900925.1. Classification (NCBI taxonomy): domain Bacteria; kingdom Bacillati; phylum Actinomycetota; class Actinomycetes; order Kitasatosporales; family Streptomycetaceae; genus Streptomyces; species Streptomyces sp. NPDC012825. The sequence goes on along the minus strand of NZ_JBIBBZ010000005.1, from coordinate 313,318 downwards.
CCTGGCCATGGGCGGCCTGGCGACCTTCCTCGTCCTCCAGGGCCTGGACGCGGCGGACAAGTGGAGCAGCGTCCTGAGCCTGTTCTTCACGGCGGCGGGGTTCGGCCTCACCCTGGTGGGCCTCTTCGCGCGGGGCTCCCGGCAGTCGGCGGACCACGCGGCCACCGGCGGCTCCCTGCACCAGGTCAGGAACGTCACGGGCGACGTCGTCATCAGGGCCGTGGGCGGTACGGTCGCCCCGCCCACGGCCGCTCCTGCCGAGGGCCAGGGCGGCGGAACGCAATCGGCCCACGGGGCCCGTACGGCGGGGGACCTGCACCAGATCGACGGGGTGGGCGGCTCGGTCCGCGTCGAACCGCCGACGGCGAACCCGTGAGGCGCTTCTTCAAGCGCCGCAAAGCGTCCCAGTCGGTGGCGGGGGTGGCGACGGACGGCCCGATCACCCAGATCGACCGGGTCGGGGGAAACGTCACCGTCGTCGTGGGGCAGCGGCAGGCCCCGCCCGCCCCGCCGGAGTTCGAGGCGGCCCGCGAGCGGTACGCGGCCCGCGTCCGCCAGCGCTACGGCCGCCTGGACCTGGAGGTCCTCACCCCGCTCCGCGAACAGGACGAACACCCGGTCCTCCACCTGCGGGACGTCTTCGTCCCCCAGTCGGTACGCGCCGACCCGCCGCCCGTGGAACTGCCCCAGGAGCTTCTCCGCCGCCTGATGGACCCGGCCGAGGCGGAGCTGCACGACCTGCCGCCCGGCATCGACCGGGAGACGGTCGACCGCGTCCGCCGCGCGTACCGGGAGCGGCCGCCGCTGCCCGTACTCGACGTCCTGGGCACGCCGGAGCACGACCGCGTCGTCCTGCTCGGCAACCCGGGCTCGGGCAAGTCCACCCTGGCCCGCTACCTGGCTCTCGTCCTCACGGCCCCCGAACCTTCCGCGGGTCTCCATGCCCTGCGAGGCAGCCTTCCTCTGATCGTCGAACTCCGGGAGTACGCGCAGCCCGCCTGGCGCGAGCGGACCTTCGAGGACTTCCTGGCCCACCAGTACGAGACGGAGGGCCTGGGCCTCCCGCCGGAGACGCTGATCGCCCTCCTGTCCGGTGAGGGCCCGTACACGGCCCTCGTGGTCTTCGACGGCCTGGACGAACTCTTCGAGAAGGACGTCAGGGACGCGGTCGCCCGCCGCGTCGCGGGCTTCGCCGCCCGCCACCCCCGGACCCGGATCGTCGTCACCTCACGCGGCTACGGCTACCAGCGGGCCGTCCTGGACGGCGCCGGCTTCACCAACTTCATGCTCCAGGACCTGGACCGGGAGCAGATCGGCGCGTTCGCGGAGCAGTGGTTCTCGCTCGCGTGCCCCGACGACCCGACCCGGGCCCGGAAACTGATCGAACGCGTCACGACGGCCGTGGACGCCTCCACCTCGGTCCGCGAACTCGCGGGCAATCCGCTGATCCTCACGATCCTCGCCATCATCGGCCGCCGCCGCGAACTCCCGCGCGACCGGCGCACGGTGTACGAGCACGCGGTCGACGTCCTGGTGGAGCACTGGGACCCCAGCAAGTACCTCAAGGACCGCCAGGTCGAGGAACACCTGCCGTACTTGGGCCCCGAGGACAAGCGTGAACTCCTGCGCCTCATCGCCCGCCAGATGCAGGAAGGCCACGGCGGCATCTCCGGCAACCACATAGCGGGCCCGGACCTCCTGAAGAGCTTCGAGGAGTACCTGAGGGACCGCTACGCCCTCCCACCGGACCGCGCGGCGACGGCGGCCCGCGTGATGCTTGACCAGTTCCGCCACCGCAACTTCATCCTCAGCCGCTACGGCGGCGAGATCTACGGCTTCGTCCACCGCACCTTCCTGGAGTACCTGGCGGCGACGGACCTGGCCCACCGCTTCAACCAGGAACGCAGCCTCTCGGAGACGGACCTCCAGGACCTCTTCGCGGACAAGGTCCACGACCCGACGTGGCACGAGATCCTGCTGTTGCTGGTGGGACTGCTGGACGAACGGTTCGTGGCGGGGGTGATCGACCGGTTGCTGGGGGCGCGCGAGGTCGCGGCCCCCTTCGGGAAGGGTGACGACACGCCCTTCGTCGAGGTGGCCTTCGTCGCACGGTGCCTGGCGGAGGTCCGCCGCATCGGGGCACTGGCTCCGCAGAGCACGGCCATGGTGGAGCGGATTACCCAGCTGTTCGAATTCGCCTGGGCGCTGGAAAGAAGCTATTTCTTCCCCTTTCCGCATGTGGAGAGTCTGGGACCGGCCCTGATGGCACTAGGCGCGGACTGGGCGGGCCGGGACGACTACCTGCGGTGGTACGAGCGGTGGAGCCGTCGGCAGTCCGGCGAGGTACGAGCGCTGGCGGACAACTCCACGGATCGGCTCGCCGTGAAGATTCTCCTGTTCCTCCGCGGCAGAGGGGAGCTGCCACGCTTCGAACTCCTCACCGAGACGGCAAGAAACGGGGACCGTCCTCTGATGAGGATCGCCGCGGCGGACCTGCTCCTGCACGAGGCGGGCCACGGGCCGGTGGCACAGGAGTTGGTGGAGCACTGCGTACGGCACGACCCCAGCGACCACGTACGGTCGTGGTTCCAGCGGTATCTGGTGTACGAAGACAAGGCCGCCTCCGATCGAATGGTCGACTTCGCCGTCGAGCAACTGGCCGACGAGGCCGAAAAGATGCGGGGGTGGGCACTCGACTACCTGCAGCGACGCCAAGCCGTCACTCCCGGGGCCCGCGCCTTGCTCGACGGCCTTGTCCGCCGCCCTGGCTCACCTCTGCGCGGCCAGGCCATGCGCGTGCTCGCCCTGTACGCCGACGATGGAACAGGGGCGATGGAGCTTCTGCGGGACGTGCTGACGGACACCGATCCCGGGGTCCGCGCCGCGGCGCTGTCCGCGGTGGTGACGAGGACCGGCGACGAGCCCGCAGTCCGTGCTTTCGTCCAGGAGCGGATGAGGAGCGACGAGAGCCCCGAGGCGATGGCGGCCGCAATCGACGCAGTGGGGGAGATCGGATCCGATGACCCGGATACGCACACACGCCTGTGCCACCTGTCCGGCCACGAGGACCCCAACGTGCGCGAAGCCGCCCTCCGCTGCCTGGCCGAGACGGGCATCCAGGAGGAGGCCCTGACGGAGCTGTTCCTCCACCGGCTGGCACACGACGAGTCCCACCAGGTCCGTGCGAACGCCCTACGCCTCTTCGTGCAACACGGCGAGGACGCCGCGGCGATCCGGGGCTCCCTTCGCGACCGGGCACGGAACGACCCGAGCCCGATGGTCCAGGAACGGGCTCTGACGTGGCTCGTGGACCTGGACCCCGAGGGCGCGTACGATCTGGTTGTCGAACACGCCCGTACACACCCCGACAGGGGGCCGCGGCACTCGGCCCTTGCTCATCTGCTGGTCGTGTACGGAGGCATCCCCGAGGCGGTGTGCCTCATCCGCGACCTCGCGGTGCGCGATGAGCAATCCGGCGTACGGCTCTCGGCCCTGCAGAGCCTCCTGGAGTACCACAGCGACTCCGCGCTCACGGTCCTGGCGCGGGACCGCTTCGAACACGACCCCGATGCGGAAGTCCGGTACGCGGCCCTCCGCATCCTCGCCGATCTCCGGCGCGACGATCCCGCCCTCGTCCCCGTTCTCCGGCGGGCGGCCGGAAGCGATCAGCAGACGATCCGCGACCTCGCGAACCGCCTCCTCGCCGTCCTCGCCCCTCAGGTCCCCTGAAACACCTCCACCACCCGGAACCACTCCACGACCAACATCGTGTCCCCGTCCACCACGAACCCCGGGTCCCCCAGCGCCTCCCGCATCTCCTCGCCGTGCCAGAAGGTCTCGTGGCCCGCGCGCCACTCCGCGACCGACCGGTACCCCTCGCCCTCGGCGAGTGCGAGGCGGAGGTCCGCGTCGCGCAGGGGCAGGACATGGACCTCCGTGATCTCCACGACCGCCACCTCGCGGCCGTCCGAGTCGATGACCGCCGACCGTTCGCCGACCTCGGGCAGCTCCTCCCGCTCGGCCTCGTACTCCAGGAGGAGCCCCGTCGTGGCGGTCTTCTCGCCGGAGAGGACCGCCGCGACGAGCCGGTCCCGCAGGGGGCCGGGGAAGGCGAGAAGGAAGGGCTTGAGCGCGTGAGGGCCGGTCATGGCGACAGTCTGTCAGCCACGACCGGCCCTCACCGGTGGATTCCTCCGCCGCTACAGCACCAACGACAGCAGCAGCACGAACACGATGCCCACGACCGAGATGATCGTCTCCATCACCGACCAGGTCTTGATCGTCTGGCCGACGCTCATGCCGAAGTACTCCTTCACCAGCCAGAACCCGGCATCGTTGACATGGCTGAAGAAGAGCGAACCGGCACCGATCGCGAGCACGAGCAGCGCCGTCTCGCCCGTCGACATGCCCTCCGCCAGCGGAGCCACGAGCCCCGCCGCCGAGATCGTCGCCACCGTCGCCGAACCCGTCGCGAGCCGGATCGCGACCGCGATCAGCCAGGCGAGCAGCAGGGCCGGGATGGACCAGCTCTTGGAGAAGTCCAGGATCATCCGGCCGACGCCGATGTCGATCAGGGTCTGCTTGAAGCCGCCGCCCGCGCCGACGATCATCAGGACGCCCGCGATCGGGGCGAGGGACTTCTCGACGGTCGAGGACAGCCGCTCCTTGGTGAAGCCGGCCGCCCGGCCCAGGGTGAAGAGCGCCACTATGACGGCGGCGAGCAGCGCGATCAGCGGCGAGCCGATGACGTCGGTGACCTTCTGGACGCCGTTCTCGGGGTCGTCCACGACGATGTCGACGAGCGCCTTCACCAGCATCAGGACGACCGGGAGCAGCACGGTCGCGACGGTCACGCCGAAGCCGGGACGCTTCTCCAGGTCCTCGGAGGGCCGCGTCGCCCCGTCAAGGGAACTCAGCATGTTCTCGGGGACCTTGATGTCCACCCAGCGGGCCGCGTACCGGGAGAAGACCGGACCGGCGATGATCACGGTCGGGATCGCGACGACGAGGCCGAGGGCGAGGGTGACGCCCAGGTTGGCGCCGACGGCGTCGATCGCGACGAGCGGGCCGGGGTGCGGCGGGATGAGCCCGTGCATCACGGAGAGGCCGGCGAGGGCCGGGATGCCGATCCGCATCAGGGAGTAGTTGCCGCGCTTGGCGACGAGCAGCACGACCGGGATCAGCAGCACGATGCCGACCTCGAAGAAGAGCGGCAGGCCGATCACGGAGGCGATGAGCACCATCGCCCAGGGCATGGCCCGGCCGCTCGCCCTCGCCAGGATCGTGTCGACGATCTGGTCGGCGCCGCCGGAGTCCGCGAGCAGCTTGCCGAGGATGGCGCCGAGGGCGATCAGCACGCCCACGCCGGCGACGGTGGCGCCGAGGCCGGTGGTGAAGGACTTGATGGTGTCCGCGAGCGGCGCGCCCGCGAACGCGCCGAGCGCGAGCGACCCGATGGTCAGCGCCAGGAACGCGTGCAGCTTGAACTTGGTGATGAGCAGGACGATGACGGCGATGCCGGCGAGCACGGCGATCCCGAGCTGGGCGTTGCCCGCCGAGGTGATCGGTTCGGCGGCGTCCGCTGCCAGGATCTCGACGCTGAGACTGGTCACGGTGGTGTCCTTCGTACGGGCAGGAGAGAAGAAAGAAGGGGCGGAGGGGTCAGCCGGCCCGGCCGCACAGTGCGGCGACGGCGCGGGCGGTGATCTCCTCGGGGGTGCCGGACACGTCGACGGCGACGCCGGCCTCGTCGTCCTGGAGCGGTTCCAGGGTGGCGAACTGGGAATCGAGCAGCGCCGTCGGCATGAAGTGCCCCTTGCGCGCGGCCATCCGGCCCTCGATGAGCTCCCGGTCGCCGGTCAGATGCAGGAAGACGACGCCGGGAGCGGCGGCACGCAGCCGGTCCCGGTACGCCCGCTTCAGCGCGGAACTGCTCACCACGCCGCCGAGCCCGGCCCGGCCGTGCGCCCACTCCCCGATGGCGTCGAGCCAGGGCCCCCGGTCCTCGTCGTCCAGCGGGACGCCGGCCGACATCTTGGCGACGTTCGCCGGCGGGTGGAAGTCGTCGCCCTCGGCGTAGGGGAGGCCGAGGGCCTCGGCGACCAGCGGACCGATGGTGGTCTTGCCGGTCCCAGAGACGCCCATCACGACGACGACGGGAGGGGCCTGGGGAGTGCTGCTCATGGGTGCCTCGCTGTCTTCTTCGACATCGATTCCGTTGTCCGTCGCGCTCATGAAACCCATTGGGTACGACGTATTCAAGAGACTGTGACATAAAAGTCGTACTTTTTGTTCCGGGGTGCGCTTCGGAGGTGATCGCTCCCGCCTACCCGCATAGGCTGGTCCCCATGACGACACAGGCCCAGGGGCTCCACTCCCACGTCCTGGCCACCCTGGGCCTCGCGATCACCGCGGGGGAGTACCCGCCCGGCACCGTGATCCGCACCGACGAGCTCGCCCGGCGCTTCGACGTCTCCCGGACCGTGGTCCGCGAGGTCGTCCGGGTCCTGGAGTCCATGCACCTCGTCGAGTCCCGCCGCCGCGTCGGCGTGACCGTGCTCCCCACCGCGAGCTGGAACGTCTACGACCCCCAGGTCATCCGCTGGCGCCTGGCCGGCGCCGATCGCCCCCGCCAGCTCCGCTCGCTCACCGTGCTGCGCTCCGCCGTCGAGCCCGTGGCCGCCGGCCTGGCGGCCGAGAACGCCACCCCCGAGCAGTGCCGCGAGCTCACCGAGCAGGCCCTCGGCATGGTCGCCACCTCGCGCGGCCGGCGCCTGGAGGAGTACCTCGTCCACGACATCGCCTTCCACCGGGTCGTCCTCAACGCCTCCGGCAACGAGATGTTCGCCCGCCTCGGCGACGTCGTCGCGGAGGTCCTCACCGGCCGCACCCACCACCACGTGATGTTCGAGGACCCCGACCCGGCCGCCGTCACCCTCCACGTCCAGGTCGCCGAGGCCGTACGGGAGCGGGACGCGGCCCGCGCCGAGGAGCTGACCCGGCAGATCGCGGTCGGCGCCCTCCAGGAGCTGGACGTCCTCGCGCCGTGAGAACCGGACGCAAGCTCTGAACTAGCTCAAATATGGGCGTTCAGTGACATGCGCCACAGTCGGTCACCGCCCCGTGCCGTGAGGATGTGCGCTGGTCGTACCGGGGAGACCCCCCCACCAGGGACGACCGGGTACCGCACCACCCCCCTCACGAAGGCGAACAACTCCATGAGTGACCGCGTCACCGCGGCCGATCCGCTGTCCGCCGCACCGGCGTCCGGCGGGCCCACGGCCGCCACCCCCCACGTCGACGCCGGCGACGCCGGATACCGCAAGGACCTCAAGTCCCGGCACATCAACATGATCGCCATCGGCGGCGCCATCGGCACCGGCCTCTTCCTGGGCGCCGGCGGCCGCATGTCACAGGCCGGCCCCTCCCTCTTCATCGCCTACGCCGTCTGCGGCGTCTTCGCCTTCCTCGTGGTCCGGGCCCTCGGCGAGCTGGTGCTCTACCGCCCCTCCTCCGGCGCCTTCGTCTCCTACGCCCGCGAGTTCATGGGCGAGAAGGGCGCCTACACGGCCGGCTGGCTCTACTTCCTCAACTGGTCGACCACCGCCGTCGCCGACATCACCGCGGCCGCCACCTACGCCCACTTCTGGTCGATGTTCAGCGACGTCCCGCAGTGGATCCTCGCCCTGATCGCCCTCGCGGTCGTCCTCGCCGCCAACCTCATCTCCGTGAAGTACTTCGGCGAGATGGAGTTCTGGTTCGCGATCGTCAAGGTCGCCGCCCTCGTCGTCTTCATGCTGGTCGGCATCTTCCTCGTCGTGACCTCCCACGACGTCGGCGGCCACACCCCGGGCCTCGGCACCATCACCGGCAACGGCGGCATCTTCCCCGAGGGCACGATGCCGATGCTGCTGCTCATCCAGGGCGTCGTCTTCGCCTACGCCTCCGTCGAACTGTGCGGCGTCGCCGCCGGCGAGACCGAGAACCCCGAGAAGATCATGCCGAAGGCGATCAACTCGATCATGTGGCGCGTGGGCCTCTTCTACGTCGGCTCCGTCGTCCTGCTCGCCCTCCTCCTGCCGTACACGGCCTACTCCGGCGACCAGAGCCCCTTCGTCACCGTCTTCGACGAGCTGGGCGTCCCCGGCGCCGCCGGCGTGATGAACCTCGTCGTCCTCACCGCCGCCCTCTCCAGCCTCAACTCGGGCCTGTACTCCACCGGCCGCATCCTGCGCTCCATGTCGCTCGCCGGCTCCGCGCCCCGCTTCACCGGCGTCATGAACAAGGGCGGCGTCCCCTACGGCGGCATCCTGCTCACCGCGGGCTTCGGCGTCCTCGGCGTCGCCCTCAACTACGTCATGCCCGGCGAGGCCTTCGAGCTGGTCCTCAACTTCGCCTCAATCGGCATCATCGGCACCTGGGCCATGATCATGGTCTGCTCGCTGCTGTTCTGGCGCCGCGCGAAGGAGGGCCGGGTCGTCCGCCCCGCCTACAACCTGCCCTGGGCCCCGTACACCCAGATCGTGACCCTGCTCTTCCTCGGCTCCGTCCTCGTCCTGATGTGGATGGACGAAGGCATCAGCCGCACCACCGTCAACTGCCTCCCGCTGATCGCGGCCGCGCTCGTCGGCGGCTGGTTCCTGGTCCGCGGCCGGGTCCGCGCGACCGCCGCGACCCCGCGCGACTGACGTATCGTCAGGGGACCCCCGCGGGCACGGCCTGCGGGGGTCTCGCCCCTTGTCGGGAGATAGTGGTACGCAGGAGCCTTGCAAGATCCGTTCGCAGAGAAGGAAGTTCGCGATGCCGCAGCACGTCCAGGGGGTCATCGCCCCCGGCAGGAACGAACCGGTACGGGTCGAGACGATCGTGATCCCCGATCCCGGCCCCGGCGAGGCCGTCGTGAAGATCCAGGCGTGCGGCGTCTGCCACACCGACCTGCACTACAAGCAGGGCGGCATCAACGACGAGTTCCCCTTCCTCCTCGGCCACGAGGCCGCCGGAATCGTCGAGTCGGTCGGCGAGGGCGTCACCGACGTGGCCCCCGGCGACTTCGTGATCCTCAACTGGCGTGCCGTGTGCGGCACCTGCCGCGCCTGTCTGCGCGGCCGCCCCTGGTACTGCTTCGACACCCACAACGCGAAGCAGAGGATGACCCTGCTCGACGGCACGGAGCTCTCCCCGGCCCTCGGCATCGGCGCCTTCGCCGAGAAGACCCTCGTCGCCTCCGGCCAGTGCACCAAGGTCGACCCCGCCGTCGCCCCCGAGGTCGCGGGCCTCCTCGGCTGCGGCGTGATGGCCGGCATCGGCGCCGCCCTCAACACCGGGAACGTCGGCCGCGGCGACACCGTCGCCGTCATCGGCTGCGGCGGCGTCGGCGACGCGGCGGTCGTCGGCTCCCGCCTCGCCGGAGCCGCGAAGGTCATCGCCGTCGACATCGACGACCGGAAGCTGGAGACGGCGAAGGCGATGGGCGCCACCCACACCGTCAACTCCCGCTCCACCGACCCCGTCGAGGCGATCCGCGAACTCACCGGCGGCTTCGGCGCCGACGTCGTCATCGAGGCCGTCGGCCGCCCGGAGACGTACGAACAGGCCTTCTACGCCCGCGACCTCGCCGGCACCGTCGTCCTCGTCGGCGTCCCCACCCCCGAGATGAAGCTCGAACTGCCCCTCCTGGACGTCTTCGGCCGCGGCGGCGCGCTCAAGTCCTCCTGGTACGGCGACTGCCTGCCCTCCCGGGACTTCCCGATGCTCGTCGACCTGCACCAGCAGGGCCGCATCGACCTCGCGGCCTTCGTCACCGAGACCATCGGCCTCGGCGAGGTCGAGAAGGCCTTCGCCCGCATGCACGAGGGCGACGTCCTGCGTTCGGTGGTGGTGCTGTGATGACCGCCCGGATCGACCACCTCGTCACCTCCGGCACCTTCAGCCTCGACGGCGGCACCTGGGACGTCGACAACAACGTCTGGATCGTCGGCGACGACACCGAGGCGATCGTCATCGACGCCGCCCACGACGCCGGGGCCGTCCTCGCCGCGCTCGACGGCCGCACCCTGCGCGCCATCGTCTGCACCCACGCCCACGACGACCACGTGAACGCGGCCCCGGCGCTCGCGGCCGCCACCGGCGCCCGCATCCTGCTCCACCCCGCCGACCTGCCGCTGTGGAAGCGGACCCACCCCGACCACAGCCCGGACGGCGACCTCGCCGACGGCCAGGTCCTCACCATCGCCGGCACCGACCTCACGGTCCTCCACACCCCGGGCCACGCCCCCGGGGCGGTCAGCCTGTACGCGCCGGAGCTCGGCACGGTCTTCACCGGCGACACCCTCTTCCAGGGCGGCCCCGGCGCCACCGGCCGGTCCTTCTCGGACTTCCCCACGATCGTCGACTCGATCCGGGACAAGCTCCTCACCCTGCCGCCGGAGACGGTGGTGCGCACCGGCCACGGCGACACCACCACCGTCGGCGCCGAGGCCCCCCACCTCCAGGAGTGGATCAGCCGGGGCCACTGAGCCGCAGCCGGCTCTCGAAGAGCGCCGCACGGCCCGTGAACGGGTCGGTGAACTCCAGCGTCCGCGCCAGCAGCCCCAGCGGACGCCCGAAGTCCTCCGGCCCGTCCTCACGGACCACCGGATAGACCGGATCGTTCAGGATCGGCAGCCCCAGCGCGTTCATGTGCACCCGCAGCTGGTGCGTCCGCCCGGTCACCGGCTCGAGCCGGTACCGGCCGAGCCCGCCCGCGTGCGCCACGAGGGCGATCCGGCTCTCGGCGTTCGGCTCGCCCGGCACCTCCCGGGCGGCCATCACCCCGCGCTCCTTCTCGATCCGGCTCCGCACCGTCACCGGCAGCCCCACCGCCGGGTCGTACGGCGCCACCGCCTCGTACTCCTTGCGCACGGCCCGGTCCCGGAACAGCGTCTGGTACGCCCCCCGGTCCTCCTCCCGCACGACGAACAGCACCAGCCCCGCCGTCAGCCGGTCGAGCCGGTGCGCGGCCTGCAGCCGGGGCAGCCCCAGCTCCCGCCGCAGCCGCGCCGTCGCGGTCTCCACGACGTGCCGCCCCCGGGGCATCGTCGCCAGGAAGTGCGGCTTGTCGGCCACCACGATCCGTTCGTCCCGGTACACGACCCCGACCCCGAACGGCACCGGCGTCTCCGGCGGGAAGTCCCGGTGGAACCAGATCCACCGCCCCGCGGCGTACGGCTCGTCCCCGCCGACCGGCCCGTCGGTCCCGACGAACCGCCCCGCCCGCAGCATCTCCTCGACCCGCCCGGCCCCGACGGCCGCCCCGTACCGGTCGAGCAGGTGGTCCCGTACGGTCGCCCAGGCGCCGTCCGGGTCCTCCGGCAGCCGCACCCGCACGGGATCGACCCCGTCCCGCTGCGGCAACGGCGACGCGGGGGCCCTGGTTCTGCGTCTCACCGCTCCGCCTCGTGACCGTCCGTACTCGTGCGCCCATGCGAAAGTCCCGGTCGAGAAGATCTCGACCGGGACTCCGTGTGGTGTCCGAGGGGGGACTTGAACCCCCACGCCCGATAAAGGGCACTAGCACCTCAAGCTAGCGCGTCTGCCATTCCGCCACCCGGACAAGGTGTCTGTCTTCCTGGCCGCTGGGCCCTTCCGACGAGGAAAACCATAGCAAACATTCGAGGTGGTCGATCACCCCCCCGGTGGCCGGGGAGGGCCCCCGGCATGTGACGGCCGCATGACGGGCGGCGGGCGGCCTTGGGCGGGGAGGGGGCCACGCGGGAGGATGGGGACGACCACCAGCAACCGCGTGGGGCACGTAGTGGGAGGAAGCAGAGTGAGCGAGTCGAACACGGCCGGGAGCGTCCGCGGCGAGGACGAGGTAGTCGACCTCTGTCGCGACCTCATCCGCATCGACACCAGCAACCACGGCGACCACTCGGGCCCGGGGGAGCGGGCGGCGGCGGAGTACATCGCCGAGAAGCTCGCCGAGGTCGGCCTGGAACCGCAGGTCATCGAGTCGCACCGGGGACGGGCCTCCACCGTCGCCCGGATCGAGGGCGAGGACCCGTCGCGGCCCGCCCTCCTGATCCACGGCCACACCGACGTCGTCCCGGCCAACGCCGAGGACTGGACCCACCACCCCTTCTCCGGGGAGATCGCCGACGGCTGCGTCTGGGGCCGCGGCGCCGTCGACATGAAGGACATGGACGCGATGACCCTCGCGGTCGTGCGGGACCGGCTGCGCAGCGGCCGCAAGCCCCCGCGCGACGTCGTCCTCGCCTTCCTCGCGGACGAGGAGGCCGGCGGCACCTACGGCGCCCGGTACCTGGTCGACGAGCACCGGGACCTCTTCGAAGGGGTCACCGAGGCCATCGGCGAGGTCGGCGGCTTCTCCTTCACCGTCAACGAGAACCTGCGGCTCTACCTGGTCGAGACGGCCCAGAAGGGCATGCACTGGATGCGGCTGACCGTCGAGGGCACCGCGGGCCACGGCTCGATGACCAACAACGACAACGCCATCACGGAGCTCTGCGAGGCCGTGGGCCGCCTCGGCCGCCACCAGTGGCCGGTGAGGGTCACCAAGACCGTCCGGTCCTTCCTGGACGAGCTCTCGGACGCCCTGGGCACCCCGCTCGACCCCGAGGACATGGACGCCACCCTCGCCAAGCTCGGCGGCATCGCCAAGATGATCGGCGCCACCCTGCGCAACTCGGCCGCCCCGACCATGCTCGGCGCCGGCTACAAGGTGAACGTGATCCCCGGCCAGGCCACGGCGCACGTCGACGGCCGCTTCCTGCCCGGGTACGAGCAGGAGTTCCTGGCCGACCTCGACCGGATCCTCGGACCCCGTGTGAAGCGCGAGGACGTGCACGGCGACAAGGCCCTGGAGACCAGCTTCGACGGCGCCCTGGTGGACGCCATGCAGCTGGCCCTGCGCGCCGAGGACCCGATCGCCCGCGCCGTGCCGTACATGCTCTCCGGCGGCACCGACGCCAAGTCCTTCGACGACCTCGGCATCCGCTGCTTCGGCTTCGCCCCGCTCCAGCTGCCGCCGGAGCTCGACTTCGCGGGCATGTTCCACGGCGTGGACGAGCGGGTCCCGGTCGACGGCCTCAAGTTCGGCGCCCGCGTCCTGGACCGCTTCCTGGACGCCTGCTGAGCGGACCCCCGGGTGCCCGCCGGATTCGCCCGTGCGTTTGTGTGTGCCCGAAAAGAGTGAATGAACCCGGGGGCTCGTAGCCCCCACCCCTCCCCCTCGTTACAGGTGTGCGGTCCGCGGCTGGGACCGCATTGCCAACTAGGAGGAATAATGATCAAGAAGGTCGTCGCTGCTGCGGCTGCCACTGGCGGTCTGGTTCTCGCGGGCGCCGGCATGGCGGTCGCCGACGCGGGTGCCCAGGGTGCGGCCATCGGTTCCCCCGGTGTCCTCTCGGGCAACGTCGTCCAGGTGCCGGTTCACGTTCCCGTGAACGTGTGCGGCAACACGGTCTCCGTGATCGGCCTGCTGAACCCCGCCTTCGGCAACGCCTGCGTCAACGACTGACGTCGTCCCTCGCCCCGTGAGGGTGTGAGCCGGTCCGGCCCCGGAGTGCGTGCCATGCACTCCGGGGCCGGTGGCCATTTCCGCCCCGGGCCCTCCGCCCGGTGGCACTCCTTCGAAGCCGAGCAGGCAGGGAACAAGCTATGCGACAGGTCACGCGCAAGGGCCTCATCACCGTTGCGGCCGCCGGCGGCGTCTTCGCCGCGATCGGCGGCGGTTACGCGCACGCCGACTCCGGTGCGACCGGTGCGGCCGTGAACTCCCCGGGCGTCGCGTCCGGAAACTCCGTCCAGGTCCCGGTCCACGTGCCGGTGAACGCCTGCGGCAACACCGTCAACGTCGTCGGGCTGCTGAACCCGGCGATGGGCAACAAGTGCGCCAACGTCTCCGACCCGGGCAAGCCGGGGAAGCCGGGCAAGCCCGGCGGCGGCTCGTCCGCCGACGGCCACACGGGCGGCTCGCCCGGCGTGGGCTCCGGCAACAACGTCCAGGTGCCGGTCGACGTCCCGGTGAACGTGTGCGGCAACAGCGTCTCGGTCGTCGGGCTCCTCAACCCGGCCGCGGGCAACGACTGCGCCAACGAGGTCGAGCCGACGCAGCCGGGCAACCCGGAGAACCCCGGCAACCCCGGTAACCCCGGGAATCCGGGCAACCCCGGCACTCCTGAGAACCCCGGTACCCCGGGCACCCCCGATAACCCGGGCGCCGACGGCGGGTCCAACACCCCCGGCGCGCAGACCGTGACGCAGCCGCGGGCCGTCGAGGAGCTCGCCGAGACCGGCTCCGGGCCGCTCGGCGTGATCGTCCCCGCCGGAGCCGGGCTCCTGCTCGCCGGTTCGCTGATCTACCGCCGGTCCCGCCGCGCCGCCTGAGGCGACCCCGCGGCCCCGGGCCGTGTGACACGCGCCACGCACAGGGGCCCCGCACACCGCGGGGCCCCTTCCCGTCGTCCTCCGGCTACCGGGTCACGGCTACCAGGTCGCCCTGACCTGGCGGATGATCCGGCGCTTCAGCCGCACTCTGCGGCTCCCGTCCCGGTGCAGGCTCAGACGGTCCAACTCCCAGTGTCCGTACTCGGCATGGTCGGTCAGCAGCCGCGCCGCCTCCTTGCGGGAGACACCTCGCGGCACGTACACGTCGACAAATTCGTATTCCGGCATCGCATCTATTGTGCGGGCACGGCCCCGGTACGGATAGCGTCTGTCCCATGTCTGATGCTGCGCAGCCCACCGCTGCCGAGGTACGTGCCGCCGCCGAGGCGGTCAAAGCCGCACTGGACCGTCACCTCGCGGCGGTCGAACGCCGCACGGGGGACGACGACCCGGCCGTCTACGAGGCCTTCAACGCCCTGGCCTCGGCGGCCGAGACCTACGACGAACTCCTCTACGACCGCTACGACGAGGTCACCCCGTTCGAGATCCCCGGAGCGGACGGCACCCTGCCGCCGTACACCGGACCCGACGAACCCCACGCCCTCAGCCTCCTGATCCGCCGCGACTACGCCGTGGCGGAACCCCGACGACTGCTCGCCCAGGCCCGTCGCGTCGCCGAGACCGGCGACGACGTCACCGGGGCGGCCGCCAAGGCCGGCGTCTCGCCCCTCGCCGCGCTCGGCGTGCTCTTCGGCGAGTACGAACCGGACGAGATCGCCTCCCGGCACAAGGACTTCGGCCTGGAGGAGGGCGACTCCACGCTCTGGGTCGTCGCGGCCGACGAACTCCCGGAACCGGGGGAGTGGCTCAACGCCCCCTTCGACCACGCCGATGCCGAGCGGATCGTCTGCCGCTTCGACGTCAGCTCCGTCTTCGACGAGGAAGAGGACGACGACATCGGCGCCACCGACGGCGGCACGGCCGGGAGGGCCCGCGCCTGACCTCCGGGCCGCCACGGAGACGCGAAGGCACCGACACGCCGAGACGCGGGAGGGCCGGAACACCTCGTACGGTGTTCCGGCCCTCCCGTCGTTTCCGCTCCGCCCTACTCCCCGGGAGCGGCGAGCAGCGCCTCCAGGAGCGGCCGCAGCCGTGTCGTGCGCTCCGGGGCCACCCCCTCGGCCACCGCGCGGGCCAGCGCCTGCTCCACGCCGTGCACGACCGACAGATGGCGCTCCGCCCGGCCGAAGGCCGTGTACACCCACGCCCGGCTCAGGCCCCCCGCCGCGTCCCCGGGCAGCACCGCGACCACCGCGGGCCACCGCGCCCCGGCCGCCTGGTGCGCGGTGAGCGCCCAGCCGTGCCGCAGCGCCGACTCCACCCGCTCCTTCGGTACGAGGACCTCGTCGTCCCCGCACCGCAGCCGCAGGCCCTCGGCGTCGGCCGAGAGGACCGTGCCGGTGACCGTCCGGCCCGGCACCGGCGCGTACGCCACCCGGTCACCGGGGTCGTAGCCGCCGAACCGGCCGGGGCCGGGGTTGAGCCGCTGCTTCAGGGCGGCGTTCAGCGCGCGCGTGCCGGCCGAGCCGCCGTGGCCGACCGTGACGACCTGCGTCCGCTCCGGCGGCACTCCGATCGCCCGGGGCACCGAGTCGGCCACCAGCTGGACGGTACGGTGCACGGCCTCGCCCGCGTCCCGCACCGGGACGATCACGATCTCCTTGCCGGGGGCCTCGACCTGGTTCAGTTCGCCGGCGCCGATGCCCGACACCAGCTCGCCGAGCGGCCCCGGGTCGGGGACGCGCGAGGCGATCCGGGGGCACACCCGGGCCGCGAGCACGTCGGCGAAGACCCGGCCCGCGCCCGGCGCCCCGAGGACCTCCGGGTCGCCGCTCAGGACCAGACGGCAGCCGTCCGGCAGCGACTCCACGAGCGTCGCGGCCGTCTCCACGTCCAGCTGCGGCGCGTCGAGCACCGCCAGGAGGTCGAGGGCGAGGGCCCCCTCCTCGTCCCGGCCCGGCCCGGCCGCCCCGGACAGCAGGGCGGCGACCGTCACGGCCTCCGTCCCCGCGGCGCCGAGCGCGCTCCGCCCGCCGTCGGAGTGGACCGCGACCAGGGTGCGAAGGCCCCGCTCGCGCGCCGCCGCCGCGAGCGCCACCGGCTCGGCGCGGGAGGCCTCGCCGCCGGTGTGCAGGACGAGTCCGTGCGCACCGGCGGCGCGCTCCAGCTCGGAGCCCTCCCAGGCGTCGGCCGTCGCCGTCCTGACCAGACGGGCGAGGCCCTCCGCGAGGCTCTCCTCCGCGAGCGCGTACCGGTCGAGACCGAGCAGCGCGGGCGGTTCCTCGCCGCTCTCCCCGGTCTCGTCCGCGCCCCCGCCGGACTCCTCCGACTCCTCCTCCGTCTCCTCCGGGGCCTCCCGCTCCTCCTGGAAGAGGTGGACCGCCCCCTCGGAGACGGCCGTCTCGACCGCCTCCTCGGGGTCGGGCACGGAGTGCGCGGCGAGCCCGGCGCGCACGGTCCCGGCCTCCTGGGCGGTGTGCCCCTGGAGCGCGGCCCGCTCCAGGAGCCACACGGTGAGGGCGACCGTCCGGCGCGGGTCGCCGGGGCCGCAGCCGGGCCCGATCAGCGCCCGCGCGAAGCCGTCGGCCTGCTCCGGCCGCACTCCCGCCACCGCGAGGAGCTGCCAGGGGTCGTCGAGCAGCACCGCGGCCGCGCCCTCGCCGAGCGCGGCGGCCACCGGCCCGGCCAGCGCCTCCGGGGCGCCGCCCCTGGCCAGGACCTCGCGGACGGCGGCCGTGGTGGCGGGTGCCGGGGCGGTCGCCCGCTCCGGCACGGGGGGCCGGGGGGCCGCCGCCGGGTCCGGTCCGGGGGCGGAGGGCCGGGGCGCCGGCTCGGCCGCCTCGTAGAAGGAACCGCCCTCGGCCGCGCCGCCCTCCACGGCGCGGACCGCAGCGAGGAGGTCCGCCGCGGTGCCGCTCAGCTTGGCGCCGGCCGCGACCGGGCCGTCCTTCTCGGCCTTCCGCGCCTCGATCCTCGCCCGCAGCTCCCGCTGCGCGGCCAGCTCGGCCTGCGCCTCGCTCAGCCCGGGCGCGTCGGCGTCCCCGGCCGGCTTCCCGGGGGTCTCTCCGGTGTCCCCGGCCCCTTCGGCCGGCTCCTCGAAGGTCTCCCCGGAGCCCCCGGAGCCCCCGGCGTCCTCGGCCGGCTCCTCAGGGGTCTCTCCGGCGTCCTCGGCCGGTTCCTCGGAGGCCTCTCCGCTCCTCTCGGCGGCATCGGGCTCCCCGGCGGTCGTCCCGGTCCCCTCCCGTACGTCCTCGGAGGGTTCCACGTCCTCGGGTGCCTCGGGCGCGGTCTCCCCGGAAGGCTCGGTCACAAGGTGCTCCAGTCGTGATCCGGATAGCGGTGCACGGGCGCCGACACGTCGTCCAGCGCCCGACAGATCTCGTCAGGAAGACTAAGGGTCTCCACCGACAACGCGGCCGTGAGCTGGCGCGCCGTGCGCGCGCCGACGATCGGGGCGGCCACCCCGGGCCGGTCGCGGACCCAGGCGAGCGCCACGTGGAGCGGGGTCGTCGCGAGGCCGTCCGCCGCCGTCGTCACCGCGTCCACGATCCGGCCCGCCGCGTCGTCCAGGTACGGCTCCACGAAGGGCGCCATCGTCTCCGAGGCGCCCCGCGAGTCCGCCGGCGTCCCGCTCCGGTACTTCCCGGTCAGGACGCCGCGCCCCAGCGGGGAGGAGGGCAGCAGGCCCATCCCGAGGTCCATGGCGGCCGGCAGCACCTCGCGCTCCACGCCCCGCTGGAGCAGCGAGTACTCCAGCTGCGCGCCCGCCAGCCGGGTCCGGTCCCCGCCGAGCTGCCAGGTGCCCGCCTTGGCGAGCTGCCAGCCGCAGAAGTTCGCCACGCCCGCGTACCGGGCCCGTCCGCTGCGCACGGCGATGTCGAGCGCCTGGAGGGACTCCTCCAGGGGCGTGTACGGATCGAAGGCGTGCAGCTGCCACAGGTCCACGTGGTCCGTGCCGAGCCGGGCGAGGGAGGCGTCGAGCGCGGCGAGCAGGTGCCCGCGCGAGCCGTCCGTGCGCCGGTCGGGGTCGGGGACGCTGCCCGCCTTGGTCGACAGGACGAGATCCCGCCGGGACACGAGCCGCTCCATGAGCCGTCCGAGCAGGTACTCCGCCTCGCCCCCGCCGTACACGTCGGCGGTGTCCACGAGCGTGCCGCCGGCGTCCCAGAACGCCTTCAGCTGCCCGGCGGCGTCCTGCTCGTCGGTGTCCCGGCCCCAGGTGAGGGTGCCGAGTCCGATGCGCGACACACGCAGGCCCGTACGTCCGAGATGCCTCTGCTCCATGGCCGCGAGATTACTGGCCGGGGCGCCACGCGGAGAGGAGCCTGTGGACGACCACGTCCTGTCGGAGGCGCCGACCGCGCGCTAGAGTCCGGCCCACAGAGACGTTACCGATGGGTAAGGGGTGCGTGGAATGCGGCTCGGCATCAACCTCGGCTACTGGGGCGCCGGTATGGACGGCGACAACCTCGCCGTCGCGCAGGAGGCGGACCGCCTCGGATACGACGTCTGCTGGGCCGCCGAGGCCTACGGCTCCGACGCGCCCACCGTCCTCGCCTGGGTCGCGGCGAAGACCGAGCGGATCGACGTCGGCTCCGCGATCATGCAGATCCCGGCCCGGCAGCCCGCCATGACGGCGATGACCGCCGCCACCCTCGACTCGCTCAGCGGCGGCCGCTTCCGCCTCGGCCTCGGCGTCTCCGGACCCCAGGTCTCCGAGGGCTGGTACGGCGTGAAGTTCGACAAGCCGCTCGCCCGGACCCGCGAGTACGTCGAGATCGTCCGCAAGGCCATGACCCGCGAGCGGCTCAGCCACGACGGGGCGCACTGGACCCTGCCCCTCCCGGGCGGCCCCGGCAAGCCCCTCAAGCTCACCGTGCACCCGCAGCGCGAGCACATCCCGCTCTACATCGCCGCGATCGGCCCCAAGAACCTGGAGCAGACCGGCGAGATCGCCGACGGCGCCCTGCTGATCTTCCCCTCCGCCGACCACCTGGAGGAGACGGCCCTGCGGCACATCCGCGCGGGACGCGAGAAGGCCGGCCTGACCATGGACGGCTTCGACGTCTGTCCCACCGTGCCGCTCGCCCTCGGCGACGACGTAGAGGCGCTCGCCGACGTGTTCCGGCCGTACACGGCCCTCTACGTCGGCGGCATGGGCAGCCGCGAGCAGAACTTCTACAACCGGCTCGCGGGGCGCATGGGGTACGAGAAGGAGGCCGCCGAGATCCAGGACAAGTACCTGGCCGGCGACAGGACGGGGGCCGCGGCCGCCGTGCCGCACTCGCTGATCGACCGCACCACCCTGCTCGGCTCCGTCGAGCGGATCGCCGACCGGATGGCGGCCTACGCCGCCGCCGGGGTCACCACCCTCACCGTCGCCCCGGCCGGCTTCACCCTCGACGAGCGGGTGGCGGCCCTGCGGGCGGGCGTCGAGGCGCTGGAGCGGGCCGACCTCGCGTGACGCGCCGACGACCCCGTGCGTGAAGCGCCGACGGCTCCGTACGGATGTCCCGTACGGAGCCGCCGGCGAGGTCTGCGGCCGTGGTGGGGGCTCGGGGGTCTTCCCCGCCACGGCCGTCACGCAGCACAACGGCTCCGGCGGGCTCCTGGTTACGCCCTCGGGGCTCACTCTTTCGGCCGAGCAGTTCCCGGCCCCGTGTTGCCCGCCACCCCGGACAGGACTTGACTCGTTCTCCCCGGACGAGGTGCTCCCCGGACGTACCGGAGTGCGAACGTCCGCACGGAGGTGGCGGCGATGCTCACGGCCAAGGGCCTGTTCCAGGAAATCATCGACGACGACGAGTCCTTCCGGCTCTTCTGCTCGATCGCGGCGAGCGGCGAGGCCCAGGGCGGCTGGGAGAACGCCCGGATCGCGGCCCTCGTCGCCCCCGGGATGCGCGACCTCGCGCCCAAGATCACCCGGCACGGCGCCGACGAGGACAAGCACGGCCGGATCTTCAACGCGTTGATGAGGAAGCGCGGCCTCGAACCCGTCCCGGTGCCCCCCGACACCGACTACACGATGCTGCTCGAACGGCGCGGCATCGGCCTCGCGCACGACAAGCTCCGCCGCGACGAGCCGCTGACCGAGCGGGACATCATCGTCTACCTCGCCCACAGCCGGGTCACCGAGCAGCGGGCCGCCGACCAGATGGACATGCTCGTCACGTACTTCGGGGACCACCCCGAACTGGGCAGGGCCATCCACATGATCGACAACGACGAGGCCAACCACCTCGCCTACTGCCACGAGGAACTGCTCCGGCTCGCCCGCCTGGGCCACGGCCGGCTGATCCAGCGGACCCTGCGCGCGTCCGCCCTCGTCGAGATCCAGGTCTACCGCGACGTCAGCCTCGCCGTGATGCGCCACATGGGCCGCATCCTGAAGTGGCCGAGGCCCAAGGCCCTCGCCCTCGCCGCCGGCATCCACGCCATGTACGCGTACGAGCGCGTCGCCGGGTGGCACAAGATGATCGACCTCAGGACGCCCGAACGGCTCGACGCCCTCGGCGGCCCGGCTGCCCCCGCCCCCGCCTTCTGAACCCGGTTCCGGTACGGCGCGGCGGGAACGGTCCTACATCCAGCCGCGCCGCTTGAACATCCGGTACAGGACGACGACGATCCCCGTCATCACGACGATCACCGCCGGGTACCCCATCCCCCAGCGCAGCTCCGGCATGTGCTCGAAGTTCATGCCGTAGATCCCCGCGACCATGGTGGGGACCGCGGCCATGGCCGCCCACGCCGAGATCTTCCGCATGTCGTCGTTCTGCCGCACCCCCATCTGCGCCAGATGGGCCGAGAGCACGTCGGACAGGAGCCGGTCCAGACCCTCCACCTGATCGTTGGAGCGCAGCAGGTGGTCGTTGACGTCCCGGAAGAACGGCTGGGCGTGCTCCTCCACGAACGGCACCGAACCCGCCGTGAGACGCGCCATCGGACCGGCCAGCGGCCCGCTGGCCCGCCGGAACTCCAGGACCTGCCGCTTCGCCGTGTAGATCCGCGCCGCCGTGTTGGAGGCCGCGTCCCCGCTGGGCGCGAAGACGTCCGCCTCCAGCTCCTCCAGGTCCACCTGGAGCTCGCCCGCGACCTCCAGGTAGTGGTCCACGATCGCGTCGCTCACCGCGTACAGGACCGACGTCGGCCCGTGCTTCAGGACCTCCGGGTCGGCCTCCAGGCGCCGGCGCACCTGCGCCAGCGGGGCCCCCTCGCCATGCCGGACCGTGACCACGAACGAGTCGCCCACGAACAGCATCAGCTCGCCCGAGGAGACCCGGTCGCTCTCCGGCTCGTACACGACCGGCTTGAGCACCATGAAGAGCGAGTCGTCGTAGACCTCCAGCTTGGGCCGCTGGTGGGCCTTCAGGGCGTCCTCGACGGCCAGGGGGTGCAGCGCGAACTCCGAGGCGACGTGGTCGAACTCCGCCTCGGAGGGTTCGTGCAGGCCCACCCACAGGAACGCGTCGCCCTTCGACCGCGCCTCCTCCAGGGCGTCCGAGAGGTCGGCGGGCCCGTCCGTGCGGCGCCCGTCCCGGTAGATGGCAGAGTCCACGATCACGGAGCGCATTTTCCCCCGGACGACCCCGCCATGCACGCGTGCGGACCCCGCGGATCCCCGGACGCCGGCCACGCGCGCGCAGCGAGCCCGTCGGCGCAGCCGGACGGCCGCCCGCCGCCGCCGGCGCCGGCCACGCGCGCGTGCGGGCCCGCCGGCCCGCCCCGGCCACCCCCTAGGCTGGCCGCCATGGCCACGCTGATCCTCGTCCGGCACGGACGCTCCACCGCCAACACCTCCGGGGTCCTCGCCGGGCGCACGCCCGGGATCGCGCTCGACGAGCGCGGGGCCGCGCAGGCCGCCGCCCTCCCCGGGCGCCTCGCGGACGTCCCGCTCGCCGCCGCCGTCTCCAGCCCCCTCCAGCGCTGCCGGGAGACCCTGCGCCCCCTCCTCGACGCCCGCCCGGACCTCCCGCTCCACGTCGAGGACCGGATCAACGAGTGCGACTACGGCGACTGGTCGGGCCGCAAGCTCGCCGAGCTCAACGGCGAGCCCCTGATGGAGGTCGTCCAGGCGCACGCCTCCGCCGCCGCCTTCCCCGGCGGCGAGTCCATGCGCGCCATGCAGAACCGCGCCGTCGAGGCCGTACGCGACTGGAACGCCCGGATCGAGGCCGAGCACGGCGAGGACGCCTGCTACGTCATGTGCTCGCACGGCGACATCGTCAAGTCGCTCGTGGCGGACGCCCTCGGCCTCCACCTCGACCTCTTCCAGCGCCTCCACGTCGATCCCTGTTCGGTCACCGTCATCCGCTACACGCGCCTGCGTCCCTTCCTCCTCCGGCTCGGCGACACGGGGGACTTCGCCGGATTCGCCCCCCGTGAGCGTCCCGGGGACGGTGGGACGGCCGAGGTCGGTGGTGGTGCGGGCGCACCGTGATCCCTTCGCGCAGTAGGGTGGACGCGCCGTTGTAGTACGACCGTCGAGACGCAAGGAGTCGGGAACGTGTCCCGTCAGGTGTTCCTCTACGACCCACCGGAGCGTTTCGTGGCCGGTACGGTCGGGCTGCCTGGCCGCCGTACGTTCTTCCTCCAGGCGTCCGCGGGCGGCCGGGTCACCAGTGTCGCCCTGGAGAAGATGCAGGTCGCCGCCCTCGCCGAGCGCATCGACGAACTCCTCGACGAGGTCGTGCGGCGCACCGGCGGCAACGCCCCGGTGCCCGCCGTCGCCCCCGCCGAGGTCGCGGACACCGCCCCCCTCGACGTGCCCGTCGAGGAGGAGTTCCGGGTCGGCACCATGGCGCTCGCCTGGGACGGCGAGGAGCAGCGCATGATCGTCGAGGCGCAGGCCCTCGTGGAGCTCGACGCGGACTCCGAGGAGGACCTCGCCGAGGCCGAGGAGCGGCTGCTCCAGGACGAGGAGAACGGCCCGCCGATGCTGCGGGTCCGCCTCACCGGTGCCCAGGCCCGGGCCTTCGCCAAGCGGGCCCTGGACGTCGTCAACGCCGGCCGCCCGCCGTGCCCGCTGTGCAGCCTGCCGCTCGACCCCGAGGGGCACGTCTGCCCCCGCCAGAACGGATACCGCCGCGGAGCATGAGCAGCCCCCAGACCCTGCCGGGCGCGGACCTGCTCGCCCGCGGTGAGCTGACCGTGCGCGGCCGGATCCGCGAGGCCTCCAACGCCGTCCTGTACTGCTCCGTCGCGTACGGGGGCCGGGAGGCGGCCTGCGTCTACAAGCCGGTCGCGGGGGAGCGGCCCCTGTGGGACTTCCCCGACGGAAACCTCGCCCGGCGCGAGGTCGCCGCGTACGAGGTCTCCGAGGCCACCGGCTGGGGCCTGGTCCCGCCGACGGTGCTCCGCGACGGCCCGTACGGCGAGGGCATGGTCCAGCTGTGGATCGAGGCCGACCCCGGGGCGCGGCTCCTGGCCCTCACCGAGGACGAGGAGCCGGGGGAGGGCTGGAAGGCCGTCGGGGAGGCCGAGGTCGGCGAGGGCCGCACCGCCCTCCTCGTCCACGCCGACACCCCCGAACTGCGGCGGCTCGCCGTCCTGGACGCCGTGATCAACAACGGCGACCGCAAGGGCGGGCACCTGCTGCCGGCCCCCGGCGGACACCTGTACGGCATCGACCACGGGGTCACCTTCCACGTCGAGGACAAGCTGCGCACCCTGCTGTGGGGATGGGCGGGCGAGGAGCTGCCCGCCGAGGCGGTCGAGGCCCTCGACCGCCTCGGCCCGGCGCTGACGCCCGGAGCGCCCCTCGCCACCCGACTGGCCGAACTGCTCACCGGCGCCGAGGTGGCGGCGGTACGCGCCCGCGTGGCGGCCCTGCGGGCGGACGGACGGCACCCGGAGCCCTCGGGGCAGTGGCCCGCCATCCCCTGGCCGCCCGTCTGAGAAAGCCGCCCGTCCCACGGGTTCGACCGAAAGGTTTCGGCCAAGCCGGGCCGGGCGGAGGGGCACCCCCCAGGGGTACGCACGCGCGCATTCGCCCCGCAAGACCGCCTAATCGGTCAAGATCCCGGATCCGGTTCGTATCCGGAACACCTGTCCGGTTACGCTCGGGTCATGCATGCCTGGCCCGCTTCTGAGGTCCCCGCCCTTCCCGGCAAGGGCCGCGACCTCCGGATCCACGACACCGCGACCGGGGGACGAGTCACCCTCGTCCCCGGCCCCGTCGCCCGTATCTACGTCTGCGGCATCACCCCGTACGACGCGACCCACATGGGTCACGCGGCGACCTACAACGCGTTCGACCTCGTTCAGCGCGTGTGGCTCGACACCAAGCGGCAGGTTCACTACGTCCAGAACGTGACGGACGTGGACGACCCCCTCCTGGAGCGCGCGATCCGCGACGGCGTCGACTGGGTCGGCCTCGCCGAGCGCGAGACCGCCCTCTTCCGCGAGGACATGACCGCCCTGCGGATGCTGCCCCCGCGGCACTACGTCGGCGCGGTCGAGGCCATACCGGGGATCGTCCCGCTCGTGGAGCGCCTGCGGGACTCCGGCGCCGCCTACGAGCTCGACGGCGACGTCTACTTCTCCGTCGACGCCGACCCGCACTTCGGCGAGGTCTCGCACTACGACGCCGAGCTGATGCGCCACCTCTCCGCCGAGCGCGGCGGCGACCCCGAGCGCCCCGGCAAGAAGAACCCGCTCGACCCGATGCTCTGGATGGCCGCCCGCGAGGGCGAGCCGAGCTGGGACGGCGGCAGCCTCGGCGCGGGCCGCCCCGGCTGGCACATCGAGTGCGTCGCCATCGCCCTCGACCACCTCGGCATGGGCTTCGACGTGCAGGGCGGCGGCTCCGACCTGATCTTCCCGCACCACGAGATGGGCGCCTCGCACGCCCAGGCCCTCACCGGCGAGTTCCCGATGGCCAAGGCGTACGTCCACGCCGGCATGGTCGCCCTCGACGGCGAGAAGATGTCCAAGTCCAGGGGCAACCTGGTCTTCGTCTCGAAGCTGCGCCGCGACGGCGTCGACCCGGCCGCGATCCGGCTCGCGCTCCTCTCCCACCACTACCGCGCCGACTGGGAGTGGACCGACGGGATCCTCCAGGACGCCCTGGAGCGCCTCGGACGCTGGCGCGCCGCGGTATCCCGCCCCGATGGACCCTCCGCCGACACCCTCGTCGAGGAGGTCCGCGAGGCCCTCGCCGACGACCTCGACACGCCGGCCGCGCTCGCCGCGGTCGACCGCTGGGCCGAGCACCAGACGGCCGGGGGCGGCACGGACGAATCCGCTCCCGGGCTCGTCTCCCGCACGGTCGACGCGCTCCTGGGCGTCGCGCTGTAGGGCGCCGGAAGAGTTCCGCACGGCACACGACACGAGGGAGGGGCGCCCGGTTCCGGGCGCCCCTCCCTCATCGTCCGCCGCTTGTCACCTGCCGGAGTCGTCGTCCGGGCCACTGGCGTCCGGGCCCTCGCCGAGCGGGCTCTCGCCGGACGGTCCCTCGCCGGGCGAATTCTTGCCGGACGGGTTCTCGCCCGTGGCGCCCCCGTCCGGAACGGACCCGTCGTCCGGTGCATCCGCATCCGCATCCGCACCCGCTTCCGGCTCCGTCTCCGCTTCCGGAGCCGCCTCGGACCCCGGAACCGACTCCGGCCCCGGC
Organism: Streptomyces sp. NPDC012825; assembly: GCF_042900925.1. NCBI lineage: Bacteria > Bacillati > Actinomycetota > Actinomycetes > Kitasatosporales > Streptomycetaceae > Streptomyces > Streptomyces sp. NPDC012825. Next base: position 287,262 of record NZ_JBIBBZ010000005.1, on the reverse strand, counting down.
TGCTCCGGCTTCGGCGGGCGGGTGCGGCCGCTGCCGGGGTCGCGCAGGAACGGGGAGTCCCCGCCCTCCGTCGCCACCCCCGGACCGGGCCCCGTGCCCGGCTCGCGCCGCCGCAGATACCGCTCGAACTCACGGGCGATCGCCTCGCCGGACGCCTCCGGGAGCTCCGCGGTGTCCCGCGCCTCCTCCAGGGTCTGCACGTACTCGGCGACCTCGCTGTCCTCGGCGGCCAGCTGGTCCACGCCCAACTGCCAGGCCCGCGCGTCCTCGGGCAGCTCGCCCAGCGGGATGCGCAGCCCGATCAGGTCCTCCAGGCGGTTGAGCAGCGCCAGCGTCGCCTTCGGGTTCGGCGGCTGCGACACGTAGTGCGGCACCGCCGCCCACAGGCTCACGGCCGGCACGCCCGCGTGTGTGCACGCCTCCTGGAGGATGCCCACGATGCCCGTCGGGCCCTCGTACCGGGTCTCCTCCAGGTCCATCGTGCGCGCCAGGTCCGGGTCGGAGGTCACCCCGCTGACCGGGACCGGCCGGGTGTGCGGGGTGTCGCCGAGCAGCGCGCCCAGGATCACCACCATCTCCACGCCCAGCTCGTGCGCGAAGCCGAGCAGCTCGTTGCAGAAGGAGCGCCAGCGCATCGAGGGTTCGATCCCGCGCACGAGCACCAGGTCGCGGGGCTTGTCGCCGCCCACCCGGACCACCGAGAGTCTGGTCGTCGGCCAGGTGATCTTCCGTACGCCGTTCTCCAGGAAGACCGTGGGCCGGTTCACCTGGAAGTCGTAGTAGTCCTCGGCGTCGAGCGCCGCGAACACCTCGCCCTTCCACTCCCGGTCCAGATGACCGACCGCGGTGGAGGCGGCGTCCCCGGCGTCGTTCCAGCCCTCGAACGCGGCCACCATGACCGGGTCGATCAGCTCGGGCACCCCCTCGAGCTCGATCACCCAGCGCCTCCTTCTCGAAGTTCCTGTCGTACGGACCAACCTTACGGCTTTCCGGCGGTCCGTCCGCAGCCCCCGGACATCCCCGAAAACCCGTGCGGCCTTGATCGACTACCCAGGAACTCACCCCCGCACACGGCGGGGTCACTCCTCCCAGAGGGTGCTGGGCGCCTCCCTCCGGACCACCGGCGCGATCTCCTCGGCGAAGCGCTGCAGCGTCTCGGCCTGCTCGGCCGTCGACTGCCCGAAGGTGTCGACCGTGACGGACTGGAGGTCGTGCCCGTAGTGCTCGTGGTAGCCGAGGATCTTGTCGATGATCTGCTGCGGCGAGCCGATCAGCTGGGGGCCGTCCGCGACGGCTTCCTCGATCGTGCGGAACGGGGTGTTGTACCCCGCCTTCCCCTCCAGGTGCGGCCGGAAGCTCTGCCGGACCTTCGCCTCGTACAGGTCCTTGTAACGGGCGACCGCCCGCTCGGGGGTGTCGGCGACGAGCAGGCCGCCGGAACCGGCCGCCACCCGCGCGTGGGCCGGGTCGTGCCCGTACTCCTCGAACTTCTCGCGGTAGTGGGCGATGAGCCGCGCGTACGCCTCGCGGGGCTGGATCGCGTTGGCGGTGAAGAGCGGATCGCCGTGCTTCGCCGCGAGTTCGGGGGAGTTGAGGCTGGTGGCCGAGCCGTGCCAGATCCGGGGCGGACCGGCGTACGGGCGCGGGACCGTGGTCACGTTCTTCAGGGCGGGCCGGAACTCGCCCTCCCAGTCGACGCCCTCCTCCGTCCAGAGCCGGCGGAGCAGCTCGTACTTCTCCTTCTGGAGGCCCCACTGCCGCTCCTCGTCCAGGCCGAAGAGGTCGAAGTGGCCGGCCTCCGCGCCCTTGCCGACGACGAGTTCGATCCGGCCCCGGGAGAGCTGGTCGAGCGTGGCGTAGTCCTCGGCGACCCGGACCGGGTCGAGGATCGCGACCACGGTCACGCCGGTGAGGAGCCGGATCCGGGTGGTGCGGGCGGCGAGCGCGGCGAGCAGCACGGTCGGGGCCGAGGAGAGGAACGGGCCCGCGTGCCGCTCGCCCACCGCGTACGCGTCGAAGCCCAGCCGCTCGGCGGTCTCGCCGAGCGTGACGACCTGCTCCAACCGGTCGGCGGCGGACAGCAGTTCGCCGGTGAGCGGGTGCGGGGAGTGGTGGACGATCGTGAGCACTTGAAACTTCATGCTTCAACTCTGCGCGCGGAGTGTTGCGGGCGTGTGGACGGGATGTGGCACGCCGGAGGGGCGGTCCCTGGAAGAGGAACCGCCCCTGCTCCCAAGGGTGTTACTTGCGCAGCATCGACTCCACCCCGGCGCGGACCTCGTCCGTCGCCAGACCGCGGATGGTCAGCGTCGTGCGGCGGCGCAGCACGTCGTCGGCGGTCTCGGCCCACTCGTGGTCGCGGGCGTAGGCGACCTGGGCCCAGATCTCCGGCGCGTCCGGGTGGACGCGCCGGGCCAGCTCCGGGTTCTCGTTCGCCATGCGGGCGATCTCGAAGGAGAGCGAACCGTAGTGCGTCGCCAGGTGCTTGGCGGTGTCGGCGGCCATGCGCGGACCGGGCGCCGGGCCGTCGACGAGCAGCCGGTGGGCGACCGCGTTCGGATTGGCTATGCCGGGCAGCGGTAGCCGCTTCGGCAGCGCGGACACCGGCTCGTAGTCCTCGCCGAGCGGGTGACCGGGCAGCTGCTCCAGCTTCCTCATGACCGTGCGGCCGATGTGGCGGAAGGTCGTCCACTTGCCGCCGGCCACCGACAGCATCCCGCCGCGGCCCTCGGTCACGACCGTCTCGCGCTTGGCCTTCGAGGTGTCGCCGGGGCCGCCGGGGAGCACCCGCAGACCGGCGAAGGCGTACGTGATCAGGTCGCGCGACAGCTGCTGGTCGCGGATGGAGAAGGCGGCCTCGTCCAGGATCTGGGCGGTGTCCTTCTCGGTGACCTCGACCTGGCCGGGGTCGCCCTCGTACTCCTCGTCGGTGGTGCCGAGCAGCAGCATGTCCTCCCAGGGGAGGGCGAAGGTGATGCGGTACTTGTCGATCGGGGTGGCGAGCGCGGCCTTCCACGGGGAGGTCCGCTTCAGGACCAGGTGCGCGCCCTTGGAGAGGCGGATGGAGGGGGCCGCGTTCGGGTCCTCCATCTTCCGCAGGTGGTCGACCCACGGGCCGGTCGCGTTGAGGACCAGGCGGGCGGTCACCCCGAACTCGTCGCCGCTGGTGCGGTCCTTCAGCTCGGCGCCGGTGACCCGGCCCCGGGTGAAGCGCAGACCGGTGACCTCGGCGTGGTTGAGGACGGTGGCGCCGGCGTCGACCGCGGCGCGGACCGTCATCAGCGCCATCCGGGCGTCGTTCATCTGGTCGTCGCCGTAGACGGCCACGGCCTTCAGGCCGTCGGTCCGCAGCTCCGGCACGTCCTGCGCGGCCCTGGCGGGGGAGAGCAGGTGGCCGACGCCGTCGCCGAACGCGGAGAGGGCGGAGTACGCGAAGACGCCGGCGCCCAGCTTGGCCGCGCCGTGCGGGCCGCCCTTGTAGACGGGCAGGTAGAAGGTGAGGGGGTTGGCGAGGTGCGGGGCCACCTGGCGGGAGACCGCGCGCCGCTCGAAGTGGTTCTCCGCCACCAGCTTCACCGCGCCGGTCTGCAGGTAGCGCAGGCCGCCGTGGAGCAGCTTCGAGGAGGCGGAGGAGGTGGCGCCGGCGAAGTCGCCGGCGTCCACCAGGGCCACCCGCAGGCCCGACTGCGCGGCGTGCCAGGCGGTGGAGATGCCCAGGATGCCGCCGCCGACCACCAGGAGGTCGTACGTCGCCTTGGAGAGCTGGTCCCGGGTCTCGGCGCGGCTCGGCAGGGAACCGGCGGCCGGGCGCGTCCCCAGGGCGGGGACGCTCTGCAGGGTGGTCATGTCGCTTGCTCCTCTTACTGCTCGCTCTTACTGCTGGCTCTCACTGCTCGGCGGATTCGTCTTCGAGCCAGCCCATGGAGCGCTCGACGGCCTTCAGCCAGCTCTTGTACTCGCGGTCGCGCTTGTCGGCGTCCATGCGGGGGGTCCATTCGGCGGCCCGGCGCCAGTTGGCGCGCAGCGCGTCGGTGTCGGGCCAGAAGCCGACGGCCAGGCCGGCGGCGTAGGCGGCGCCGAGGCAGGTGGTCTCGGCGACCATGGGGCGCACGACGGGCGCGTCCACGAAGTCCGAGAGGGTCTGCATCAGCAGGTTGTTGGAGGTCATGCCGCCGTCGACCTTGAGCGCGGTCAGCTCGACGCCGGAGTCCTTCGTCATGGCGTCGGCGATCTCGCGGGTCTGCCAGGCGGTGGCCTCCAGGACGGCGCGGGCGATGTGCGCCTTGGTGACGTACCGGGTGAGGCCGGCGATGACACCGCGCGCGTCGGAGCGCCAGTACGGGGCGAACAGGCCGGAGAAGGCCGGGACGAAGTAGGCGCCGCCGTTGTCCTCGACCGAGGACGCGAGGGTCTCGATCTCGGCGGCGGACTTGATCAGGCCCATCTGGTCGCGCATCCACTGCACCAGGGAGCCGGTGACGGCGATCGAGCCCTCCAGGGCGTAGACCGGCTTCTCGTCGCCGATCCGGTAGCCGACCGTGGTCAGCAGGCCGCTGTAGGAGTTGATCACCTTGTCGCCGGTGTTCATCAGCATGAAGGTGCCGGTGCCGTACGTGGACTTGGCCTCGCCCTCGGCGAAACACGTCTGGCCGAACAGGGCGGCCTGCTGGTCGCCGAGCGCGGAGGCGACCGGGACGCCGTCGAGGACGCCGCCCTTGACCGTGCCGTACACCTCGGCGGAGGAACGGATCTCCGGCAGTACGGCGGCCGGGACGTCCATGGAGTGCAGGATGCGCTCGTCCCACGCCATCTCGTGGAGGTTCATCAGCATGGTGCGGGAGGCGTTGGTGACGTCGGTGACGTGCACGCCGCCGTCGACGCCGCCGGTCAGGTTCCAGATGACCCAGGAGTCCATGGTGCCGAAGAGGATGTCGCCGCGCTCGGCGCGCTCGCGCAGGCCCTCGACGTTGTCGAGCAGCCAGCGGACCTTGGGGCCGGAGAAGTACGAGGCGAGGGGGAGGCCGGTCTCGCGGCGGAAGCGGTCCTGGCCGACGTTGCGGCCGAGCTCCTTGCAGAGGGTGTCGGTGCGGGTGTCCTGCCAGACGAGGGCGTTGTGGACGGGCTCGCCGGTGTTCCTGTCCCACAGCAGCGTGGTCTCGCGCTGGTTGGTGATGCCGATGGCCTCGACGTCGGCGGCGGTGATCTCCGCCTTCTCCAGGGCGCCGGCGACGACCTCCTGGACGTTGGTCCAGATCTCGGCGGCGTCGTGCTCCACCCAGCCCGGCTTCGGGAAGATCTGCTCGTGCTCCTTCTGGTCGACGGAGACGATCCGGCCGTCCTTGTCGAAGACGATGCAGCGGGACGAGGTGGTGCCCTGGTCGATGGCGGCGATGAAGGGGCCGGAGGTGTGGGCGTCGGTCACGGTGTGCTCCAAGGGAGGTCTGGAAGAAGGACGGCTCAGGCGAACGCGATGGTGTAGATACCCGCGGCGAGGGCGCCGCCGATCAGCGGACCGACCACCGGGATCCAGGCGTAGCCCCAGTCGGAGCCGCCCTTGTTCGGCAGCGGCAGCAGGGCGTGCACGATGCGCGGGCCGAGGTCGCGGGCCGGGTTGATGGCGTAACCGGTCGGGCCGCCGAGCGAGAGGCCGATGGAGACCACGACGAAGGCGGTGATCAGGGCGCCCAGGGTGCCGAGGCCCTTGCCGCTGTCGTTGAGACCCTGGGTGAGCACGGCGAGCACGAGTACGACGGTGCCGATGACCTCGGTGGCCAGGTTCTGCCAGGTGTTGCGGATCTCGGGGCCCGTGGAGAAGATCCCGAGCACCGGGCCGGGGCCCTCGATCGGCGTCTCGCCGAGGGTCTCCGGGTCCGTGAGGTGGGCCCGGAACTGGCCGTAGTAGGCCACCCAGACCAGCGCCGCGCCGATCATCGCGCCGAGCAGCTGGCCGGCGAAGTAGACGGGCACGTCGCCCCAGGCCCCGTCCTTGATCGCGATGCCGACCGTGACGGCGGGGTTCAGATGGGCGCCCGAGAGGGAAGCCGTCATGTAGACGGCCGTCATGACGGCGAAGCCCCACCCGAAGGTGATCGCGAGCCAGCCGGCGCCGCGCGCCTTGGAGCTCTTGAGCGTGACGGCGGCGCACACGCCACCGCCGAGCAGGATGAGTACGGCGGTACCGATGGTCTCGCCGAGGAAGATGTCGGAGCTGGACACCCGCGACTCCTTTGTCCTTCGTCCAGGGGAAGGCGAACCACGGGTCCCTCCGATGGTCCGCACCCTCGTGTTGAGGGCGTTGCCGGCCCTTGGCACTGCCACACTCTAGCGCGTATTGCCGGTAGGTGTTCGGCAATGCCGACCGGTGAACGGAAGTTTTGCCCTCGGGTCAACAGCGCGTCAAGGGTCCGGGAAGCGAAAAACCCGCCGATGACGCGATCGTTACCGGCGGGTCGGAAAGGGGTGCGGGGGGAGGGGTGGGAAGAAGGCGGAAGGTCCGGGGAGAGGGTGCGGGGCGCCCCGGGAGGAAGCGGCCGGAGCCTCAGAAGCGGCCGGCCCCCAGGTCCCGGGAGACCGCCCGGGCGCAGTCCCGCACCGCCGCCACCAGCTCCGGCCGCAGCTCGCCGTCCGGGCGGAGCCGCTCCACCGCGCCCGTCACCGCCACCGCGCCCACCGGCATCCGCCGCCGGTCGTGGATCGGCGCCGCCACCGACGCCACGCCCTCCCAGGTCTCCTCCACGTCCGCCGCCCAGCCCCGGGCCCGCACCGTGTCGAGCAGCGTCTCGAAGTCCCCGAGCGCCGTCGTCGTCCGGGGCGTGAACGCCTCCCGCTCGACCTCCAGCACCTCGCTGTGCGCCACCGGGTCGTACGCCGAGAGCACCTTGCCCAGGGCCGTGGAGTGCAGCGGCTGCATGGCCCCCACCTCCAGGACCTGACGGCTGTCGTCCGGCCGGAAGACGTGGTGCACGATCAGCACGCCCCGCTGGTGCAGCACCCCCAGGTGCACGCTCTCGCCGCTGGACCGCGCCAGGTCGTCCGTCCAGACGAGCGCCCGCGCCCGCAGCTCGTGCACGTCCAGGTAGCTGTTCCCGAGCCGCAGCAGCTCCGCGCCCAGCTGGTAGCGGCCCGAGGCCGCCTCCTGCTCCACGAAGCCCTCCGCCTGGAGGGTGCGCAGGATCCCGTGGGCCGTCCCCTTGGCGAGTCCGAGCGACGACGCGATGTCGGACAGGCCGAGCCGGCGCTCGCCGCCCGCGAGCAGTCGCAGCATGGCCGCCGCTCTTTCAAGCGACTGGATGTTCTTAGCCATCGCCCGGCCCCTATTCCTCTCGCGCTGTTCGACAATGCTGAACACTATCGGCCGATGCCGACCTTCCGTCACATTTCACAGTGTCGGACAAGGAGGGGCAGGACCGGGAGTCCCCGGACACAGGATGCCGTCCGGCCCGTGGGACGCCGTGTCCACCCCGGGCCGGGCATGGTTAGGCTGGCTCCGTGCACGCTCCACCGGGCGTGCAAAGCCGACAGCCGTCGCAGCCCAGGGAGATCGCCCATGGCCTCGTTGCCGTCCCCTTCCGCCTCCGCCTCCGGAGGAAGCGCCCCCGCCCCCGGCGACGCCCGGAGCCGCGCCGCCGCCCTCCGCGAGGCACTCGCGACCCGCGTGGTGGTCGCCGACGGAGCCATGGGAACCATGCTCCAGGCCCAGGACCCCACCCTCGAGGACTTCCAGAACCTCGAGGGGTGCAACGAGATCCTCAACGTCACCCGGCCCGACATCGTCCGTTCGGTCCACCAGGAGTACTTCTCCGCCGGCGTCGACTGCGTCGAGACCAACACCTTCGGCGCCAACCACGCCGCCCTGGGGGAGTACGACATCCCCGAGCGCGTCCACGAGCTGTCCGAGGCGGGCGCCCGGATCGCCCGCGAGGTGGCCGACGAGTTCACCGCCTCCACCGGCCGCCAGCGCTGGGTCCTCGGCTCGATCGGCCCCGGCACCAAGCTGCCGACCCTGGGCCACGCCCCGTACCCCCTCCTGCGCGACGCCTACCAGCAGAACGCCGAGGGCCTCCTCGCGGGCGGCGCGGACGCGCTCATCGTGGAGACCACGCAGGACCTCCTCCAGACCAAGGCGTCCGTGATCGGCGCCCGCCGCGCCCTGGAGGCGCTGGGCGCCGACGTGCCGCTGATCGTGTCCGTCACCGTCGAGACGACCGGCACGATGCTCCTCGGTTCCGAGATCGGCGCCGCCCTGACGGCCCTCGAGCCGCTCGGCATCGACATGATCGGCCTGAACTGCGCCACCGGTCCGGCCGAGATGAGCGAGCACCTGCGCTACCTCGCCCGCCACTCCCGCATCCCGCTCTCCTGCATGCCGAACGCCGGCCTGCCGGTCCTGACCTCGGACGGCGCCCACTACCCGCTGTCGCCGGCCGAGCTGGCCGACGCCCAGGAGAACTTCGTCCGCGACTACGGCCTCTCCCTGATCGGCGGCTGCTGCGGTACGACCCCGGAGCACCTGCGGCAGGTCGTCGAGCGGGTCCGCGGCCTGACCCCCGCCGGCCGCGAGCCGCGTCCGGAGCCGGGCGCCGCCTCGCTCTACCAGACGGTGCCGTTCCGCCAGGACACCTCGTACATGGCGATCGGCGAGCGCACCAACGCCAACGGCTCGAAGAAGTTCCGCGAGGCCATGCTGGAGGCCCGCTGGGACGACTGCGTGGAGATGGCCCGGGACCAGATCCGCGAGGGCGCGCACATGCTCGACCTCTGCGTGGACTACGTCGGCCGCGACGGCGTCGCGGACATGGAGGAGCTGGCGGGGCGCTTCGCCACCGCCTCCACCCTCCCGATCGTCCTGGACTCCACCGAGGTCGAGGTCATCCGGGCCGGCCTGGAGAAGCTCGGCGGCCGGGCCGTCATCAACTCGGTGAACTACGAGGACGGCGACGGGCCCGAGTCCCGCTTCGCCAAGGTCACCCGCCTGGCCCAGGAGCACGGCGCGGCCCTGATCGCGCTGACCATCGACGAGGAGGGCCAGGCCCGCACCGTCGAGCACAAGGTCGCCATCGCCGAGCGCCTCATCGAGGATCTGACCGGCAACTGGGGGATCCAGGAGTCGGACATCCTCATCGACACCCTGACCTTCACCATCTGCACCGGTCAGGAGGAGTCCCGCAAGGACGGCATCGCCACCATCGAGGCGATCCGCGAACTCAAGCGCCGCCACCCCGACGTGCAGACCACGCTGGGCCTGTCGAACATCTCCTTCGGCCTCAACCCGGCCGCCCGCATCCTGCTGAACTCCGTCTTCCTGGACGAGTGCGTGAAGGCGGGTCTGGACTCGGCGATCGTGCACGCCTCCAAGATCCTGCCCATCGCCCGCTTCGACGACGAGCAGGTCACCACCGCGCTCGACCTGATCCACGACCGGCGCGCGGAGGGCTACGACCCGCTGCAGAAGCTGATGGCCCTCTTCGAGGGAGCCACCACCAAGTCCCTCAAGGCCGGCAAGGCCGAGGAACTGGCCGCGCTGCCGCTGGAGGAGCGCCTGAAGCGGCGGATCATCGACGGGGAGAAGAACGGCCTGGAGGCCGACCTCGACGAGGCCCTGACCACCACCCCGGCCCTCGACATCGTCAACGACACCCTCCTGGACGGCATGAAGGTGGTCGGCGAGCTGTTCGGCTCCGGCCAGATGCAGCTGCCGTTCGTGCTCCAGTCCGCCGAGGTCATGAAGACGGCCGTCGCCCACCTCGAACCGCACATGGAGAAGTCCGACGCCGAGGGCAAGGGCACCATCGTCCTGGCCACCGTGCGCGGCGACGTCCACGACATCGGCAAGAACCTCGTGGACATCATCCTGTCCAACAACGGCTACAACGTCGTCAACATCGGCATCAAGCAGCCCGTCTCCGCCATCCTGGAGGCCGCCGAGCAGCACAACGCCGACGTCATCGGCATGTCCGGCCTCCTGGTGAAGTCCACCGTGATCATGAAGGAGAACCTGGAGGAGCTCAACCAGCGCGAGCTGGCCGCCAGGTACCCCGTGATCCTCGGCGGCGCCGCCCTGACCCGCGCCTACGTCGAGCAGGACCTCCACGAGATCTACCAGGGCGAGGTCCGCTACGCCCGCGACGCCTTCGAGGGCCTGCGCCTCATGGACGCCCTCATCGCCGTCAAGCGCGGAGTGCCCGGAGCCGCGCTCCCCGAGCTCAAGCAGCGCCGGGTGCCCAAGCGGGACGCGGCCGCGCTCCGGGTCGAGGAGCCGGAGCCCGGCGGCCGCTCGGACGTCGCCACCGACAACCCGGTGCCCACCCCGCCGTTCTGGGGCACCCGCGTCGTCAAGGGCATCCCGCTCAAGGACTACGCCTCCTGGCTCGACGAGGGCGCCCTCTTCAAGGGCCAGTGGGGCCTCAAGCAGAACCGGGCCGGCGACGGACCGGCGTACGAGGAGCTGGTGGAGACCGAGGGCCGGCCCCGGCTGCGCGGCTGGCTGGAGCGCCTCCACACCGAGAACCTCCTGGAGGCGGCCGTCGTGCACGGCTACTTCCCCTGCGTCTCCAAGGGCGACGACCTGATCATCCTGGACGAGGGCGGCAACGAGCGGACCCGCTTCTCCTTCCCCCGCCAGCGCCGGGGCCGCCGCCTCTGCCTCGCGGACTTCTTCCGCCCGGAGGAGTCCGGCGAGACCGACGTCGTCGGCCTCCAGGTCGTCACCGTGGGCTCGAGGATCGGCGAGGCCACGGCCAAGCTCTTCGAGTCCGACTCCTACCGCGACTACCTGGAGCTCCACGGCCTCTCCGTCCAGCTCGCCGAGGCCCTCGCCGAGTACTGGCACGCCCGCGTCCGCGCCGAACTGGGCTTCGCCGGCGAGGACCCGGCCGACGTCGAGGACATGTTCGCGCTCAAGTACCGCGGCGCCCGCTTCTCCCTCGGCTACGGCGCCTGCCCCGACCTGGAGGACCGCGCCAAGATCGCGGACCTGCTGCGGCCGGAGCGGATCGGCGTCCACCTCTCGGAGGAGTTCCAGCTCCACCCCGAGCAGTCCACCGACGCCATCGTCATCCACCACCCGGAGGCGAAGTACTTCAACGCACGGTGACCGCGCGCTGACCCCGCGTCAAGCCGCAGTGCGAAAAGGGACGCGTTTCCGGTGATCGGGACGTACACTTGTCCGTCCAGCAGGCCGGTCCTCCTCCCGCACGGCGAGGAAGACCGGCCTTCTCGTCCCTTCATGGAGGTGTGCCGGATGACCAGTACGGTTCCCGCGTCCCTGTTCCGTACGAACGGCAGCTCCGCCCTCCAGGCGGTCTTCCTCGACATGGACGGGACCCTCGTCGACACGGAGGGCTTCTGGTGGGACGCGGAGGTCGAGGTCTTCGCCGACCTCGGGCACCGGCTCGACGAGGCCTGGCGGGACGTGGTGGTCGGCGGGCCGATGACCCGCAGCGCCGGCTACCTCATCGAGTCCACCGGCGCCGACATCACCCTCCCCGAGCTGACCGTCCTCCTCAACGAGAAGTTCGAGCAGCGGATCGAGCGGGGCGTCCCGCTCATGCCCGGCGCCGATCGGCTCCTCTCCGAGCTGGCCCGGCACTCCATCCCCACCGCCCTGGTCTCCGCCTCGCACCGCCGGATCATCGACCGGGTCCTCGCCTCGCTGGGCCGCGACCGCTTCTCCCTCACCGTCGCCGGGGACGAGGTCGTACGGACCAAGCCGCACCCCGATCCGTACCTCGCGGCCGCCGAGGGGGTCGGGGCCGACCCCACGCTCTGCGCCGTCGTCGAGGACACGGCGACCGGTGTCGCGGCGGCCGAGGCGGCGGGCTGCCGGGTCGTCGCCGTGCCCTCCGTCACCCCGATCGCGCCCTCCCCGGGCCGGGTCGTCGTGCGCTCGCTCGAAGAGGTCGACGTGCCCTTTCTCCGTACGCTGATCACGGGAATCTGAGCTTTCGCAGAGCTTTCCCGCGGGAAACCGATCAGGCCATTTGCCGAAAAGGCCTCCGCGTGACCTTGGTCACGCAGAGTGCCGGGCGGCAGATGGCCTGTTTCCGTTCATCGTCCGGAATGAGTGCTTCTGGGTGTCACCATGTGCCCGATTCGCTCGCGACCGTCCGCATCGTCCGGCGCATGACTATCGAACCGCACGCATTCATGATCACTGTGCGATTACCCCGGGCACCGGCGGTGGTCCGGCAATAGGGGCCCGGCGCACTAATCTTTCGCGAGTACTTCGCCGCATAACCGCGTGCACCGGCGCACACCCAAGTCGCCGTGAACACAGGACCGATCGCAACACCCGGCCCGATCGCTCCCGCCCCGACCGGGCGGCAGGCGGCGGAGTGTCACTGACCGCTGCAACCCAGTGCCGGATGAGGAGATCGTCCCCGATGAACCGCAAGACCCTGGTGCTCCCGGCCGTGGCCGGCCTGCTCGCCCCCCTGCTCGCCGCCTGTGGCGGTTCCGAGGGCGACCGGGCCATCGTGGTCGGCACCACGGACCAGTTCATCGCGACCGGGGACGCCCCCGCCCCGCTCGACCCGGCCTACGCCTACGACACCGGCGCCTGGAACATCCTGCGGCAGACCGTCCAGACCCTGCTGCACGTCCCCCGGGAGGGCGGCGAGCCCGTCCCCGAGGCGGCCGAGAGCTGCGGCTTCTCCGACAAGGTCAGCGAGAGCTACCGCTGCACGCTCCGCGCCGGCCTCACCTTCGCCGACGGCACCCCCGTCACCGCCGAGGACGTCAAGTACTCCATCGAGCGCGTCCTGAAGATCAAGTCGGACAACGGAACGGCCGCCCTCCTCTCGAACATCGACACCGTCGAGACCCAGGGCGCCGACGGGATCGTCTTCCACCTCAAGACCCCCGACGCCACCTTCCCGTACAAGCTCTCCACCCCGGTCGCCGGCATCCTCAGCAAGGACAAGTACGCCGCCGACCGGCTCCGCGACGGCTTCGACGTCGACGGCTCGGGCCCGTACACCGTGAAGGTCGAGCGCGAGGGCGACAAGGCCGGCCGCTTCGTCTTCACCAAGAACCCGAAGTACAAGGGCGACATCACCCTGCGCAACGACAAGATCGAACTGCGCCCCTTCGCCGACTCGACCGCCCTGGGCGAGGCCCTGGAGAGCGACGACATCGACATGGTGGCCCGCTCCCTGTCGCAGAAGCAGATCAAGGACTTCACCGAGAAGCCCAAGGACGGCATCCAGATGGTCGAGGTCCCCGGCCTGGAGATCCGCTACCTCGGCTTCAACACCAAGGCCCCCTCCGTCGAGCAGAAGGCCGTGCGCCAGGCCATGGCCGCCGTCGTCGACCGGGGCGCCCTGGTCAACCTGGTCTACGGCCCCACCGCCCAGCCGCTCTACTCGCTGATCCCCTCCAGCATCACCGGCCACGCCACCCCCTTCTTCGACGCGTACGGCGAGCCCGACCGCGACCGGGCCGCCCGGATCCTCGACAAGGCGGGCATCAAGACCCCCGTCAAGGTGACCCTGAACTACACCACCGACCACTACGGCGCCGAGACCGCCCAGGAGTTCGAGGCGCTCGGCAAGCAGCTCACCGCCAGCGAGCTCTTCGAGGTCACCGTCGAGGGCACCGAGTGGTCCACCTTCCGCACCGCCCAGAAGCGCGGCGACTACGCCGTCTACGGTCTCGGCTGGTTCCCCGACTACCCGGACCCGGACAACTACATCGCGCCCTTCCTGGACAGCGACAACTTCCTCAACACGCCGTACGTGAACAAGGTCGTCCGCGACCAGCTCATCCCGCGCTCGCGCCGCCAGGCCGACCGCACCGCCGCGGCCCCCGTCTACGCGCAGATCCAGAAGATCGTCGCCGAGGACGTCCCCGTCCTGCCCCTGTGGCAGGGCAAGCAGTACGTTGCCGCCCGCAACGACCTCACCGGAGTCGAGTACGCGCTCAACACCTCCTCCGACCTGCTGCTCTGGGAACTGGGTCGCGGCACCGCCTGACCCCTTCGTTGTCCCGGCCGCGCGCCCGCGCGGCCGGTCTGGCAAGAGATCAAGAGGCACGACTGTGAAGGCACACAACAAGTGGCTGACGGCTCCGCTCGCCGCCGGCCTGTCCGCCGCCCTCCTCAGCGGCTGCGGCACCGAACAGGGCGGCGGCTCCGGCGGTTCCGGTGACGGCATACGCGTCGGCATGTCCGACGAGATCCTCGCCACCGACCCGGCGGCCGGCTACGACCCCGGCTCCTGGCTGCTGTTCAACAACGTCTTCCAGTCCCTCCTGGCCTTCCCCAAGGGCGGTCTCGAACCCGAGCCCGAGGCCGCCGACGAGTGCGCCTTCTCCGCCGGCAGCAAGGTCTACACCTGCACCCTGCGGGACGGCCTCACCTTCTCCAACGGCAACAAGCTCACCTCGGAGGACGTCAAGTACTCCTTCGAGCGGGCCATCAAGATCGCCGACCCGAACGGCCCGGCGCCCCTGCTCGCCGGCATCGACACCATCGAGACCCCCGACGAGAAGACCGTCGTCTTCCGCCTCAAGGTCCCCGACGCCACCTTCCCCAGCAAGATCGCCTCCGGCGCCGGCTCCATCGTCGACCACCGCGAGTACCCCGCCGACGCGCTGCGCACCGACGGGAAGGCGACCGGCTCCGGCCCCTACCGGCTGGACTCCCTCAGCGACACCGAGGCCACCTTCTCCGCCAACTCCTCCTACCACGGCAACGCCGAGCGCAAGAGCGACGCGATCACCCTCAAGCTCTACAAGGGCGACCGCTCCGCCCTCGCCAAGGCCCTCGCCGACGACCAGGTCGACGTGGCCTACCGAGGCCTCTCCGCCGACGACATCTCCGCCCTGGAGACCTCCGAGAGCACCGACGACCGGGGCATCGAGGTCATCCAGGGCAGCAGCGCCGAGGTCCAGCACCTCGTCTTCAACATGAAGGACCCGGTCGTCGGCAAGCTCGGCGTCCGGCAGGCCATCGCCCACCTCGTCGACCGCGAGGCGCTCGTCGAGGGCGTCTACAAGTCAACGGCCACCCCGCTCTACTCGATCGTCCCGGCCGGCATCAACGGCCACAACACCGCCTTCTACGACGCCTACGGCGCCCCCGACGCCGCCAAGGCGAAGAAGGCCCTGCGCGCGGCCGGCATCACCGACAAGGTGAAGCTCACCCTCTGGTCCACCCCCAGCCGCTACGGCCCGGCCACCGACCAGGAGCTCAAGGCCATAGCCGGCCAGCTCAACGCCAGCGGACTCTTCGAGGCCGACGTCGAGTCCGTCGCCTTCGAGCAGTACGAGAAGGACATCGCGGCCGGCAAGTACGGCGTCTACGTCAAGGGCTGGGTCCCGGACTACCCCGACGCCGACAACTTCACCGCCCCCTTCTTCGGCGAGGGCAACGTCCTCGGCAACCACTACGAGAACACCGAGATCACCGGCGGCCTCCTCCCGAAGACGGCCGCCGCGGCCGACCGCGCCGGCACCGCCGACGAGTACGGGAAGCTCCAGGACATCGTCGCCGAGGAACTGCCCGTGCTGCCGCTCTGGCAGGGCAAGCAGTACGCCGTCTCCCGCACGGGCGTCACCGGCCTCGAATGGACTCTCGACGCCTCGACCGTCTTCCGCTTCTGGGAACTCCGCAAGAGCTGACGGAGAAACGTCTCCCCACGACGGGAGGGGCCCGGCGCACCCGCGCCGGGCCCCTCCGTCGTCCGCTACTGGTTGCCGCCGGGCCGCACCAGACCGCTCTCGTACGCGTACACCGCCGCCTGCACCCGGTCCCGCAGCCGCAGCTTCGTCAGCACATGGCCCACGTGCGTCTTCACCGTCGTCTCGCTGACGAACAGGTCCGCCGCGATCTCCGCGTTCGACAGGCCCCGCGCCACCAGCTTCAGCACCTCCACCTCACGGTCGGTCAGGGTGCTCAGCGCGTCCGGCATCCGCTCCTCGCCCGTCGGCAGGTGCGCCGAGTACTTGTCGAGCAGCCGGCGCGTGATCGACGGCGCCAGCATCGCCTCGCCCGCGGCCACCACCCGGATCGCCTGCACCAGCTCGTTCGCCGGGGCGTCCTTCAGGAGGAAGCCGCTCGCACCGGCCCGCAGCGCCTCCACCACGTACTCGTCGAGGTCGAAGGTGGTCAGGACGAGGACCTTCGCCGGACCGTCCCGGCCCGGACCCGTGATCTGCCGGGTCGCCTCCACCCCGTCCATCCGCGGCATCCGGATGTCCATGAGCACCACGTCCGGCTGGAGGGCGCGCACCTGCTCCTGCGCCTGGAGGCCGTCCCCGGCCTCACCCACCACCGCGATGTCCTGCTCCGCCTCCAGAATCATCCGGAAGCCGGTGCGCAACAGCGGCTGGTCGTCGACCAGGAGGACGCGGATCGTCACAGGGGCTCCTTCACGGGGCTGGACACACGGGATTCACGGCCGGGCCGGCCCCCGAGGTGCGAGCGAGCCCCTACGGCGCGGGCGGGGCCGGTTCCATTCTGCCCTGCCCGGATTCGTCCGACTCCGGCGGCCGCACCGAAACGATCTCCAGCGGATAGACCGGGGGAGTCCCGCCGAACTCCGGGCAGACCGCCCGGTGGTCGCACCAGCCGCACAGCTTCGTCGGCCGCGGCCGCCAGTCGCCCGTCTCCGTCGCCAGCCGGATCGCCTCCCACAGCGCGAGCAGCTTCCGCTCCACCCGCAGCAGGTCCGCCTCCACCGGGTCGTACGTCAGCACCTCCCCGCTGCCCAGGTACACCAGCTGGAGCCGCCGGGGGACCACGCCCCTCAGCCGCCGCACCACGAGGGCGTAGAAGGTCATCTGGAACAGCGCGCCGTCCCGGTACTCCGGCCGGGGCGCCTTCCCCGTCTTGTAGTCGACGATCCGCACGTCGCCCGAGGGCGTCACGTCGATCCGGTCGATCACCCCGCGCAGCCGCAGCCCCGAGTCCAGCTCCGTCTCCACGAACAGCTCGCGCTCGGCCGGCTCCAGGCGCGTCGGGTCCTCCAGCGTGAACCACCGCTCGACCAGCCGCTCCGCCTCGCCCAGCCAGCCCGCAAGCCGCTCCCCGTCCGGATCCTCCGCGAACAGCTCGCCCAGCTCCGGCTTCGACTCCAGGAGCCGCTCCCACTGCCCCGGCACCATCGCCTTCGCCCGCGGCGCCGTCCGCTCCGCCGCCGGATCGTCGAAGAGCCGCTCGAGCACGGCGTGCACCAGCGTGCCCCGGGTCGCCGCCGGACTCGGCTTCTCCGGCAGCCGGTCGATCACCCGGAACCGGTACAGCAGCGGACACTGCATGAAGTCGCTCGCCCGCGAGGGCGACAACGACATGGGCGCCCGCGGCTCGGCCGGCACCCGCTCGCTCGTACTCATGACCCCGACCCTACGACCCGCCACCGACAACCGGCCGCATACCATCGACCCGGGACCCCGTCGCACTGCATGATCGAACCGTGACGCACCGACGCGGGTCACACCGGCGCGACGAAAGGAACCCGTGAACCAGGACGAGCCCAAGCCGCAGCGGACCGAGGAGCCCGGCGGAGGCATCCTCATGGGCCGACCCTTCGGCGTGCCCGTCTACGTCGCCCCCAGCTGGTTCCTGGTCGCCGCCCTCATCACCTGGGTCTTCGGCGACCAGATCGAACGCGTCCTGCCCGACCTCGGCGCCGCGCGCTACCTCGTCTCCCTCTTCTTCGCGGTCGCCTTCTACGCCTCCGTGCTCGTCCACGAGCTGGCCCACACGATCGCCGCGCTCCGCTTCAAGCTGCCCGTGCGCCGCATCCAGCTCCAGTTCTTCGGCGGCGTCTCCGAGATCGAGAAGGAGAGCGAGACCCCCGGCCGCGAGTTCGTCCTCGCCTTCGTCGGCCCCCTCCTCTCCCTCGTCCTCGCCGGCCTGTTCTACCTCTCCCTGTACGCCGTCGAGCCCGGCACCGTCCCCGGCGTCCTCCTCGCCGGCCTGATGATCTCCAACCTGATCGTCGCCGTCTTCAACCTGCTCCCCGGCCTCCCGCTGGACGGCGGCCGGATGCTCCGCGCCGTCGTCTGGAAGATCACCGGCAAGCCCATGAGCGGCACCGTCGCCGCCGCCTGGGTCGGCCGCGCCCTCGCCGTCCTCGTCCTCGTCGGCCTGCCCCTGCTGACCCGCACCGGGCTCCTCGGCAACTCCACCGAGGACATCAGCGGCTTCGACACCGTCACCGACGCCCTGCTCGCCGCGATCCTCGCCGCCATCATCTGGACCGGCGCCGGCAACAGCCTCCGCATGGCCCGGCTGCGCGAGCACCTGCCCGACCTCGGGGCCCGCTCCCTCACCCGGCGCGCCATCCCCGTGGAGCCCGTCACCCCGCTCTCCGAGGCCCTCCGCCGCGCCAACGAGGCGGGCGCCCGCGCCCTCGTCGTCGTCGACGCCACCGGCGAGCCCACCGGCATCGTCCGCGAGGCCGCCATCGCCGCCGTGCCCCAGCACCGGCGCCCCTGGGTCGCCGTCAGCACCCTCTCCCAGGACCTCGCCGACGGCATGCGGGTCCCGGCCGAACTCGCCGGACAGCCCCTCCTCGACCACCTCCGCGCCAGCCCGGCCACCGAGTACCTGGTCGTCGAGGAGACCGGCGAGATCTACGGCGTCCTCTCCACCGCGGACGTCGAGCGGGCCTTCGTCAGGGCCATGGCACGACCGGGTTCCTGACCCCGGTACTCTGGTCGCATGTCCGAACCGACCGGTGCCGCCCGCCGACGCGGGCCCTTCAAGGTCGGGGACCAGGTTCAGCTGACCGACCCCAAGGGCCGTCACTACACGTTCACGCTCGAAGAGGGAAAGAACTTCCACACCCACAAGGGTTCTTTCCCGCACGACGAACTGATCGGCGCCCCCGAGGGCAGCGTTGTCCGCACCACCGGAAACGTCGCCTACCTCGCGCTGCGCCCCCTGCTCCCCGACTACGTCCTGTCCATGCCCCGCGGCGCCGCCGTGGTCTACCCCAAGGACGCGGGGCAGATCCTGGCCTTCGCCGACATCTTCCCCGGCGCGCGCGTCGTGGAGGCCGGGGTGGGCTCGGGGTCGCTGAGCAGCTTCCTCCTGCGCGCCATCGGAGACAGCGGCATGCTGCACTCCTACGAGCGCCGCGAGGACTTCGCCGAGATCGCGAAGGGCAACGTCGAGCGCTACTTCGGCGGCCCCCACCCCGCGTGGCAGCTGACCGTCGGCGACCTCCAGGACAACCTGTCCGACACCGACG
Organism: Streptomyces sp. NPDC012825; assembly: GCF_042900925.1. Lineage (NCBI taxonomy): Bacteria > Bacillati > Actinomycetota > Actinomycetes > Kitasatosporales > Streptomycetaceae > Streptomyces > Streptomyces sp. NPDC012825. The sequence goes on along the minus strand of NZ_JBIBBZ010000005.1, from coordinate 268,066 downwards.
TCGACCGCGTCATCCTGGACATGCTCGCCCCCTGGGAGTGCCTGGAGGCCGTCTCCAAGGCCCTCGTCCCCGGCGGCATCCTCTGCTGCTACGTGGCGACCACCACCCAGCTCGCCCGCACCGTGGAGTCCATCCGCGAGTTCGGCTGCTACGCCGAGCCGCAGCCCTGGGAGTCCATGATCCGCAACTGGCACGTGGAGGGCCTCGCCGTCCGCCCCGACCACCGCATGATCGGCCACACCGGCTTCCTCGTCACCGCCCGCCGTCTCGCGGACGGGGTCGAGCCCCCGATGCGCCGCCGCCGTCCCGCCAAGGGCGCCTACGGCGAGGACTACGAGGGCCCCAACAAGGGCTGACGCCCCGCCATCCGCGGCACGCCGCCGCCGAGTTCCCGCCCCCGGGCGGAACTCGGCGGCGGCGTCCCCATGTTCGAGACCTCCGGAAAACGGTCCGGGGCCGCCGGACGGCGGTTCCGGACCGTCGGGAAAACGTTCGATTCACGCCGGAAGGCCGTCGCCCGCCGTCCGCCCCCGCGTGTTCCGTCCCCCTGTGACGTGTGGCACGATGCCGGAAACCCCCGCCGCACCACCCCACAGGAGACGTCTCGCGTGCAGCTCCCCGCCGCCCCGGACCTCGCCGACCTCGCGCACACCCACGCCGGGCCGATGCACTGGCTGGCCACCGCCACCGCGACCGCCGCGGTCGTCGCCCTCGCGGGACTGTTCCAGCCCGGACCCGCCGGAGCCGCCGCCACGGCGGCACCCGCCCCGCGCCCGGCACCCGCCCCCGAGGCCGCGGCGGCCTCCTACCCCCTGGAGTGCGCGGGAGGCCCCCACACGGTCGCCAGGCGGGTCTCCGGGGACCTCGACGGCGACGGGAACCCCGAGACCGTTGCGGTCGTGCACTGCGAAGCCGGCTCCGGCACCCCGCCGAGCGGCGTCTACGTCCTCACCCGCGGCCGGGGGACGGACGCATCCGCGCGCGTGGTGGCCACACTCGTCGCACCCGATCAGCACCGGAGCGTCACCGAGCTGGCCGTACGCGACGGGGCGGTGCTCGCCACCCTGCTCGGCTACTCGTCCCTCGACGTACCCCGCTGCTGCCCGGACGAGAAGGAGCAGGTCAGCTGGCGCTGGCGGGGCGGAGCCTTCGTCCGCGCCGGCGGGGCCGAGGCGCGGAGCGCCTGACCCGTCACTCCGCGTCGGGGCCGTACACCTCGACCTTGTCCGCGACCCGGCGCACGTGGATGCAGTCGCCCGGGCACTCCTTCGCGGAGTCCACCACGTCCTGGAGCAGCGGCAGCGGCACCGGCGTGGTGGCACCCGTGTCCTGGAGGAGCTCGTCGTCGGTGCTCTTCACATAAGCGAGCCCGTCGATGTCCAGCTCGAAGACCTCGGGAGCGTACTGCGCGCAGATCCCGTCCCCGGTGCACAGGTCCTGGTCGATCCAGACCTCCAGGGCCTCGCCGGCGCCCGTCTCCGGGGCCTCGTTCTGCACGGTCATATCTCCTGCCGTTTCTGCTTCGCGCGTTAAGTCGGGCCACCCTTGGCGGGTGTTGGCCAATGACGACGATACAACCGCCCGCTTTCAGACGGTGAAGGGTGGGTATTCCCCTGGCGAGAGGGGAAGCGCAAGGGTGAAGATCGGACACACCCCGGAGTCTTTTTGATCTAGGGGTTTCAATCACCACCCACGCAGGTAGGGTCAGGAAGCGTCCAGCTCCCCTTGGAGGAGGTGAGGACCGTGGCAGCCCACGACGACGACATCAACCGCGGCATCCGGCCGGGACGAGGGTCTGAAGACCCCGCCGGTCAGGTTGCCTATCTCGAGCAGGAAATCGCCGTCCTGCGCCGCAAGCTCGCCGACTCTCCGCGACACACGAGGATTCTCGAAGAGCGGATCGTCGAGCTGCAGACCAACCTGGCCGGCGTGTCCACGCAGAACGAACGTCTGGCGAACACGCTCCGTGAGGCCCGCGACCAGATCGTGGCCCTCAAGGAGGAGGTCGACCGGCTCGCGCAGCCGCCGGCCGGCTTCGGTGTCTTCCTGCAGGCCAACGAGGACGGCACGTGCGACATCTTCACCGGTGGTCGCAAGCTCCGGGTGAACGTCAGCCCGAGCATCGAGCTCGAAGAGCTCCGGCGCGGCCAGGAGGTCATGCTCAACGAAGCGCTCAACGTGGTCGAGGCCATGGAGTTCGAGCGCGCCGGCGACATCGTCACCCTCAAGGAGATCCTCGAGGACGGCGAGCGCGCCCTGGTGGTCGGGCACACGGACGAGGAGAGGGTGGTCAGGCTCGCCGAGCCCCTGCTGGACGTCACCATCCGCTCCGGCGACGCCCTGCTGCTCGACCCCCGGTCCGGCTACGTCTACGAGGTGGTCCCCAAGAGCGAGGTCGAAGAGCTCGTCCTCGAAGAGGTCCCGGACGTCGACTACGAGAAGATCGGCGGTCTGGGCAACCAGATCGAGCTGATCCGCGACGCGGTCGAGCTCCCGTACCTCTACCCGGACCTCTTCAAGGAGCACGAACTGCGGCCGCCGAAGGGCATCCTGCTCTACGGCCCGCCCGGCTGCGGCAAGACGCTGATCGCCAAGGCCGTGGCCAACTCCCTGGCCAAGAAGGTCGCCGAGGTGACCGGTCAGCCCGCGGGAAAGTCCTACTTCCTCAACATCAAGGGCCCCGAGCTCCTCAACAAGTACGTCGGCGAGACCGAGCGGCACATCCGCCTCGTCTTCCAGCGTGCGCGCGAGAAGGCGAGCGAGGGCACCCCCGTCATCGTCTTCTTCGACGAGATGGAATCCCTCTTCCGCACCCGTGGATCCGGTGTCAGCTCGGACGTGGAGAACACCATCGTCCCGCAGCTGCTCGCCGAGATCGACGGCGTGGAGGGCCTGGAGAACGTCATCGTCATCGGCGCCTCCAACCGCGAGGACATGATCGACCCCGCGATCCTGCGGCCCGGCCGGCTCGACGTCAAGATCAAGATCGAGCGTCCGGACGCGGAGGCGGCGAAGGACATCTTCGCGAAGTACCTCACGGGCAACCTGCCGCTGCACGAGGACGACGTCTCCGAGCACGCCGGCTCCAAGGACGCCGCGGCCCACGGAATGATCCAGTCCGTCGTCGAGCAGATGTACGCGGAGTCCGAGGAGAACCGCTTCCTCGAAGTCACGTACGCCAACGGCGACAAGGAAGTCCTGTACTTCAAGGACTTCAACTCCGGCGCGATGATCCAGAACATCGTCGACCGGGCCAAGAAGATGGCCATCAAGGCCTTCCTCGACCACAACCAGAAGGGCATCCGGGTCTCCCACCTCCTCCAGGCGTGCGTGGACGAGTTCAAGGAGAACGAGGACCTGCCCAACACCACCAACCCCGACGACTGGGCCCGTATCTCCGGAAAGAAGGGCGAGCGGATCGTGTTCATCCGCACGCTCGTCACCGGAAAGCAGGGCGCGGACACCGGGCGCTCCATCGACACGGTGGCCAATACCGGCCAGTACCTGTAGAACGCACACCGGCTGCGGATGTCCGGGGACCGGGCATCCGCAGCCTGCGCATTCCATCCAGCATTTCCCCCGGCATCACAGGGGAATACCGCAAACGATCTCCCCACCAGCGCGGAGCCGCTCTAGGCTCTTCGGTACCGCCGAGTCGCGCACAGTGAGCGCCGCCGGGCAAGGAGGGCCGCATGACCGTACGGCGAGTAATGGGCATCGAGACGGAGTACGGGATCTCCGTCCCGGGACACCCGAACGCCAATGCCATGCTCACCTCGTCCCAGATCGTCAACGCCTACGCGGCGGCGATGCACCGGGCGCGCCGCGCCCGCTGGGACTTCGAGGAGGAGAACCCGCTGCGGGACGCCCGCGGCTTCGACCTCGCCCGCGAGGTGGCCGACTCCAGCCAGCTCACCGACGAGGACATCGGCCTGGCCAACGTGATCCTCACCAACGGGGCCCGGCTCTACGTGGACCACGCCCACCCGGAGTACAGCTCCCCCGAGGTCACCAACCCCCGCGACGCCGTCCTCTGGGACAAGGCCGGCGAGCGGATCATGGCGGAGGCCGCCGAGCGCGCCGCCCAGCTGCCCGGGGCCCAGCCCATCCACCTGTACAAGAACAACACCGACAACAAGGGCGCGTCCTACGGCACCCACGAGAACTACCTGATGAAGCGGGAGACCCCCTTCTCGGACATCGTGCGCCACCTGACCCCCTTCTTCGTCTCCCGCCAGGTCGTGACCGGCGCGGGACGGGTCGGCATCGGCCAGGACGGGCGCGAGAACGGCTTCCAGATCAGCCAGCGCGCCGACTACTTCGAGGTCGAGGTGGGCCTGGAGACCACCCTCAAGCGGCCCATCATCAACACCCGGGACGAACCGCACGCCGACGCCGAGCAGTACCGCCGCCTGCACGTGATCATCGGCGACGCGAACCTCTCGGAGATCTCGACCTACCTCAAGCTGGGCACCACCGCGCTGGTCCTGTCGATGATCGAGGACGGCTTCATCACCGTCGACCTCGGTGTCGACCAGCCGGTGCGCACCCTCCACCAGGTCTCGCACGACCCCTCGCTCCAGTACCTGATCACGCTCCGCAGCGGCCGGACGCTCACCGCCGTGCAGCTCCAGATGGAGTACTTCGAGCTGGCCAGGAAGTACGTGGAGGAGCGGTACGGCGCGGACGCGGACGAGCAGACCAAGGACGTCCTGACGCGCTGGGAGGACACCCTCAACCGGCTGGAGAACGATCCGATGAGCCTGGCCGGCGAGCTCGACTGGATCGCCAAGCGGGAGCTCATGGAGGGCTACCGGCGCCGCGACGGCCTGGACTGGGACGCCGCCCGTCTGCACCTGGTGGACCTCCAATACGCGGACGTGCGCCCCGACAAGGGCCTGTACAACCGCCTGGCGGCCCGCGGGCGCATGAAGCGGCTCCTGGACGAGACCGAGGTGGAGCGGGCCGAGACGGCGCCTCCCGAGGACACCCGGGCCTACTTCCGGGGCCGCTGTCTGGAGCAGTACGCGGACGACGTCGCCGCGGCCTCCTGGGACTCGGTGATCTTCGACCTGCCGGGCCGGGACTCGCTCCAGCGCGTCCCGACCCTGGAGCCCCTCCGGGGCACCAAGGCACACGTGAAATCGCTCCTGGACCGCTGCCGGACGGCGGAGGAACTGGTGCGCGTGCTCTCGGGCAACTGAACCGGGAGCCCCGGACAAGCCTGAAATGCCCCGGCACTGGGAATCATGGAACCAGTGCCCGGGCTTGTGGAAACCACGAGGCCGAAGTCGGACCCTGCCTATAGGGTCTGATCTTGCAAGGACTCAACCGAGCGGGCCGATTCGAGCGGGGTGAGGGACATGGCGACCAAGGACACCGGCGGCGGACAGCAGAAGGCGACGCGCTCCACGGAGGAGGTCGAGGAGACCACCACGGAGGCGAGCTCCGACCTCCAGGAGCGCCAGGAGAAGCTGAGCGAGGACGTGGACTCCGTCCTGGACGAGATCGACGACGTCCTGGAGGAGAACGCCGAGGACTTCGTTCGATCGTTCGTGCAAAAGGGTGGCGAGTAACCGCCTCGCGCACCTGTCGTCCTCCGTCCCCGGAGCCCCGGACAAAGCCGTGGGTCCGGGGACGGATGACAGGCCGTGGCACGGGTAAGGTCCGTGCACAGCAAGCAAGATCGGCCCGCGCTCCGCACGGCGGGCCGATTCTCCCACCCGGAAGGAATCGCGTGGAAGCCAACCCTCGTAGCACCGGGCGTCTGCCGGCGGCCTTCCTGACGCCGGGCTCGTCCTCGTTCATGGACTTCCTGTCCGCGCACTCGCCGGATCTGCTCCCCGGCAACCGGAAGCTTCCGGAGGGCATCGTCGAGGCCCCCCACGGCACGACCATCGTGGCCGCCACCTTCCCCGGCGGGGTCGTCCTCGCCGGTGACCGCCGCGCCACCATGGGCAACATGATCGCGCAGCGGGACATCGAGAAGGTGTTCCCGGCCGACGAGTACTCCGCGGTCGGCATCGCCGGCACCGCGGGCCTGGCGGTGGAGATGGTCAAGCTGTTCCAGCTGGAGCTGGAGCACTTCGAGAAGGTGGAGGGCGCGACGCTCTCCCTGGAGGGCAAGGCGAACCGCCTGTCCACCATGATCCGCGGCAACCTCGCCATGGCCATGCAGGGCCTCGCCGTCGTGCCGCTCTTCGCGGGCTGGGACGAGGGCAAGGAGAAGGGCCGGATCTTCTCGTACGACGTGACCGGCGGCCGCTCCGAGGAGCACGGCTTCGCCGCCACCGGTTCGGGTTCGATCTTCGCGCGCGGTTCGATGAAGAAGCTCTACCGCGACGACCTGACCGAGCAGCAGGCCACCACGCTGGTGGTGCAGGCGCTGTACGACGCGGCGGATGACGACTCCGCGACCGGAGGCCCGGACCTGGCCCGCCGGATCTTCCCGATCGTCACCGTCATCACCGACGAGGGCTTCCGCAGGCTCACCGAGGCCGAGTCCTCCGAGCTTGCCCGGTCGATCACCGAGCGACGGCTCGAGCAGCCCGACGGGCCGCGCGCCGCCCTGCTCTGACCACTCGTCGCTCCAGAAGCCCAGAAGAAAGGGACGGACCGCCGGTGTCCACTCCGTTCTACGTCTCACCCCAGCAGGCCATGGCCGACCGGGCCGAGTACGCCCGCAAGGGCATCGCCCGCGGCCGCAGCCTCGTCGTCCTCCAGTACACCGACGGCATCGTCTTCGTCGGCGAGAACCCGTCCCGCGCCCTCCACAAGTTCAGCGAGATCTACGACCGGATCGGCTTCGCGGCCGCCGGCAAGTACAACGAGTACGAGAACCTGCGCATCGGCGGCGTGCGCTACGCCGACCTGCGGGGCTACACCTACGACCGGGACGACGTCACCGCGCGCGGCCTGGCCAACGTCTACGCGCAGACCCTCGGCACCATCTTCTCCAGCGCGGGGGAGAAGCCGTACGAGGTGGAGCTGGTCGTCGCCGAGGTCGGCACCGAGCCGGAGGGCGACCAGATCTACCGGCTGCCGCACGACGGCTCGATCGTCGACGAGCACGGCTCGGTCGCGGTCGGCGGCAACGCCGAGCAGATCAGCTCCTTCCTCGACCAGCGGCACCGGGACGGCATGTCCCTGGCCGAGGCCCTGAAACTGGCCGTGCAGGCGCTCTCGCGGGACACCAACGGCAGCGAGCGGGACATCCCCGCCGAGCGCCTGGAGGTGGCGGTCCTGGACCGCACGCGCCCGCAGCAGCGCAAGTTCAAGCGGATCGTCGGCCGGCAGCTGTCGCGCCTCCTGGAGGCGGACAACGCGGCGGTGACGAAGACGGACGAGCCCTCCGACGAGGCTCCCGAGGAGTAGACGGCACCGTCCGAGGGGCCCCGGCGCGCTTGAGCGGCCGGGGCCCCTCGGCACATCCGCCGCCGATAGGGCTCAGGCGGCCGGGGCGGGTCCCGAGGAGCCCCGGGGGACCAGGGTGACGGGAAGGGTGTCCGGGCGGGGCGGTTCGCCCGCGAGGACGGCGAGGAGCGCCTCCATGCCCCGCCGGCCGAACTCCTCGGCGGGCAGCCGGACGGTGGTGAGCTCCGGCTCCAACACCGTCGCCAGGGCCATGTCGTCGAAACCGGTGACCGACAGGTCCTCGGGGACGCGCAGACCGAGCCGGCGCGCGGCCTTGTAGACGCCGGCCGCGAGGATGTCGTCGTCGCAGACCACCGCGGTGGGGCGGGGCCCCGGAGCGGCGAGGGCCCGGCCCGCCGCCTCCCGCGCGTCCGCGACGTTCAGCGGCGACCGCACGGTACGGACGTCCGTACCGCGCAGGGTCCGGGCGAGCGCGTCGGCCCGCACGTCGAAGGTCCAGGACGGGGCCGCGGACGCCAGATGGAGGAAGCGGCGGTGGCCGAGGGCCAGCAGGTGCTCGGTCACCCGGCGCATGCCGTCCGCGACGTCGAGGTTCACATGGGCGGCGGCGCCGGTGCCGGCCGGATCGCTGTCGAGCATGACGAGCGGCAGGTCGGTGCCCCGGAAGGCCTCCAGGGCGTCGGTCGCCATGGAGGAGGCGATCACGCCGTCGAGGGCGGCCTGCGCGGAGGCGAAGGGGTCCCGGGCCGGTCCCACGCCGTCGGGGGAGGGGTAGAGGACGACGCCGAAGCCGTGCCGGGCCGCCGCCGCTGCGGCGCCCGTGTGGACGTGGGCGAAGAACTCGTTGGTGAGGGCCGGGACGACGAGCAGGGCCGTCCTGGTGCGGCCGAGCCGGAGGTTGCGGGCGGCCAGATTGGGCCGGTAGCCCAGCTCCCGGGCGGCCTCCCGCACGGCGCCCGCCGTGCGCTCGGAGACCCGGCCGCGCCACTTGTCGCCGAGCACCAGGGAGACGGTGGCCTGCGAGACGCCCGCGACCCGGGCGACGTCCCGGCTGGTCGGGCGGGTGCCGCCGAGCGGCTCCGGGGTCTGCACACAAGCCTCCGCGTCGGACGGTCCCAGGGTCGCGGAGTGGACCCGCGCACAGGCGACATGGTACGTATGACGCCGGACGTTATACGTAAAACCCCGGCAGGTCCGGGGCGAGGGGAGACCGACATGGCCACCGAGGCACCGGCACGCGGGGGCTATCTCGACATCCTCCGGGCACCGCACGCGGCCCGGCTGCTCACCGGGACCCTCGTGGGGCGCCTGCCCAACGGTACGGGCCCCGTCGCCCTCACCCTCTTCGTCCGCGACCAGGGCGGCAGCTACACCCTCGCCGGCGGCCTCATCGCCGCCTACGGCGTCGCCACCGCCCTCGGCCAGCCCCTCCTCGGCCGGGCCGTCGACCTCAAGGGACAGCCCCGGGTGCAGCTGCCCGCCGCCGTCCTCTCCGCCCTCGGCGCGGCCCTGCTCGCCCTCACCGGCATCGGACACCTCGGCCTCGCCTACGCGGCCGTCGTCGTCGCGGGGCTCTTCACCCCGCCCCTGGAGGGCGGGCTGCGGGCCCTGTGGCCGAGCGTCCTCGGCCGCGAGGACCGGGTCCACCGCGCGTACGCCCTCGACGCGGTCGCCCAGGAGGTCATGTTCACCGTCGGGCCCCTGCTGCTCACCCTCCTGATCTCCCTGTGGTCGCCCGCCGCCGCCCTCCTCGTCATCAACGCCCTGGGCGTCCTCGGGGCCCTCGCCGTCGTCCTCTCCGAACCCTCCCGCACCTGGCGCTCCGCGCCCCGCGAGGCCCACTGGCTGGGCGCCCTGCGCTCGCCCGGCCTCCTCGCCCTCCTCGGCTCCTTCTTCTTCGTCGGCCTCGCCCTCGGCTCCATCACCGTCGCCGCCGTCGCCTACGCCGACGACCGCGGCGCCCCCGCCGTCTACGGCTGGCTCATGGCCGCCCTCGGCCTCGGCGCGCTCCTCGGCGGCGTCGCCTACGGCGCCCGGCAGTGGGCCGGGGCGCCCGAGCGCCGTCTGCGCGTCCTCGTGCTGCTCCTCGCGGTCTGCTACCTGCCGCTGATCCTCGTCCCGGGCCCCGTCGCCATGACGGGCCTCTCGGTCCTCTCGGGCGTCTTCCTGGCCCCCGCCCTCGCCTGCGCCTTCCTCGTCGTCGACCGCCACGCGCCGCGCGGCACCGTCACCGAGGCCTTCTCCTGGCTCGTCACCACCTTCGGCGTCGGCTCGGCCCTCGGCTCCGCCGTCGCGGGACCCGCCGTCGAACTCGCCGGGACCGCGTCCGGCTTCGGGGTGGCCGGGGCCGGCGGCCTCGTGGCCTTCGCCGTCCTCCTCGCCACCACCCGCGTCCTGCACGTCCCGACGGCCCCCGCCGCCGGGGCGCGACACGCCGTCGGCACGGACGGTCCCGCCGCCGCGCACGGGGAAAAGAACACGCCCTGATCGGAAAATGATCCGAACGTGAGTGTCCAACCCGGTTTCAGCACAGGCCGTCAGGCGTAATGTTCAGACATGGACCGCCGCATTTTCGGACTGGAGAACGAGTACGGCGTCACGTGCACGTTCAGGGGACAGCGCCGACTGTCTCCTGACGAAGTGGCGCGCTACCTCTTCCGCCGTGTCGTGTCATGGGGCCGCAGCAGCAATGTCTTCCTGCGGAACGGCGCCCGCCTGTACCTCGACGTGGGTTCGCATCCGGAATACGCCACACCGGAATGCGACGACGTGACCGAACTGGTCACCCACGACAAGGCCGGCGAGCGCATTCTCGAAGGCCTGCTCGTCGACGCCGAACGCCGCCTGCACGAGGAGGGAATCGCGGGCGACGTCTACCTCTTCAAGAACAACACCGACTCGGCCGGAAACTCCTACGGCTGCCACGAGAACTATCTCGTCGCCCGCCACGGGGAGTTCTCCCGGCTCGCGGACATCCTCATTCCCTTCCTCGTCACCCGGCAGCTCATCTGCGGTGCGGGGAAGGTCCTCCAGACCCCGCGCGGCGCGGTCTACTGCGTCTCCCAGCGCGCCGAGCACATCTGGGAGGGCGTCAGCTCCGCCACCACCCGCTCGCGGCCCATCATCAACACACGGGACGAGCCGCACGCCGACGCCGAGCGCTACCGCAGGCTCCACGTCATCGTCGGCGACTCGAACATGTCCGAGACGACCATGCTGCTCAAGGTCGGCGCCACCGACCTCGTGCTCCGCATGATCGAGGCCGGCACCGTGATGCGCGACCTGACCCTGGAGAACCCGATCCGGGCCATCCGCGAGGTCAGCCACGACATCACCGGCCAGCGCAAGGTCCGGCTCGCCAGCGGCCGCGAGGCCTCCGCCCTGGAGGTCCAGCGCGAGTACTACGAGAAGGCCGTGGACTTCGTCGACCGCCGCGGCATCCGCGCCGGCACCGTCGCCCAGGTCCTGGAGCTGTGGGGCCGCACGCTCGACGCGATCGAGGCCGAGCGGCTGGACCGCATCGAGACCGAGATCGACTGGGTCATGAAGCACAAGCTCATCGAGCGGTACCGGGCCAAGCACAACATGACCATGTCGAACCCGAGGGTCGCGCAGATAGACCTCGCCTACCACGACATCCACCGTCGCCGGGGCCTGTACTACCTGCTCCAGAAGAACGGACAGGCGGCCCGGATCTGCAACGACCTGAAGATCTTCGAGGGCAAGTCCGTGCCCCCGCAGACCACCCGGGCCCGCCTCCGCGGCGACTTCATCCGCCGCGCGCAGGAGCAGCGGCGGGACTTCACCGTCGACTGGGTCCACCTCAAGCTCAACGACCAGGCACAGCGCACGGTGTTGTGCAAGGACCCGTTCCGCTCCGTCGACGACCGGGTGGAGAAGCTGATCGCCGGCATGTGACGGGACCACCGCAAGGGTGAAAACACGGCACGGGAGGCCGGGTCCGGAGCACCGGGCCCGGCCTCCCGTGACGAAGGCCGCGCCCCGCCGGGAGCGCGGCCGCGGTTCCGTCCGTCGAGTACGCCGGAACCCCTGCGGGGCAGGGGCCGCACCGTAGAGTGTGGACGTTCCCATGGCCCCGACTCCCAGTTGGACTGATGAACTACAACACGAAGCGACGTATCGCCGCGCTCCTCGCCGTGCCCGTCCTGCTGATCACCGCCGCGTGCGGTTCGGACTCGGAGAAGGACGGCGCCTCGGACGGCACGGTGGCCGAGGTCAAGGGGAAGTTCGGCGCGCAGCCCGACGTCGTGGTCCCCAAGGACGCCAAGGCCGCCGACAAGACGGTGATCGAGACCGTGACGGAGGGCAGCGGGGCGACGGTCAAGAAGGGCGACTTCGTCAGGCTGGACTGGACGGTCGAGAAGTGGCAGGAGGACAAGCCGCTCGGCGGCACGTGGGCCCAGCAGACGCCCGGCGCCAAGGGAGTGCACCCGCAGTCCGTGGAGCGGCTCGGCCAGCCGAGCCAGCAGCTGCCGGAGAAGGTGCTCAACGCGGTGGAGGGCAAGAAGGCCGGCTCCCGCATCCTCGTCCAGGGCACCGCGAGCGACCTGGTCGGCGAGAACCTCAACCCGCAGTCGGGGCTGAAGGCCACCGACACCCTGGTCTGGGTCGTCGACGTGGCCGGAACCGCCACGGTGGACTCCAAGGCCGAGGCCAAGGGCACGCAGGCGGCGCCCGAGGCCGGCATGCCGGAGGTGAAGGCGCCCTCCCAGGCCGCCGCCACGATCACCATCCCCAAGGGCCAGAAGGCCCCCACCGAGCTGAAGCAGCAGGTGCTCATCAAGGGCACCGGGCCGAAGGTCGAGGCCGGACAGGGCCTCATCGCCCAGTACACCGGTGTGAAGTGGGAGGACGGCAAGAAGTTCGACTCCTCCTGGGACCACGGTGGCGCCACCGCCTTCCAGATCGGCACCGGATCGGTCATCCAGGGCTGGGACAAGGGCCTGGTCGGCAAGAACGTCGGTGACCGCGTGCTCCTGGTGATCCCCCCGGCGCTGGGCTACGGGGCCAACCCGAGCAGCGAGCTGGCGAAGAACACGCTGGTCTTCTCCGTCGACATCCTGGGCGTCGCCTGATCACCGGCCCGACCACGGGTCCGGTCACCGACATCACCGGTCCGATCACCGATCTGTGAGACTGTTCCGGACCGACGCACCACAAGAAGGAGCACACAGCAGTGAGCATCGAGAAGCCCGAGGTCGACTTCCCGGGTGGCGAGCCGCCGAAGGACCTGGAGATCAAGGACGTCTGGGAGGGCGACGGCGAGATCGCCGAGGCCGGCGACGCCGTCCAGGTCCACTACGTGGGCGTGGCCTTCTCCACCGGCGAGGAGTTCGACGCCTCCTGGAACCGCGGCACCCCGCTGCAGTTCCAGCTCGGCATCGGCCAGGTCATCAAGGGCTGGGACCAGGGCGTCCAGGGCATGAAGGTCGGCGGCCGCCGCCAGCTGATCATCCCCGCCCACCTCGCCTACGGCGACCGCGGCGCCGGCAGTGCCATCGCCCCCGGCGAGACGCTGATCTTCGTCTGCGACCTCGTGGCCGTCGGCAAGCGCTGATCCGGCCCGACGAGGCATCGGGGGCCCCCGCCGTCCACGGCGGGGGCCCTCGGCTTTGGTTCCCGGGACCCCGGGGCGGTACGGTCGGACGTCCGAGAAGTGCGACCGGCGGAAGAGGTGCGGGGCGGCGATGGCGATTGCCAAGTCCGAGCGGCTGATGAATCTCGCGCTGTGCCTGCTCGGGACGCGCCGCCCGCTCAGCAAGCGCGAACTGCGCGGCTCCATCGAGGCGTACCTCGAAGCGAGCGGCGAGGACGCCTTCAACCGCATGTTCGAGCGCGACAAGGACGACCTCCGCGAGCTCGGCCTCGTCATCGAGACCGTCGAGAACCTGGACGGCGAGACCGGCTACCTGGCCCGCCGCGACTCCAACCGGCTGCCGCCCATCACCCTCGACGCCGAGGAGGCCGCCGCGCTCGGCCTCGCCGCCAAGGTCTGGCAGCAGGCCCGCCTCGCCGGGGCCGCCAGCGGCGCCCTCCAGAAGCTCCGCGCCGCCGGCATGCCGGAGGCGGAGGACTCGTACGACGTGCAGCCCAGCGCCCTCGAACCGCGCATCCCGGTCCGCGAGGCCGCCTTCGAGCCCCTCATGCTGGCCTGCCGCGACCGGCGGCCCGTCGTCTTCGACTACCGCAAGGCCAACGCCGCCCGCCCCGAGACCCGTCACGTCGAGCCCTGGACCCTCGAGTGCTGGCGCGGCCACTGGTACCTCGCCGGCTGGGACCGCGACCGCGGCGCCGAGCGCGTCTTCCGCCTCTCCCGGATCACCGGCAGGGTCCGCTCCCGGGCCGGTGCCTTCACCGCGCCCGTGCCCGACGTCGTCACCGTCCGGGAGACCGTCGAGAGCTGGGCCGGCGAGACCGCCACCCGCTCCGCCCGGATCCGCCTCCGCGCCGGCGCCGGCTACCCGCTGCGGGCCCGCGCCCGGTCCGTACGGCAGGGCGCCGACGGCTGGGACGAGCTGGAGATCCCGTACGGGCACGGCCTCGACGCCTGGCTCGTCGAGTTCGGCCCCGACGTCGTCGTGCTGGAACCGGCCGATCTGCGGGCCGACGTGATGGACCGGCTGCGCGCCGTGGCCAAGGGCTGAGGGGGAGACGGACGCATGGCTGCCAACGCGATCGACCAGACGAGGCGGATGCTCTCCCTCGTCACCTACCTCCGCGAGCGTCCCGGCGCCCACGTCGCCGACGTGGCGCGCGCCTTCGGCATCACCGAGGACGAGCTGATCTCCGACCTGGACGTGCTGCCCATGTGCGGCACCAGCTTCCGGGGCGGCGACCTCCTCGACATCGACACCGACGGCGACCGGATCTGGTGGCACAACCCCGACGACGTCGCCGCCCCGCTGCGCCTCGCCGCCGACGAGGCGACCGCCCTGCTCGTCGCCGCCCGCGCCGTCGCCACCCTGCCGGGGCTCCGCGAGGGCGACCGGGAGGCCCTGCTGCGCGCCACCGCCAAGCTGGAGGCCGCGGCCGGCGAGGCAGCCGGGGCCAGCGCCCGGCTCTCGGTGACCTTCGAGGCCGAGGGCGGGGTCTTCGCCGAGGTCGACCGGGCGATCTCCGAGCGCCGCCGCCTGTGGGTGCGCTACTACTCGCCCGCGCGCGACGAGCTCACCGAGCGCGAGGTCGACCCCATCCGGCTCTTCGCCGTCGGCCACACCTACATGGAGGCGTGGTGCCGCCTCTCCGAGGCGCGCCGCACCTTCCGGCTCGACCGGGTCGCGGAGATCCGCCTCCTGGACGAGCCCGCCGCGCCGCCGGAGCTGGAGCTGCGGGACCTCTCCGAGAACCTGGTCCAGCCCTCCGCCGACGACCCCGAGGTCGTGGTCGAGGTCGGCCCCGGGGGCCGCTGGGTCGCCGAGTACTACCCGCACGACCGGGCCGACGAGCTGCCCGACGGCGGTCTGCGGATCACCCTGCGCACACCGGACCCCGCCTCGCTGCGCCGGCTCGCGCTCCGGCTCGGCAGCGACGGGCGCATCGTCGCGCCGGCCGAGCTCGCCGACAGCGCCAGGACGGCGGCCGCCGCCGCGCTCGCCGCGTACGAGAACGGGTGAGGCACGGCGGGGACGGCCCGGCGCGAGCGGGATGAACGGCCCGGGACGAAAGAGATGAGGGAAATGTCCGTGATGCACGGTTTTGCGGCGACGGTGGCCCCGGTCCTCTTCAAGGCCGCCTGCCCCGACTGC
This sequence comes from Streptomyces sp. NPDC012825, assembly GCF_042900925.1. NCBI lineage: Bacteria > Bacillati > Actinomycetota > Actinomycetes > Kitasatosporales > Streptomycetaceae > Streptomyces > Streptomyces sp. NPDC012825. Next base: position 252,926 of record NZ_JBIBBZ010000005.1, on the reverse strand, counting down.
CGTTCCCGCTTCGAGCTCGCGCCGAACGCCCTGCGCCTCGCCATCGGGGCCAGCCGCCGCACCACCTTCTACTCCTTCACCTGCCCCGAGTGCGGAAGCGCCGTCCGCAAGCCCGCGGGCGAGCGCATCGTCGAACTCCTCACCGGGGGCGGCGTCCGGACACTGCGCCTCCACACCACCGTCTGACCGGCCCCCCGCCGCCCACCGTCTAGGCTCGCCCCATGTTCTGGCCCATGCTCGCCATCGCCCTCGGCTTCCTCGGCATCGCCGTCCTCGGCGTCCTCGCCGTCAAGGTCTTCCTGGAGGTCCAGCGCCTCGGCCGTCAAGTGGCCCGCACCAGCGACCGGATCGCCCGGGCCGCCGAAGAGCTCGAGGACGCCGCCGCCGACCTCGCCCGAACCGGCGAGACGCTCCGCTGAACCCGTGCCGTACGCTGCGAGAAGCGGCCCCGGCCGGGGCACGCGGGACGCAATCGGGAGTACGCACGGGCATTGCCCCCCGTTTACTCCTGCGGGTTACGATCGCAGACAGCGCGGCGGCCGGACGCCTGTCCGACCCGCCGGGCACGCACTCCATGTCGCCTCGGTGAAGAAGGTAAACAGCTATGGGTAGGCTCGGCCCCACCGAGATCATCCTCATCCTCGTCGTCATCATCCTGCTGTTCGGCGCCAAGAAGCTCCCGGACATGGCCCGCTCGCTCGGCAAGTCGGCCCGCATCCTCAAGAGCGAGGCCAAGGCGATGAAGTCCGACGACCAGCAGAGCGCGCCCGCCGATCCGCCGCACCCCGGAACCGGAACGCCGGACCAGTCCGCCCCGCGCACCATCCAGGCCGCTCCCGGCGACGTGACCAGCGCGCGTCCCGTGACCGAGCCCACGGACACCACCAAGCGCTGACCCGGTTCGACGCCGCCGCCGCACCGGGCGGCGGCTGCCGCACGAGATGAGGACGTGGGTTGCTCAAGTCTGCCCGCAAGCAGGAGAAGGATCCCGAGGGCCGCATGCCCCTCGTGGAGCACCTCCGCGAACTCCGCAACCGCCTGGCGAAGGGCCTCCTCGCCATCTCGGCGGTGACGATCGTCGCCCTCGTGTACAGCGAGGAGCTGATGCAGTTCCTGGTGAAGCCGGTACCCAAATGCCCACCGGGCGTCACCAGCGACGGCGGAAACTGCGCGGTCGTCACCTTCACCACGCTGATGGCGCCGTTCAGCACGACGATCCAGCTGTCGCTGACGGCGGGCCTCGTCGTCGCCAGTCCCGTCTGGCTCTACCAGCTGTGGGCCTTCATCGCGCCCGGGCTGCACAGGAACGAGAAGAAGTACACGTACGCCTTCGTCGGCGCGGCCGTGCCGCTCTTCGCCGCCGGCGCCTACCTCGCGTACCTCATCCTCCCCATCAGCGTGAAGGTCCTCATCAGCCTCACGCCCGAGGGCGCCGCGAACCTCCTCTCGCTCGGTGACGTCCTCGACTTCACCCTGCGCATGGTGCTCGTCTTCGGCCTCGCCTTCGAGCTCCCGCTCGTCCTGGTGATGCTCAACCTCACCGGCATCCTCACCGGCCGCCGCATGGCCGGCTGGTGGCGCGGCGTGATCATGGGCGTCTTCGTCTTCGGCGCCGTCATCACCCCCACCACCGACCCCGTCGGCATGATCGCCCTCGCCGGGCCCATCACCGTCCTGTACTTCGGGGCCGTCGGCTTCTCCCTCCTCAACGACCGGCGGCGCAGGCGCCGCGACCCCGACGCCGAGCTCGACGACGACGAGGCCTCCGCGCTCGACCTCGCCCCCGAGCCGGTCGGCGCCGTCGAGGCCGTGAGCGCCCCCCGCGCCCTGCCCGAGCAGGCCACCGGGGAGCCCGGCGGCGTACGGCGCCTCAACGGTTACGACGACATCACCTGATCCCGCCGGGCCCCCGGGCTTCGTCCGGGGGCCCGGCGATCGTGCGATAAAGGTCGCGTCACTGTCAGAGGTGGCGGGTAGTCTCGACAACAAGATGACAGAGGACCTCACACCAGCCGAGGCGTACGCGGCCGCCCGCGCCCGCAACGCCGAGCGAGCCACCGCGCTGGCCCCCTTCCGCGAGATGTACGACTTCGACCTGGACCCCTTCCAGATCGAGGCGTGCAAGGCCCTCGAAGCCGGCAAGGGGGTACTCGTCGCCGCGCCCACGGGCTCCGGCAAGACCATCGTCGGCGAGTTCGCCGTCCACCTGGCCCTCACCCAGGGCCGCAAGTGCTTCTACACGACCCCCATCAAGGCGCTGTCGAACCAGAAGTACGCCGACCTCGTCAAGCGGTACGGAGCAGGCAAGGTCGGCCTGCTCACCGGGGACAACAGCGTCAACGGCGACGCGCCGATCGTCGTCATGACCACCGAAGTCCTCCGCAACATGCTCTACGCGGGCTCCCAGGCGCTCTCCGGCCTCGGGTACGTCGTCATGGACGAGGTGCACTACCTCTCGGACCGCTTCCGCGGCGCCGTCTGGGAGGAAGTGATCATCCACCTCCCCGAATCCGTCACCCTCGTCTCACTCTCCGCGACCGTCTCCAATGCGGAGGAGTTCGGCGACTGGCTCGACACCGTCCGCGGCGACACCGAGGTCATCGTCTCCGAGAGCCGCCCCGTCCCGCTCTGGCAGCACGTCCTCGCCGGACGCCGGATGTACGACCTCTTCGAGGAGGAGACCGACCACGGCGGCCGCGGCGCCTCCCGGCGCGAGGTCAACCCCGACCTCCTCCGCCTCGCCCGCACCGAGAACACGCGCACGTACAACCCGCGCGACCGGCGGCGCGGCAAGATGGTCCGCGAGGCCGACCGCGAGCGCGAGCGCCGCCAGCGCTCCCGCATCTGGACCCCCGGCCGCCCCGAGGTCATCGACCGCCTCGACGCCGAGGGGCTCCTGCCCGCCATCACCTTCATCTTCAGCCGCGCGGGCTGCGAGGCCGCCGTCCAGCAGTGCCTCTACGCGGGGCTCCGCCTCAACGACGACGACGCCCGGCAGCGGGTCCGCGAGATCGTCGAGGAGCGCACCGCCTCCATCCCCGGCGAGGACCTCCACGTCCTCGGCTACTACGAGTGGCTCGAAGCCCTGGAGCGGGGGATCGCCGCCCACCACGCGGGCATGCTCCCCACCTTCAAGGAGGTCGTCGAGGAGCTGTTCGTCCGCGGCCTCGTCAAGGCGGTCTTCGCCACCGAGACCCTCGCCCTCGGCATCAACATGCCGGCGCGGTCCGTCGTGCTGGAGAAGCTGGTCAAGTGGAACGGCGAGCAGCACGCCGACATCACCCCCGGCGAGTACACGCAGCTCACCGGCCGTGCCGGACGCCGCGGCATCGACGTCGAGGGACACGCCGTCGTCCTCTGGCAGCGCGGCCTCGACCCCGGCCACCTCGCCGGACTGGCCGGCACGCGCACGTACCCGTTGCGCTCCAGCTTCCGGCCCTCGTACAACATGGCGGTCAACCTCGTCGACCAGTTCGGCCGGCACCGGTCCCGCGAACTCCTCGAAACCTCGTTCGCGCAGTTCCAGGCCGACCGCTCCGTCGTCGGGATCTCCCGGCAGGTCCAGAAGAACGAGGAGGGCCTCACGGGCTACCGCGAGGGCATGACCTGCCACCTCGGGGACTTCGAGGAGTACGCGCTGCTCCGCCGCGACCTCAAGGACCGCGAGACGGAGCTGTCCAAGCAGGGCGCCGCCCAGCGCCGCGCCCAGGCGGCGAGCTCCCTGGAGAAGCTGAAGCCCGGCGACGTCATCCACGTCCCCACCGGAAAGTTCGCCGGCCTCGCGCTCGTCCTCGACCCCGGCATTCCTGCGGGCCGTACCAACGGACACCGCGGCTTCGAGCACCACGACGGGCCCCGCCCGCTCGTCCTCACCGCCGAGCGGCAGGTCAAGAGGCTCGCCTCCATCGACTTCCCCGTCCCGGTCGAGGCGCTGGAGCGCATGAAGATCCCCAAGTCCTTCAATCCGCGCTCCCCGCAGTCCCGCCGCGACCTCGCCTCCGCGCTGCGCAGCAAGGCAGGTCACGTCAACCCCGAGCGGCACCGCAAGAACCGCGCCGCCGCCGCCGACGACCGCGAGATCTCCCGGCTGCGCACCGCGATCCGGGCCCACCCCTGCCACGGCTGCGACGAGCGCGAGGACCACGCCCGCTGGGCCGAGCGCTACCACCGCCTCCAGCGCGACACCCGGCAGCTGGAGCGGCGCATCGAGGGCCGCACCAACACCATCGCCCGCACCTTCGACCGGATCGTCGCGCTCCTCACCGAGCTCGACTACCTGCGCGGCGACGAGGTCACGGACAACGGCAAGCGGCTCGCCCGGCTCTACGGCGAGCTCGACCTGCTGGCGAGCGAGTGCCTCCGCGACCGGGTCTGGGAGGGCCTCACCCCGCCCGAACTCGCCGCCTGCGTCTCCGCGTTGGTGTACGAGTCCCGTCAGGCCGACGACGCCGTCGCACCCAAGCTGCCCACCGGCAACGCCAAGGCGGCGCTCGGCGAGATGGTCCGGATCTGGGGACGCCTCGACGCCCTGGAAGAGGAGTTCAAGATCAACCAGGCGGAGGGGGTGGGCCAGCGCGAGCCCGACCTCGGGTTCGCCTGGGCGGCCTACCAGTGGGCCTCCGACAAGACCCTCGACCAGGTGCTCCGCGAGGCGGAGATGCCCGCCGGGGACTTCGTCCGCTGGTGCAAGCAGGTGATCGACGTCCTCGGGCAGATCGCCGCCGCCGCGCCCAAGGAGAACAGCACCGTCGCCAAGAACGCCCGCAAGGCCGTCGAATCGCTGCTGCGGGGCGTCGTCGCCTACAGCTCGGTGGGCTGACGTTCCTCACTCCTTCGGGGGAGTTCCGGCCGGGGCCCACGGCGATCACGCCGTGGGCCCCGGCTTCTGTCGTGTTCTCGACGCCGTTGTCCACAGGCCGTCGTCCACAGGGGTGGCGCGGATCCCGGCCCTTCCGCTTGCATGGACTCACACGCGGGGAACGGCAGTCGGGGAGGGGAAACGGATGACCGCACATGCCGGTCCGGATGTAGGGACGCACGACAGGATGCATGACGGGGCGCAGGGGGGAGAGGCGGGAGAGCCGGGGGCGCCGGTGGTCTTCGCGGAAGGGCCGCGGGGCGTGCCCCTCCTCGGCAACCTGCCCGCCTTCGGCAGGGATCCGCTCGCCTTCTTCGAACAGCTCCGGGACCGAGGGGACTTCGTCCGCTGGCGCTTCGGCCGCAGCCGCGCCCTCTTCATCGCCCACCCCGACAACATCGGCGAACTCCTCACCGAGATCGAGCGCACCTTCGACCAGCCCGACCTCGGCATCGCCTTCCGCACCCTCCTCGGCAACGGCGTCGTCGTCGCGAAGGGCGCCGACTGGCGGCGCAAGCGCTCCCTCGTCCAGCCCTCCGTCCGCCCCAAGCAGGTCCGCTCCTACGCGGCGACCATGGCCGAATGCGCCGTCGACCTCGCCGACCGGTGGACCGACGGACAGCGGATCGACATCAAGAGGGAGATGGCCGCCCTGACCCGGCTCATCGCCGTCCGCACCATCTTCGGTGTCGACACGGCCGCCGACGCCGAGTCCATCGGCCGGGCGATGGACATCGCTCAGAAGGAGATCGGCGCCGAGTTCAGCGGCATCGGCGCCCTGCTGCCCGACTGGGTCCCCACCCCCGGACGCGCCCGCATCAAGCGCGCCACGGCCGTCATCGACGCCGAGGTCTCCCGGATCGTCTCCCGTCACCGCGACGGCGACACCGAACGGCCCGACCTGCTCAGCCGGCTCCTCGCCGCCCGGGACGAGACCGGTGCCCGCCTCTCCGACCGGGAGATACGCGACGAGACCGTCACCCTCTACATCGGGGGTCACGAGACCACCAGCTCCACCCTCGTCTGGGCCTGGCACCTGCTCTCCCGCAACCCCCGGGTCCGTGACGCCCTCACCGAGGAACTCGACCGGGTCCTCACCGACCGTGAACCGGGCTACGACGACTACGCCTCCCTCGCCTACACCCAGGCCGTCGTGAAGGAGACCCTCCGGCTCTACCCCACCATCTGGCTCCTCACCGGCCTCGCGAAGGAGGGCGCCACCATCGCCGGCACCCCCGTCCCCGCCGGCACCCGCGTCTGGTCCAGCCAGTGGGCCACCCACCGCGACCCCCGCTGGTACGGCGACCCCGAGGCCTTCCGCCCCGAACGCTGGCTGACCGGGAGCCCCGGGAGCGGCGACGGCGACGCATCGGGTGAGGAGACGGAGCAGATACCCGAGTACGCCTGGTTCCCGTTCGGGGGCGGCCCCCGGGTGTGCCTCGGCACCCGCTTCGCCCTCGTCGAGGCGGTCCTCGTCCTCGCGGTGCTCGCCCGCCGCTTCCACCTGGACGTCACCGCCGACGGGATACGCCCGGTCCCCGGCCTGACCCTCCAGCCGGACCGCGACGTCCTGGCGACGGTCCACGCCCGGGGCTGAGCCCGGCCCGGCGCCTCAGCCGGCCGTGGCCAGGGCCCGCGCGAGGTCCCGCAGGTCGTCGGCGTCCAGGACTCGGCGGCCGAAGCCGGGGAGGGGGACGTGGAGTACGGACAGCCAGCGGGCGGGGACGGCGGCGGAGCCGTACACCGCGCCCGCGAGCGTGCCGGTCACCGCCGCCACCGTGTCGGTGTCACCTCCCAGGTCGACCGCCGCGGCGAGGGCCTCCTCGAGGGAGCGGGTGGTGCGCAGCGCCCACACCGCCGAGCCGAGGCAGGGCCAGACCGCGCCGTTGAACTCGGTGGCGTCGTCCGGGTGCCAGTCCGGGGCGAGCACCCCGGCCCACCGCTCCCGGTGGGCGGGAGCGGTCTCGGCGAGGGCGGCGGGCAGGGCGGTGAGCGGGTCCTCGCCGAGGAGGGCGACCCGGACCAACTCGTGGAGGATCGCCGTACCCTCCCAGGCCGCGCCGTCGCCGTGTGTCAGGGCGGCGATGCGGCGGGCGGCCTCCATGGTCTCCGTCCGTCCCCGCACCGCGAAGTACACGGCCGAGGTGGCGGCCCGCATCAGCGAACCGTTCCCGGCGGCGTACAGGGTGGTTTGGAAGTGGAGGGCGGAGGCGAGGTTCCACGGGTCGCCGCCGAGCAGCACCTGTTCGGTCTGGAGGCCGATGTCCTTGGGGTCGGCCGCCGCCCAGCGCCGGAAGCGGTCGAAGACGTCCGGCAGGTCGAGACCGCCCCGTTCGAGGAGGGACTCCCCGAGCAGAACGGCCATCTGCGTGTCGTCCGTGGCCTCGCCCGGATCCCAGCCGCCGCCTCCGCACAGCTCGCCGACGCCGTCCGGGAAGCGTTCCCGGAAGGCGCCGGGGAGGCCGAACTCGAAGGGGGCGCCCAGGGCGTCGCCCACGGCGGAGCCCAGGACGGCGCCCACGGCGCGGTCGGTGTCCGTCATCCGGTCGGCCTGAGTCCTGTCTTTCGGAGGGCCGAGGGGTGGGGGTGCTCTCGGCTTCGGTGGGTGGGGGGAGTAGCGGTTGGCCGGGGAAGTTCAGGAGCAGTTCGCCGAACAGGAGGGTGTTCCCGTCGGAGAAACGGGCCTCCCGGGAAACGTCGGGCAGGAGACTGGAAAGGAGAACAGGCCCTGCCCCGCCATCCCCGTCCGGAAGTCCGCTCAGCTTTCCTGTTCGCGTTCCACCTGGTCGTTCCAGTCGCGCTTGATCGCGCGCCAGGCCTCGTCCGTCTTGCCCAGGCGCCAGTAGCCCGAGATGGACAGGCGTTCGCGCGGTACGCCCCGGTCCAGGCGCAGGTGGCGGCGGAGTTCCTTCACGAAGCCGGCCTCGCCGTGGACGAAGGCGTGGACGTCGCCCGTCGGGAAGTCCAGGGTCCGGACCGCCTCGACCAGTGCCTCGCCCACCGGGCGGCCGCTCCGGTGGAGCCATGTGACGTCGACGTCCGCCGCCGTCTCCAGCTTCTGCTCCTCCGCCGCGTCCTCGATCTCCACGAAGGCGTGCGCCCGCGCCCCGGCGGGAAGCCGCTCCAGGGCCGCCGCGATCGCCGGAAGGGCGCTCTCGTCGCCCACGAGCAGGTGCCAGTCCGCCGTCTCGTCCGGCGCGTAGCCCCCGCCGGGGCCGAGGAAGCGCACGGTGTCGCCCGCCTCGGCGCGCGCCGCCCACGGGCCCGCGAGACCCTCGTCGCCGTGGACCACGAAGTCGACGGTCAGCTCGCGCCGCTCCGGGTCCCAGGCCCGTACCGTGTAGGTCCGGGTCGTCGGCCACTGCTCCCGGGGGTACTCCTCACGGATCCGCTCCATGTCGAAGGGCTCCGGATAGGTGACGCCCCCGGGGGAGAAGAGCAGCTTCACGTAGTGGTCGGTGTACTCGCCGACGCCGAAGCCGTCGAGTCCCGGACCCCCGAGGACGAGCCGCACCATGTGCGGGGTGATCCGCTCCGTGTGCACCACGCGCGCCTCGGTGGCCTTCGGTGACCTGCGGGTCGGCTGCTCTGCCACGACGTGCTCCCCTGGCTCTGCTTACTTAGGTATGCCTAAGCTAGCACCTCGTCGCGCGGACGGGCCGGTTCCGGCCCGGCCGGTTCAGCGTTCCAGGACCGGCAGCAGCCGTCCCACGGCCCCGGTGAGGCCCCAGCGCTTCACCAGCGCGTCCAGGGCCGCCGGGTCGCGGGGGCCCCGGGGGAGGGCCGGGTCGAACTCCGGCAGCGGTACGTCGGTGGCGACCCGTACCACCGTCGGTGCCGCGTCCAGGTACGCGGCCGCCTCCACGATCCCGCGCCGCTTGGCCGGGGTCAGCCTCGAAGCCGGGTCCTCCGCCGCAGCCCGCACCCCCGCCAGGTCCCCGTACTCCGTGATCAGCTGCGCCGCCGTCTTCTCGCCGATGCCCTTCACGCCCGGCAGCCCGTCGCTGGCGTCCCCGCGCAGCGCGGCGAAGTCCGCGTACCGGTCGGGGCGCACCCCGTACTTCGTGCGGATCAGCTCGCCGTCCACCAGGTCGCAGTCGCCGACGCCCTTGCGCGGGTAAAGGACCCGCACCTCCCGGGCGTCGTCCACCAGCTGGAACAGGTCCCGGTCGCCCGTGACGATGTCCACCGGCCCGGCGGCCCGCCCCGCCAGCGTCCCGATCACGTCGTCCGCCTCGTACCCCGCCGCCCCGATCCGCGCGATGCCGAGCGCCGCCAGGACCTCCTCGATCACCGGCACCTGCGGGGACAGGGTGTCCGGCACCTCCTCCTCGTCCGGGCCCGTCTCCGTCTCCACGGCCACCCGGTGCGCCTTGTACGACGGGATCAGGTCCACCCGCCACTGCGGCCGCCAGTCCTCGTCCCAGCAGGCCACCAGGTCGTCCGGGCGGTGGTCCTGGACGAGCCTGCCGATGAAGTCGAGCAGCCCGCGCACGGCGTTCACCGGGGTGCCGTCGGGAGCCCGGACGGAGTCCGGCACGCCGAAGTACGCGCGGAAGTAGAGGCTGGCGGTGTCGAGGAGCATCAAACGTCGCGTCACCCGGCCGATCCTATGGCGCGGCGCGACGCACCGGGGAAACACCGGAAACGGGGCTTCCGGACCGTTCTTCCGTGACCCCCGTCACCTTTGCGTTTGCGACCTTCGGCCCCGGGCATGCGCGGTCCCGGAGTGAACCCCGGTACGGAATTCAACGAAAAGGTCCCGTACGCGACGGGGCGCGGGCCGATCCCGCGGGCTCCACGGTCCGGCCTCGCGGGGGTGGCGGGGCCGTTCTTCGTTCCTACCCGTGAGGTGTATGTGTCCAGGCTCCAGGCCGACCGCCTGTACAAGGTGTTCGGCAGACGACCCGACGAAGCCGTCCGCAGGCTGGCGGACGGCGCCGACCGCGAGGAGCTGCGCGCCGAGGGGACGACGGCGGCCGTCGTGGACGCCGGCTTCGTCGTCGAGCCCGGCCAGATCTTCGTCGTGATGGGCCTGTCCGGCTCCGGGAAGTCCACCCTCCTGCGCATGCTCAACGGTCTCCTCGAACCGACCGCGGGCCGGGTCCTCTTCGACGGCGACGACCTCACCGCGCTCTCCCCCCGGGACCTGCGCGCGGTCCGCTCCCGCCGGATCAGCATGGTCTTCCAGCACTTCGCCCTCTTCCCGCACCGAAACGTCCTGGAGAACGCCGCCTACGGCCTGGAGGTCCAGGGCGTGCCCCGCGCCGAGCGCGAGACCCGCGCCACCGAGGCCCTCGCCCTGTGCGGCCTCGCCGGCTGGGAGAAGTCCTGGCCCGACGAGCTCTCCGGCGGCATGCAGCAGCGCGTCGGCCTGGCCCGGGCGCTCGCCACCGACGCCGACCTGCTCCTCATGGACGAGTCGTTCAGCGCGCTCGACCCGCTGATCCGCCGCGACATGCAGGACCAACTCCTGGTCCTCCAGAAGCAGTTGAAGAAGACCATCGTCTTCATCACCCACGACCTCAACGAGGCCATGCGCCTCGGCGACCGGATCGCCGTCATGCGCGACGGCAGGATCGTCCAGCTCGGCACCGCCGAGGACATCCTCGTCCGCCCCGCCGACGACTACGTGGCCTCCTTCATCCAGGACGTCGACCGCTCCCGGGTGCTCACCGCCTCCGCCGTCATGACGGAGGGCGCCCCTGCGGCCGACTGCCCCGACGGCTGCCCCTGCGGACCCGTCGGACCCGACACCCTCGTCGCGGACCTGTGCGCCGTCGCCGCCGGCACCCCGCACCCCGTGACGGTGGAGGACACCGACGGCACCGTCCTCGGCACCGTGTCCCCGGAGCGCCTCCTCGGCGTGATGGGCGGCCTCGGCACGCACGACACCGCCGCGAACGACGTCACCACGAGGGGCGTCGAGGACAGGCGCGCCGCCATCAAGGGCTCCACCATCAAGGGCGCCGGCGCGAAGGACCCCGGTGCGAAGAGCGTTCCCACGAAGGACGACAGCGCCGAGAAGGTCCCCGCGAAGAACGGGCAGGAGGTGACCGCCGGTGCCTAGGCTGCCCCTCGGCCAGTGGGTCGACAGCTCCGTCGACTGGCTCCAGGCCCAGTTCTCCTGGCTCTTCGACGCCGTCACCACCGGCGTCACCGGCCTCTACGACGGCATCGACGCCGTCCTCTCCGCGCCCCAGCCCCTGCTCTTCGCCGGCATCCTCGCCGTCGTCGCCTGGTGGCTGCGCGGCTTCGCCGCCGGTCTCCTCGCCTTCGCGGGCTTCGCGCTCGTCGACTCCGTCCAGCTGTGGGACGAGGCCATGGCGACGCTCTCCCTCGTCCTCGTCGCCACCCTGGTCACCCTGGTGATCGCCGTGCCGCTCGGCATCTGGGCGGCCCGCTCGAAGACCGTCAGCGCCGTCATGCGGCCCATCCTCGACTTCATGCAGACCATGCCCGCCATGGTCTACCTGATCCCCGGCATCATCTTCTTCGGCGTCGGCGTGGTCCCCGGCATCATCGCCACCATCGTCTTCGCGCTGCCCCCGGGCGTCCGGATGACCGAACTCGGCATCCGCCAGGTCGACGGCGAACTCGTCGAGGCCGCCGAGGCGTTCGGCACCACCCCGCGCAACACCCTGCTGCGCGTGCAGCTGCCGCTCGCCCTCCCCACGATCATGGCCGGCGTCAACCAGGTCATCATGCTGGGCCTGTCCATGGTCGTCATCGCCGGCATGGTCGGCGGCGGCGGACTCGGCGGCGCCGTCTACCGCGCCATCGGCAACGTCGACATCGGCCTCGGCTTCGAGGCCGGCGTCTCCATCGTCGTCCTCGCCATGTACCTCGACCGGATGACCGGCGCCCTCGGCCGCCAGGTCTCCCCGCTGGGCCGCCGCGCCGCCGCCAAGGCGCGCGCCGCGACCGCCAAGCGCCCCGGCGCCAAGCTCTGGGCCCACCGGCCGCAGCCCGTCACCGCCCTCGTCGGCGTCGTCGTCCTCGCCCTCGTGGCGGGAGGCACCGGCTTCCTCGGGACCGGCTCCGGGAGCGCCGGCGGCGGCAACGGCAAGAAGGTCAGCATCGGCTACATCCCCTGGGACGAGGGCATCGCCTCCACGTACCTGTGGAAGGAGCTCCTGGAGCGGCGCGGCTACGAGGTCGACACCAGGCAGCTGGAGGCCGGCGCGCTCTACACCGGCCTGGCCGGCGGACAGCTCGACTTCCAGACCGACGCCTGGCTCCCCGTCACCCACGCCCAGTACTGGGAGAAGTACCAGAACGAGCTGGAGGACCTCGGCTCCTGGTACGGCCCCACCTCCCTGGAGCTCTCCGTCCCCTCGTACGTGAAGGGCGTCGACCCCCTCGCCGACCTCAAGGGCAAGGCCGGGCAGTTCAAGGGCCGGATCGTCGGCATCGAGCCCAGCGCCGGAATGATGGGCATCCTCAAGGACAAGGTCCTCAAGGAGTACGGCCTGGAGGGCGAGTACGAGGTCGTCGACGGCTCCACGCCCGGCATGCTCGCCGAGCTGAAGCGCGCGTACGAGCGCAAGGAGCCCGTCGTCGTCACCCTCTGGTCCCCGCACTGGGCCTACTCCGCCCACGACCTGAAGAAGCTGAAGGACCCCAAGGGGACCTGGGGCGAGGGCGACGGCGTCCACACCCTCGCCCGTAAGGGTTTCACCGAGGAGAACCCCGAGGTCGGCGCCTGGCTGAAGGACTTCGAGCTGAGCGAGAAGCAGCTCACGGGCCTCGAAGCGGTCATCCAGGAGACCGGCAAGGGCAAGGAGCAGCAGGCCGTCCGCACCTGGCTCGACCGGAACCCCGGCCTCGCGGAGAAGCTCACCCCGCAGTAACCGCCCGACGGGACCGGGACGGTCCCTGTCCGAAAAGGGGTGGTCGCCGTGCGTGTCCGGCGACCGCCCCTTTTTCGGCACGACGCGAAACCCCGCCCCAAAGCTGCGTAAGGTTCAGGTAACCGACCGGTACGAGGATCGCGACGGGCACGAGGCGCGAGGGAGGGAGCCGACATGGACGAGAAGGAATCACCCCGCGTGGGCGCGGCCGTCAAGAGGCGCCGCAGAGCGCTCCAGCTCACCCTGGCCGTCGTCGCCTCCCGCAGCGGCCTCTCCGTGCCCTTCCTCAGCCAGGTCGAGAACGACCGGGCCCGCCCCAGTCGCCGCTCCCTCGAACTCGTCGCCGAGGCCCTGGAGACCACGGCCGGGGAACTCCTCGCCGTCGCCGAGGCCGCCCGCACCGTCGACGTCGTACGGTCCGCGGAGAACGCCTCCGGCCTGCCCGAGGGCATCCGGTCCCTCGTCCGGGGCCGCCACCAGCTGCACGCCCTGGAGTTCACCGGCGAGCAGGACGCGGGCCGCGAGTTCCAGCACCGCAACGACGAGCTGCTCTACGTCGCCGACGGCGCCGCCGAGGTCGAGGCCGAGGGCCGCGCCTACCGGCTCGACCGGGGGGACACCCTCTACCTCTCCGGCGGGGTACGGCACCGCTGGCGCGCCACCGAGCCCGGCACCCGGCTCCTGGTCGTGGCCGTCGGGGAGCACGTGGAGGCGGAGGAGGAGTGAAGGGTCTCCGGGGCCCGGAGGCGCGGCGATGAGGGTCGTCTCGCTCGTGCCCTCCCTCACCGAGGCCGTCGCCGTCACCCTGCCCGGCGTCCTCGTCGGCGCCACCGACTGGTGCGTCCACCCCGCCGGGCTCGACGTCGTCCGGACCGGCGGCACCAAGAACCCCGACGTCCCCGCCATCACCGCCCTGCGCCCCGATCTCGTCCTCGCCAACGAGGAGGAGAACCGCGCCCCCGACCTTGACGCCCTGCGGGCCGCCGGGCTCGACGTCCTCGTCACCGAGGTCCGCACCCTCGACCAGGGCCTGCGCGAACTGGCCCGGACCCTCGCCGCCTGCGGCGCGCCCCGGCGGCCCCGCTGGCTGGCGGAGGCCGAGGACGCCTGGGCCGCGGTCGTGCCCCTGTGCCCGGAGGCGCCGCTCACCGCCGTCGTGCCGATCTGGCGCCGCCCCTGGATGGTCCTGGGCCGCGACACCTTCGCCGGCGACCTGCTCGCCCGCCTCGGGATCCGCAACGCGTACGCCGGCCACCCCGAGCGCTACCCCCGCCTTTCGCTCGACGAGCTCCGCGCCGCCGCCCCCGACCTGGTCGTCCTGCCCGACGAGCCCTACCGCTTCACGCGCGACGACGGCCCCGAGGCCTTCCCCGGGACCGCCGCCGCCCTCGTCGACGGGCGCATGCTCACCTGGTACGGGCCGTCGCTGGCCGAGGCTCCGGAGAGGCTCGCCCGGGCCCTGCGAGCAGCGCGCCGCTGACGAGGCCGCGCAGGGTGTGCAGACCGGCCACCAGCCAGGCCGCCACGAGGAGTGCGTACAGGCCGACCGCCAGCCACCGGAAGGCGGCCAGACCGGTGTGCCCGGCCAGTCCCTCGGCGCCGGTCACGCAGGTCCCGACCGGGAAGGTGAACGCCCAGAAGGTCATCGCGAAGTCCATGCCCCGGCGCCGCGCCCGCAGCACCATCGCCCCGGCGAGCGCCAGCCACAGCAGCGCGAACCCCATGACGGGCACCCCGTAGAGGACGGCGAAGGCGGCGAAGCCGTCCGCGTACGGCGCGGGCAGCACGCCCGGGGCCGCGTCGGCGAACTTGTTCGCGGCGGTCGTCGACTGGCCGAGGGGGCCGAGCACCAGGAAGAGGGTGGGGGTCAGCGCGAGCGGCGGCGGACCGCCGGTGACGAGCCGCCCGAAGACCAGGGGCAGTACGACCAGGGTGGCGAGCAGGCTGACGCCGAACAGCGCGTGGCAGGCGAGCAGGAGCGTCTGCCGGGCCTCCCCGGCGGGCAGGTGGGGGACGAGCAGCGGGCCGAGGGCGGCGGAGACCATGGGGGCGACCAGCGGCAGCAGCCACACCGGGGACGCGCCCTCGATCCGGTGGTGCACCACCATGAGGTACGGGACGGCCACGGCCGCCGCCAGGCCGATCAGGGTGCCGGCGCCGAACAGGACGGCGTCGAGCGCGACGGCCGCCGGGAGCCCGATCCAGTCCCGTCCCACGAGCAGGGCCCCGCCGCCGACCGCGAGCAGCGCCATCGAGAGACAGCCGTAGAACGGGGCCACGGCCGGGTCCAGGAGGTGGGCGCGCGCCTGGTCGCGGTGGTGGATCCAGTGCAGCGCGCGGGCCGGGAGCAGGACGAGCAGCATCACGAGCGACAGGGCCCAGACCGCCGCGCATGCCGTACGGAGGCCGGGGACGTGCACCGGGAGGGCGGCGCCCGCGGTGGCGACGATCGCCGTGCCCATCACGGAGGCGTACCAGTGGGGTCCGAGGTGACGGACGGAGCGGACCCGGAGGCCCGGTCCGGCGCCGGGGGCGGTGGCGCGGGGGACCGGAAGGGGGGTCGGGCGGAGGGGTGCGACGCTTGCCATGGCCCCACCGTCGTCCCGTTCCGGCGCCCGGACCAGGGATCATGCGGCTATGACGCCATAAGCTGGGTTTATGAGCAGGGGAACGCGGGGCGACGATGCCCATGGAGACGGGGCACGCGAGGACGGGGCCCGGGCCGAGGGCCGACGCGGCACGGCTCCGGGCGGTACGGCTTCGAACGGCGCCGTTTCCGGGGGCGGCTCCGTGTCCGGGGGCGGCTCGGCGGCCCGTGGCGGTTCGGCTGCCCGTGGCGGTCCGGTGGTCCCCGTCGGGGCCGGGGCGCCGCGGCCCCACCTCTCCCACCGCGTCCCCGACCTCGGCGCGCTCGAACTGCTCCTCGCCGTCGCCCGGCACGGCAGTCTCGGCGCCGCCGCCCGCGAGATCGGGATCACCCAGCCCGCCGCGAGCAGCCGGATCCGCTCCATGGAACGGCAGCTGGGGGTGGCCCTGGTCGACCGTTCGCCGCGCGGCTCCCGGCTCACCGACGCGGGCGCCCTCGTCACGGACTGGGCGCGGCGGATCGTGGAGGCGGCGGAGGCCTTCGACGCCGGGGCGCAGGCCCTGCGCGGTCGGCGCGACTCGCGGCTGCGGGTGGCCGCGTCCATGACGATCGCCGAGTACCTGCTGCCCGGCTGGCTGATCGCCCTGCGCGCCGAACGCCCCGACACCGCCGTGTCGCTCCAGGCCGGGAACTCGGCGGCCGTCGCGGAACGCCTCTTCGCGGGCGGCGCGGACGTCGGCTTCGTGGAGGGCCTCGCCGTGCCGGACGGCCTCGACGGCGTGGTCGTCGCCCACGACCGGCTCGCGGTCGTCGCCGCGCCCTCGCACCCGTGGGCCCGCCGCCGCGCCCCGCTGGACCCGGCGGAGCTGGCCGCGACCCCGCTGGTGCTGCGGGAGCGCGGCTCGGGCACCCGGCAGGTCCTCGACGCGGCGCTCGCCGCCCACGGCGGCCTCGCGCGACCGCTCCTCGAACTCGCCTCCACGACCGCGGTGAAGGCCGCCGCCGTCAGCGGGGCGGGCCCGGCCGTCCTCAGCGAACTGGCGATCACCGAGGAACTGGCCTCCCGCCGTCTGGTCGCCGTCCCGGTCGCGGGGGTGCTGCTGCGCCGGGACCTGCGCGCCGTCTGGCCCGCCGGCCACCGCCCCACGGGCCCGGCCCGGGACCTGCTCTCCCTGACCCGCGACCGGCCGTAGGAGCCCGGTCCACGACCGGCCCGCGATCGGCCCCACGACCGACCCCGGAGTCGGCCCCACGCCCAACCCCGCAGCCGGTGATCAGACGCTCGTCGCGCGGTGGGTGATCCGCCCGTCGAGGACCGTCAGCAGGACCGGCAGGTTCGGCAGGTCCGTCGCGGCCGTGGTCAGCGGGTCGGCGGCGAAGACGGCCAGGTCGGCGCGGTGGCCGAGGGCGATCCGGCCCGCCTCGTGCTCCTCGCCCGCCGCGTACGCCGGAGCCGTCGTCAGGCCCCGCAGCGCCTCCAGGGGCGTCAGCGCCTGCTCGGGTCCGTGCGGCGCCTGCCCGAGGTCGCGGCTCGGGCGCCGGTGCCGGGCCCCGGCCATCACGCCGAGCGGCGGGAACGGCGCGATCGGCCAGTCCGAGCCGAGGACCACGGTCGCCCCGGAGTCCAGCAGGTCCCGGCAGCGCCACGCGCGCGAGGCGCGCTCCTCGCCGAGCCGGCGCGACCAGTTGTCGGTGTGGTCGGCGCGGGTGAAGTCGCAGCAGTGGGTGGGCTGCATGGAGGCGAGGACGCCCAGCTCCGCGAAGCGGCGCAGGGTGTCGTCCGGGACGGTCTCGATGTGCTCGACCCGGTGCCGCACCTCTCCGCCGCCCAGGGCGCGCGCCTTCTCGACAGAGTCGAGGACGTGCCGGACGGCCGCGTCCCCGATGGCGTGCGTCGCGGTGGGCACGCCCGCCCGGTGCAGCTCGCCGACGATCCGGGTGTACGCGTCGGGGTCCGGCCAGAAGGCGTGCGTGGACTCGCCGTGGCAGTCGGGGCGCTCCAGCCACGCGGTGCCGTTGTCGATGGTCCCGTCCATGAAGAGCTTCACGCCGGCGACCCGCCACAGCGCCCCGCCGGTGCCCTGCCGCTCGATCAGGGCCCGTACGCCGTCGGCGTCGGTGCCGGGCTGGCACCAGGGCGCCACCCGCAGCCGCAGCGGCAGCTCACCGGCCGCGTCGAGCTCCCCGTACAGGGCGAGGCTGTCGCCGTTGGCGTCCATGGCGTGGCCGCCGGTCAGGCCCGTGGCGGCCATGGCGCGCAGCGCGGCCGCGAGCCGCTCCCGGCTCTCCTCGCGCGTCGGCTTCGGGGCGACCCGCTCGACCAGCTCGCAGGCCGCGTCCTCCTGGAGGAGGCCGGTGGGGCGCCCGTCGGCGTCGCAGACGACCTCGGCGGAGGCCTGGTCGAAGGTGCGGGGGCCGTCGACCCCGGCGAGTTCGAGGGCCCGGCGGCTGGCGAGGGCCGAGTGGGCGTCGAACAGCAGCAGGAAGGCGGGCACCCCGTCGAGGACGGAGTCGAAGGGGGCGGTGCCGACGGGCCGGTCGCCGAAGACGTTCGGGTCGAGGCCCCAGCCGAACAGCCACGCCCCGCGCTCCAGGGTCCGCACCTCGCGGGCGAGGGCCTCCCGCACGTCGTCGAGGTCGGCGCAGTACGACAGGTCGAGGCCGTGCGTCAGCTCGGCGCCGGAGACGGGGTGCACGTGGCCGTCGACGAGTCCGGGGGTGACGACGGCTCCCCGGAGATCGACCACGGTGGCGGCCGGCCCGGCGAGCGCGCGGATCTCGCGGTCGTCGCCCAGGGCCGCGATCCGGCCGTCCTCGGAGACGGCGAGCGCGGTCTCCGGCAGGAACGCCCCCGTGCCGGGGTCGAGCAGACGGGCGGAGAGCAGGACGAGACGGGTGCGCACGGGTGGCTCCAGGGAGGGTCGCGGGGTTCTTCTTCGGTGGTACGGAGGCGGGGCGGGGCCCATGGGTGACTTCGGCGGGTACGGCCGGACGACCGAGCCCCGGCCGGCGCCACCACCCGTACGGGCGGGCCCGTACGGTTCAGTCCGGCACCGCCGGCAGCGGCGTCCTCGTCAGCGTCCCGGCCGCCAGGCCGAGTTCGCGTTCCGCCGTACTGACGGCCATGCGGGTCACCACCTCCGGCCGGTCGGTCCGGTCGGTGTTGGCGTGGGCGCCGAGCCCGTCGAGGACGACCAGGATCTGGATGGCCGTGGCGCGCGGGTCGTCCGTGCGGAACTCGCCCCGCTCGACGCCCTCGCGGACGAGCCCTTCGAGGCGGTCGTCGGAGGCGCGCTCCTGCTCGGCGACCCGGTCGCGCAGGACGGGCCGGTAGCGGCTGAGGTGCCGGGCGTTGATCCACAGGCGGCTGATGTCGTCGTACGCCTCTCCGGCCGAGAGGGCGAAGTAGCGCGCGAGGTACTGCGCGGGGGTGCCGTGCGGCCGTTCGGCGGGCAGCAGGGAGTCGAGTTCGCCGGTGGAGGCCACGGCGAACGCCTCGGCCACGAGCTCCTCCGCCGAGGGGAAGTAGTGGCTGATCAGGCCCGGCCGCACGGCCAGCTCCTCGGCGATCCGCCGCAGGGTGACGCACTCCAGGCCCTCGGTCAGGGCGACCCGGGCCGCCGCCTCCACGATCTCCGCCCGCCGGGCCTCCGGAGTTTTCCGAACGCGCTTGCGCTCAACGCTTGACGACATACCCGGGATGCTATTGAGTGTGCGACCAATAAGCAACCAGGTGGGCACCACACGCTTCCGGAGGGCCGCATGGCTTCCACGATCCCCGACCAGGACCCGGCCTCCGGGGCCGCTCGGGTCACTCCGCCGGCCGCCGACCGGCCCGGCCGCGTCGAGGCCCACGGCATCGACCACATCCCCGACGGGGAGCGCCACGGACACCCCCGCGAGCTCTTCTCCGTGTGGGCCGCGGCGAACGTCAACTACCTGAGCCTGGTCATCGGCGGCGCCCTCGTCCTCATGGGCCTGAGCCTCTGGCAGGCCCTCGGCGTGATCGTCGTGGGCAACCTCTTCTGGGTGCTCACCGGACTGCTCGCCACCTCGGGCCCGGCCGCCGGCGCGCCCAGCGAGGTGATCACCCGCGCCGCCTACGGCGTCCTGGGCAACCGCGTGAACAACGCCGTCGGCGGCTGGCTGGTCTCCGTCTGCTACTTCGCCCTCAACCTGGCCGCCGCGGCCACCGCCGCCTTCGCGCTCGTGGAGAGGACCGGCGTCGCGGTCACCGTCCCCGTCGAGGTGGCCGTCATCGTGGTGATCGCCGCCCTCACGCTGGTCATCAGCGTCTACGGCCACGGCCTGATCGTCAGGCTCTACCTGCCGATCACACTCGTCCTCGCCGCGGCCTTCGCCGTCGTCGCGTACGCCGTCCTGCGGCACGCCGACCTCTCGTACGCCCCTGCCGCGCGCCCCTCCGGCACCGAGCTGTGGTCCCTGCTCCTCGCGGGCACCACGATGATCGCCTCGGGCCCGCTCTCGTACACCACGAGCGCCGACTTCTCCCGCTACCTGCCCCGCACCGCCCCGAAGAGGGCGATCGTCGGCTGGACCGCCCTCGGCGCCTTCCTGCCCAGCGTCGTCGTCTGCTCCCTCGGCGCCCTCGCGGCCACCGCCGTCGACATGACCGACCCGCAGACCGCGCTCCAGGAGATCCTGCCCGGCTGGTTCGTGCCGGTCTTCCTGCTCGCCCTGGTCCTCGGCACCATCGCCATCAACGCCCTGACCGCCTACAGCGCCGGACTCGCCCTCCAGGCCGTCGGCCTGCGCGTCCGCCGCTCCGTCAGCGTCCTCCTCGACGGCGCCGTGGCCGTCGCCCTGACCCTGTACGGCGTCCTCGTCTCCGACTTCCTGGACACCGTCAGCAACGCCCTCCAGGTGATCACCGTCCTGGTCGGCCCGCTGATGGCCGTGTACGCCGCCGACGTCCTGCTGCGCCGCTGCCGCTACGACGGCGTCGCGCTCTCCGACGAGACCCCCGGCAGCCCCTTCTGGTACACCGCCGGCGTCAACCGGGCCGGGGCGCTCGCCCTCGTCGCGGGCGTCGCGGCCGGGGCCCTCTGCGTCAACACCCTCTACACCGGGCCCGTCGCCACCGCCCTCGGCGGCCTCGACCTCTCCCTGCCCGTCGGCATGGGCGTCTCCGCCGCCCTCTACGCCCTCCTGATGCGCGGCGACCGCACGGTGCTCGCCGCCCGCGCGGCCGCCTGATCAGGTACGTCCCCCGGCCGCCGTCGCCGCTGCTTGGACCAGTCCCCGCATCACGCGCGTGTCATCGCCCATCTCCGGGTGCCACTGCACGCCGAGTACCCAGGCCGGGGCGGCCAGCTCCACCGCCTCCACCGTGCCGTCCTCCGCGTGGGCCGAGACCGCGAGCCCCGCGCCCAGCCGGTCCACGGCCTGGTGGTGGTAGGTCGGGACCTCGGCCGGCTCCGGCACCAGGGAGGCGTAGAGCGAGCCCGGCACCGGCTCGACCTTGTGCCGGCCGATCACCCCGACCGCCTCCACGTGCCCGTCCAGGTGCTGGACCAGCGTGCCCCCGAGGGCCACGTTGAGCAGCTGCATCCCCCGGCAGATGCCCAGGAGCGGGGTGCCGGAGGCGAGGGCCGCGTCGATCAGGGCCAGCTCCCAGGCGTCCCGCTCCCTGGCCGGAGGGCCGGTACGCGGGTCGGGCTCGGCCCCGTACCGTACGGGCTCCACGTCCGCCCCGCCCGCGACGACCAGCCCGTCGAGCCGGGCCACGACCGGCGCGGCGGCGTCCGGACCGTCCGGCGGGAGCATCACCGCGATCCCCCCGCCCTCCCGTACGAGCCGGGGGTACGCGGAGGGCAGCAGCGCGGCCTCCATGTCCCACACCCCCCAGCGGGCTCGGTTCAGATAGGTGGTCACGCCGATGAGCGGCTTCGACACGACGGTTCCTCCAAGGGGGTCGGGACGGGGTCAGTCGCGTGCGAGTTCGGCCTCGGCCGCGGCGAGCGCCGCGAACTCCTCCTCGGGCGCCTTCGCCACCAGGTGGTGCCGACTGTAGAACGCGAAGTAGGCGAGGGCGATCGCGTACACCCCGAGCGCCATGAGCGCCGCCGTCCGGTCCACCAGGAAGGTCGCCACCAGGGCCGACAGGGCCAGGACGAGGGCCGTCGACGAGGTCGCGGTCCCGCCGGGCGTGCGGTACGGCCGGTGCAGGCGCGGCTCGCGACGGCGCAGCACGATGTGCGAGAGCGCCATCAGGGCGTACGAGATGGTGGCGCCGAAGACCGCGATGTTCAGCATCCGCGCCCCGTCCCCGGTGCCGGCCGCGAGCGCGAAGCCGATCGCGCCCGGGACGAGGAGCCCCAGGTAGGGCGACTTGCGGCGGCTGGTCAGGGAGAGGAAGCGGGGCAGGTAGCCCGCCCGGGAGAGGGCGAAGAGCTGACGCGAGCCGGCGTAGACGAGGGAGAAGAAGGAGGCGACCAGACCGGCCAGACCCGCGTAGTTCACGAACCGGCTGAGCGCCGTCGGCTCCCCGTCGCCCTGGAGCGCCACGACCAGCGGGTTCCCCGCCTCCTGGACGGCGGCCGCGCCGCGCGCCCCGGTGGCGGCGAGGAAGGTCATGACGGCGAGCAGCACCAGGACGCCCAGCGCGATCGCCAGCGCCCTCGGCATCGACCGGACCGGGTCCTTCGCCTCCTCGGCGGCCAGCGGCACCCCCTCGACGCCGAGGAAGAACCACATGCCGAAGGGGAACGCGGCCCAGATCCCGAGCAGGCCGAACGGCAGCCAGGAGTTCGAGCCGAACGCCTCGCCGTCCACCGGGATGTCGTTCAGGCCGTCCACGTGGAAGTCGGTGAACGCGCCGAGCGCGAAGACGACCAGGGCCGCGACCGCGATCGCCGTCACGACCAGGCTGAACCGCAGCGCCTCGCCCACGCCCCACAGGTGGATCCCGATGAAGAGCGCGAAGCAGACCAGGTAGACCGGCCAGCCGGACTCCAGGCCGAAGAGCCCGAGGGACTCGACGTAGTCGCCGATGAAGATCGAGATCGCGGCGGGGGCGAGGACGTACTCGATGAGGATCGCCGTCCCGGTGAGGAAGCCGCCCCAGGTGCCGAGCGCCCGGCGCGCGAAGCCGTAGCCGCCGCCCGCCGTGGGCAGGATGGCGGAGAGCTCGGCGAGCGCGAAGACCAGACAGGCGTACATCGCGCCCATCAGGACGGTGGCGACGGCGAGCCCGCCGAAACCGCCCTTCGACAGGCCGATGTTCCAGCCGGAGAAGTCCCCGGAGACGACGTAGGCGACGCCGAGACCGGTGAGCAGCAGCCAGCCGGCGCTGCCGCGGCGCAGCGCGCGCCGCTTCAGGTAGTCGTCCTCCGGCGGGGCTCCGGACGCCTTCCCGTCCCCGGGCGCCTTCCCGTCTCCGGGCGCCTTCCCGTCTCCGGGCGCCCTCCCGTCCCCGGGCGCCCTCCCGTCCCCGGGCGTCTTCCCGGACGTGCTCCCGGTCGTTTCTTCGAGCGTCATGGCAGCGTCAGCTCCCCGCAACGGACCCAATGGATTGAGGCCATACCTTTGCGCCGCCCCGACGGGAACGCAACCCCCGTGCGTCGCTTTCGGGTCACGGAGCCCTCCGTACGGCCCGGGCTCCGCTCACGTCAGGAAGCCCCGCAGCAGCGCCGCCGTGCCCGCGCAGTGCTCCCGCATCACCTCGCGCGCCGCGTCCGCGTCCCCGTCGAGGACCGCCTCCACGAGTGCGGTGTGCTGGTGCTGGGAGTGCTCCAGGTTCCGCACGAGCAGCGGGATGCAGTCGAGCAGGTCGTTCACCGTCGCCCGGACCGCCGCGTACCGCGCCGTCAGGGTCGGCGAACCGGACAGCTCCGCGAGCGTGAGGTGGAGCAGGGTGTCCTGGCGCCGGTAGTCGCCGAGCGGGGCGTCGTGGGTCGCCGCGAGGGCGGACCGCAGCCGCCCGGCGCCCGCCGCGTCCAGACCGTGGGCCGCGCACAGGCCGGCGGCCCCCACCTCCAGGACCTCCCGGAAGCGCAGGGTGTCCTCCACGTCGACCGAGGCGATCCGGCGGCGCAGCTCGTCCTCGTCGCCCGTCCGGACCCGGGGCAGCACGAACGTCCCGCCGTACCGGCCGCGCCGGCTCTCCACGAGCCCCTGCTCCTGGAGGACCTTCAGGACCTCGCGCAGGGTCACCCGGCTGATCCCCATCCGGTCGGCCAGCTCCCGCTCGGCGGGCAGCCGCTCCCCGTCCGGCACCAGACCCAGCCGCACCACCTGGAGGATCTGCTCCAGGGCCTCCTCGAACCCGTTGCCCGCCCGCACCGGCCGCAGCACGGGCGTCAGCCGGTCCGCCGGTCCACTCGTACTGGCCACGTCCTCGTTTCCTTTCCGCCGGTACTTCCCAAGCAATGGTCTTCCGCAATACCTTATGGCTCCCGGCAGGCCGAAGGAGGAGCAATCCCGTGGCAGACCGCACACCCCCGCTCCGCGTCGAGGAGCTGCGCGCCCTCGTCGCGAGCGGCGAGATCGACACCGTAGTCCTCGCCTTCCCCGACATGCAGGGGCGGCTCCAGGGCAAGAGGTTCGCCGCGCAGTTCTTCCTGGACGACGTCCTCGGCCACGGCACCGAGGGCTGCAACTACCTCCTGGCCGTCGACACCGAGATGAACACCGTCGACGGCTACGAGATGTCCTCCTGGGACCGCGGCTACGGCGACTTCGCCATGCACCCCGACCTCACCACCCTCCGCCGCGTCCCCTGGAACGAGGCCACCGCCATGGTGACGGCCGACCTCGCCTGGGCGGACGGCACCCCCGTCGCCGCCGCGCCCCGCCAGATCCTCCGCCGCCAGCTCGAACGCCTCGCGGAGCACGGGCTCACCGCCCACGTCGGCACGGAGCTGGAGTTCATCGTCTTCAAGGACAGCTACGAACAGGCCTGGGACGCCGACTACCGCGGCCTCACCCCAGCCAACCAGTACAACATCGACTACTCCGTCCTCGGCACCGGACGCGTCGAACCCCTCCTGCGCCGCATCCGCAACGAGATGACCGCCGCCGGGCTCACCGTCGAGTCCGCCAAGGGGGAGTGCAATCCCGGACAGCACGAGATCGTCTTCAAGTACGACGAGGCCCTCGTCACCTGCGACCAGCACGCCGTCTACAAGACCGGCGCCAAGGAGATCGCCGCCCAGGAGGGCCGCTCGCTCACCTTCATGGCGAAGTACAACGAGCGCGAGGGCAACTCCTGCCACATCCACCTCTCCCTCCAGAACGCCGCCGGGGAGAACGTGATGGCGGGCGACGACGAGCACGGCATGTCCGGGACCATGCGGCACTTCCTCGCCGGACAGCTCGCCGCCCTCCGCGACTTCTCCCTCCTCTACGCCCCCAACATCAACTCCTACAAGCGGTTCCAGCCCGGCTCCTTCGCCCCCACCGCCGTCGCCTGGGGCCACGACAACCGCACCTGCGCCCTCCGGGTCGTCGGCCACGGCCGCGCCACCCGCTTCGAGAACCGCCTCCCCGGCGGCGACGTCAACCCCTACCTCGCCGTCGCCGGCCTGATCGCCGCCGGCCTCCACGGCATCGAGCAGCGCCTCGAACTGCCCGAACCCTGCACGGGGAACGCCTACACCGCCGGGTACGCCCACGTCCCCACCACCCTGCGCGAGGCCGCCGAACTCTGGGAGACCAGCGAGATCGCCAAGGCCGCCTTCGGCCCCGAGGTCGTCGCCCACTACCGCACCATGGCCCGCGTCGAACTCGACGCCTTCGACGCCGCGGTGACCGACTGGGAACTGCGCCGCTCCTTCGAACGCTTGTGAGGAAAGAGTTGCTCCAGGTACTGAACCCGGCGACCGAGGAACACGTCGCCGACGTCCCCGAAGCCACCCCCGCCGACGTCGACGCCGCCGTCGCCCGGGCCACCGCCGCCCAGCGCGGCTGGGCCGCCGCCGCACCCGCCGACCGCGCCCGGCTCCTTCGCCGCTTCGCCACCGTCGTCGACGAACACACCGAGGAACTGGCCCGGTTGGAGGTCACCGAGGCCGGCCACACCCTCGGCAACGCCCGCTGGGAGGCCGGCAACGTCCGCGACCTGCTCGACTTCTCCGCCGGGGGAGTGGAGCGCCTCAACGGCCGCCAGATCCCGGTGGCCGGCGGCCTCGACGTCACCCTCCTCGAACCGCTCGGCGTCGTCGGCGTCATCGCGCCCTGGAACTTCCCCATGCCGATCGCCGCCTGGGCCACCGCGCCCGCCCTCGCCGCCGGCAACGCCGTGCTCCTCAAGCCGGCCGAGACCACCCCGCTCACCGCCCTCCGCCTCGCCGAACTCGCCCTGGCGGCGGGCCTGCCCGAGGGGCTCCTCCAGGTCCTCCCCGGCACCGGCCCGGTCACCGGGAACGCCCTCGTCGAACACCCCGGCGTCGCCAAGATCGTCTTCACCGGCTCCACCCGGGTCGGCAAGGCCGTCATGGCCAAGTGCGCCGACCGGGTCAAGCGGGTCACCCTCGAACTCGGCGGCAAGAACCCCAACGTCGTCTTCGCCGACGCCGACCTCGAAGCCGCGGCCGCCGCCGCCCCCATGTCCTTCCTCGACAACAGCGGCCAGGACTGCTGCGCCCGCACCCGCATCCTCGTCCAGCGGAGCGCGTACGACCGCTTCCTGGAGCTGCTCGCCCCCGCGATCGAGGAGATCGTCGTCGGCGACCCCTCCGACGAGCGCACGCAGATGGGCCCGCTCATCTCCCGCGCCCAGCTCGACCGCGTCCGCTCCTACGTCCCCGACACCCTCGAAGGCATCCGGGGCAAGGCCCCCGAGGGCCCCGGCTTCTGGTTCCCGCCGACCGTCCTCACCGGCCTGCCCGAGGACGCCCCCTGCGCCGTCGAGGAGGTCTTCGGACCCGTCGCCGTCGTCCTCCCCTTCGAGGACGAGGCCGACGCGATCCGCCTCGCCAACGACACCGAGTACGGCCTGTCCGGCTCGATCTGGACCCGGGACGTCGGCCGCGCCCTGCGCGTCTCCCGCGCCGTCCGAGCCGGCAACCTCTCCGTCAACTCCCACTCCAGCGTCCGCTACTGGACCCCGTTCGGCGGCTACCGGCAGTCCGGCCTCGGCCGCGAACTCGGCCCCGACGCCCTGACCGCCTTCACCGAAACCAAGAACGTCTTCATCAGCACGGAGGCCTGAACCGCATGACCACCGAAGGAACCGAAGAGATCATCTGCCGCCGGCTCGTCGGCCGCACCGCCGTCATCACCGGCGCCGGCAGCGGCATCGGCCTCGCCACCGCCCGCCGCCTCGCCTCCGAGGGCGCGAACGTCGTCTGCGGCGACATCGACGAGACCGCCGGCAAGGCCGCCGCGGAGGAGGTCGGCGGCACCTTCGTACGGGTCGACGTCACCGACCCCGAGCAGGTCGAGGCGCTGTTCAGGACCGCCTTCGACACCTACGGCTCCGTGGACGTCGCCTTCAACAACGCCGGCATCTCGCCCCCCGACGACGACTCCATCCTGGAGACCGGTCTGGAGGCCTGGAAGCGCGTCCAGGACGTCAACCTCACCTCCGTCTACCTCTGCTGCAAGGCCGCCCTGCCCTACATGCGCCGCCAGGGCCGGGGCTCCATCATCAACACGGCCTCCTTCGTCGCCCTCATGGGCGCCGCCACCAGCCAGATCTCCTACACCGCCTCCAAGGGCGGCGTGCTCGCCATGTCCCGCGAGCTGGGCGTCCAGTTCGCCCGCGAGGGCATCCGCGTCAACGCCCTCTGCCCGGGCCCCGTCAACACCCCGCTCCTCCAGGAGCTGTTCGCCAAGGACCCCGAGCGGGCCGCCCGCCGCCTCGTCCACATCCCCGTCGGCCGCTTCGCCGAGGCCGACGAGATCGCCGCCGCCGTCGCCTTCCTCGCCAGCGACGACTCCTCCTTCGTCAACGCCACCGACTTCCTCGTGGACGGCGGCATCGCGGGCGCGTACGTGACCCCGCTGTAGGCCCCGCCCACGCGAACGGCCGGACGTCCCGTGACGCCCGGCCGTTCGCGTATCTGTCCTAGAGGAAGGTCCGGCCCTCGCCCCGGTACGTCGGCACGGTAGCCGTGATCCGGTCGCCCTCGACCAGGTGCAGGCTCTCGAACCGCTCGCACAGCTCGCCGGCCTTCGCGTGCCGGAACCACACCTTGTCGCCGATCCGCAGGTCGTCGGCCGGCGAGCCGAGCAGCGGGGTCTGCACCTCGCCGGCCCCCTCCTGCGGGTCGTACCGCAGCCCCTCCGGCAGGTACGGCACGGGCAGCCGGTCCCGGCCCGCCACCCCGGAGGCCGGATAGCCGCCGCCGAGCACGGTCACCACGCCCACACCCGGCCGCCGGACCACGGGCTGCGCGAAGAGCGCGGCGGGCCGGCCGCTGAAGGACGTGTAGTTGTCGAAGAGGCACGGCACGAAGAGCCCCGAACCGGCGGCGATCTCCGTCACCGCGTCCTCGGCGGCCGTGTGCTGCACGCTGCCGGTGCCGCCGCCGTTCACGAACTCCAGGTCCGGCGCCACCGCCCGCACGGCCCGCACCACGGCCGCCCGGCGCTCCGCCAGCTCCCTGCGGGCGGCGGACTGCATCAGCCGGACCGCCCGCGACCGCAGCGGCCGGCCCGCGACCGCGTCCCCGACCCCCGCGACGTGCCCCTCGTACGCCATGATCCCGACCAGCCGGAACCCCGGCCGCCGCACCACCGAGCGGGCCAGCTCCGCCAGCTCGGCGGGCTCCCGCAGCGGGGAGCGGCGGGCGCCGATCCGTATCCGGCCGCCGAGCAGGCTGAGCGCCGTGTCCAGCTCCAGACAGACCCGGACCTCCTCCGCCCCGCCCGCGCGGGAGGCGTCGACCAGGTCGAGCTGCGCCACGTCGTCCACCATCACGGTCACGGCGGCGGCGAGCTTCGGATCCCGCGCCAGCTCCCCGAACCCGGCGCGGTCCGCCGACGGGTACGCGAGCAGGACGTCCTCGAACCCGGCACGGGCCAGCCACAGCGACTCGTCGAGCGTGAACGACATGATCCCGGCGAAGCCCTCCCGCGCGAGCACCCGCTCCAGGAGCGCCCGGCACCGCACGGACTTGCTCGCCACCCGTACGGGCTTGCCCCCGGCCCGGCGCACGAGGTCCGCCGCGTTGACGTCGAAGGCTTCGAGATCGACGATCGCCACGGGCGCGTCGAGATGAGCGGTGGCCCGGTCGTAACGGGCCCGGTCGCCGGCACGGGGAGTCATGGCCCGAGCTTGCCAGACAGGTTTACGGGTGGGTAGCCCCGAGTTCCCGCACGACGGGGAACAGCCCGTAGAGTGACGGGCATTGTCGACACGAGCGGGAGACGGGGATGACCAGCGAGCACCGCCCCCTGCCCTCCCGCATCACCGACCTCCTCCTCCCGGCGTCCCCCGACGCCACCACCCCTACCGCCCCGACACCGCCCGGGGCCCCCGTGCCTCCGGCTCCCGCCGGCCCGTCGGCGCCCGGGGCTTCGGCTCCCAGCGGCCCTCCGGCGCCGGGGACCTCCGGAACCGCCGCAGTAGGCCGGCCCCCGGGCCCCGGCTCCTCCGTTCCCACCGGCCCTTCGGCGCCCGACGCCCCTGGAACCGCCACCACCGCCCGCCCGACGGCCTCCGGGACCTCGGCTCCCACCGGCTCTTCTGCCCCCGGCGCCTCCGCTCCCGCCGGCCCACCGGTCTCCGGGGCCTCGCCCGGCCGTCCGGCGGGACCCGGTGCCTCCGCCCCCGCCCGCCCGCCGGGGCCCGGCACCCCCGCCCCCGCCCGCCCCGCGCCCGCCGGCGCCGACCCGCTCGCCGTCGAGACGACGGCCCGCCTCCGCCCTGTCCGTTCCACGGACCCCACGCCGCCACCGGGCCCGTCCGGCCCGCGGACCGCCCCGGCGCGCCCGCCGCAGGGTCCGTCCGCCACCCCACCGCGCCCGCCGCAGGGTCCGTCCGCCGCCCCGGCGCCCGTCCCGGTCGCGCCGTCGCGGGCGATACCGCCCCGGCCGCCGTCGCCGCCCTCCGTGCCCGGGCCGCTCGTTCCGTCGCAGGGCGCCGCCCCGCCCCCTCGGACGGCCGCGTTCCCCGGGCCGGTGCGCCCGGCCGCCGTACCGGCCCAGCCGTCGTCCGCCCGTCCCGCGTCCCCTCGGACCGCCCCGCCGGGCCCGGTACGGCCCGCCGGCTTCGTACCGCCGTCGTACGGCCGAGCCCCCGGTCACCCCACGGGTCACGTCCTGCCGCCCGAGGCGCCCGTCGAGACCACCACGCGGCTGCGGCCCGTCCGGGACCGGAGGAGCGCCGGACGGACGGCCACCGTCGCCGTCTGCGCCGTGCTCGGGTCCGGGCTCATCGGCGGCGCCCTCGCCGGGGTGTGGCTGGCGGCCTCCGAGCCCGGGAAGCCCGCCGAACCCGCCGGATACGCCGAGGCCCGGGAGCTCTGGCACAGCGTCCCCGTCGACACCCTCTTCCCCCGCACCCTCGCCGGCCCCCACGCCGGCCCCGGCGCCGCCGCCCGCACCTGGACCCGGATCGTCGTCGCCCCGGACGCCCCCTGCTCGTCCGCCGTCCTCGCCGAGGGCCTGCGCGCCACCGTCGAACCGCTCGGCTGCGAGCGCGTCCTGCGCGCCACGTACACCGACGCCACCGCCAGCAGCGTGATCACCGTCGGCCTCGTCTTCACCCGCGCCGACGCCGCCGCGCAGCGCACCCTCGGCCGGCGCCTCACCGCCCGCCCCGGCCAGGACGTCCCCCCGGCCCTCCCCGCCCCCTCCACCGTCGCCGCCCGCTTCGGCGACCGGCAGCGCGCGAGCTGGTGGACCACGGCCCCCGCCGACCTCCCCGTCGTCGTCACCGCCGTCTCCGGCTTCGCCGACGGCCGGACCGTCGACGCCCCCCAGCCCGCCGACCGGGCCACGGCCAAGGGCCGCACCGACGCCGTCGCCCAGTCAGGCCTCGGCCACGAGGCCAAGGGCATCACCGAACGCCTGGAGCACCTGCTGCGCACGCTCGCCGACACGACGGCGAAGGAGAAGAGCCGGTGACCCGACCCGTCCGCCGGCACGCGCGCGGCGGCGCGGCCGTCCTGCTCGCCGCCGCCTTCTCCGTCCTGCCCGCCACCACCGCGCCCGCCCACGCCGACACCATCCGGGCCCGGCAGTGGGGCCTCGAAGCCCTCCACACCGACCAGGCCTGGCGCACCACCAAGGGCGGGGGCGTCACCGTCGCCGTCCTCGACACCGGCGTCGACGCCGAACACCCCGACCTCGAAGGCTCCGTCCTGCCCGGCCACGACCTCATCGGCTTCGGCGCCTCCCGGGGCGACAGCACCTGGGCCCGGCACGGCACCGCCATGGCCGGGATCATCGCCGGGCACGGCCACGGCCCCGACGGCCGCGACGGCGTCCTCGGCGTCGCCCCCGAGGCCGAGATCCTGCCCGTACGGGTCATCCTGGAGTCCCGTGACAAGGCCCGCGACAAGGCCCGCAAGAGCCGGGGCACCGCCCTCGCCCAGGGCATCCGCTGGGCCGCCGACCACGGCGCCGACGTCATCAACCTCTCCCTCGGCGACGACTCCAAGTCCGCCCACCCCGACGCGGGCGAGGACGCCGCCGTCCAGTACGCCCTCTCCAAGGGGGTCGCCGTCGTCGCCTCCGCCGGCAACGGCGGCGAGAAGGGCGACCACATCTCGTACCCCGCCGCCTACCCCGGCGTCATCGCCGTGACCGCCGTCGACCGCTACGGAACCCGCGCCTCCTTCTCCACCCGCCGCTGGTACGCCACCGTCAGCGCCCCCGGCGTCGACATCGTCATCGCCGACCCCGACCACCGCTACTACGAGGGCTGGGGCACCAGCGCCGCCGCCGCGTTCGTCTCCGGCGCCGTCGCCCTCGTCCGGGCCGCCCACCCCGACCTCACCCCGGCCCAGGTCAAGACCCTGCTCATCGACACCGCGCGCAGCCGTCCGAAGGGCGGCCGCAGCGACGACAAGGGGTACGGGACGGTCGACCCGGCCGCGGCGATCGAGGCGGGCGCCCGGCTGAAGGGCGGCGACCCGAAGGACACCGCCGCCGGCTACCGGGGGCGCTACTTCGGTCCCGGCCCCACCGCCCCCGCCGAGGAACCCCGCCCCTTCGGCCTGCTCGCCCCGGTCCTCGGCGGCCTCGGTGCCCTGCTGCTCCTCACCGCCGTGGCGCTCCGGCGCGCCCACCGCCCCGGCTGACACCCGGCGGGCCGGGCGCACCGGCCCGGGACTAGGCTCGGGGCGTGGCGCTCAAGAACATCCCGGACCCCGGTTTCTCCGACGACGACGGCACCGCCGACCCGCGGCTCGCCGCGGCCCTCGCGGCCTGGGCGGAGGACAGAACCGCCCACGGACCCGTCCTCGAAGCACTGCGGGATGCCCGGCTGCTCGTCCCCGTGGTCGCCGTCCTCGGCGAGGTCGAGACCGACGAGAACGGCCTGCGCCGCGAGAAGACCAGCGACATGGCGGTCCCCACCCTCACGGCCGGCGACCGGCGGGCCCTGCCCGCCTTCACCTCGACCGCCGCGCTCGCCCTCTGGGACCCCGAGGCCCGGCCCGTGGCCGTCCCGCTGCACCAGGCGCTCCAGGCCCTCGCGCACGAGAAGGCGGACACGCTCGTCCTCGACCTCGCGGGGCCCGTGCCGTACCAGGTCACCGGCCCGGCCCTGCTCGCCCTCGCCGAGGGCCGCTCCAGCACCGACCCGCTCGACGACCCCGCCGTACGGGAGGCGGTCCGGGCGGCCGTCGCCGCCGAGCCCGCCGTGCTCCGCGCCCACCTGGGCCCCGGAGCCGCCGACGGCACCCTCGCCCTGGTCCTCGCCGGGGACGCCTCCCCGGCGGAGGCCGCCCAGAGCGTGGCGCGCGCCCTGGCCGCCGACGCAACACTGAGGGCCCGCCTGGTGCGGGGCCTCGACCTGGCACTCCTGCCGGCCTCTGCCACGCCTCCGGGCGAGCCCTTCTACGTACGGAACGTCCAGACGCCCTGACGGTAGGGGGCGACCCCCGTCAGGTCCTGGCCGTGCACCGGCCCCGCGGCTGTCGTCTTCCGGGGGCGACCCCCGTACCCCCGTGGCAGGTCCTACCCGTACACCGGCCCCGTGTACTTCTCGCCCGGTCCCTGGCCCGGCTCGTCCGGGATCAGGGAGGCCTCGCGGAAGGCGAGCTGGAGGGACTTCAGGCCGTCCCGCAGGGGCGCGGCGTGGAAGGAGGAGACCTCGGTCGCGCCGGCGTCGAGCAGGCCCGCGAGCGCGTGCACCAGCTTGCGGGCCTCGTCGAGGTCCTTGTGCTTGTCGCCCTCCTCGGTGAGCCCGAGCTTCACCGCGGCGGCGCTCATCAGGTTGACGGCAACGGTCACGATCACCTCGACCGCCGGAACCTCGGCGATGTCACGGGTCATGGCTTCGAAGTCGGGGGTGTCGGAGGAGTCGGGGGACTCGTTCTGGGGCGTCTCGCTCATGCCCCACACGATATGCCGGTCTCCGGTTAGCGGAGACCGGCGGGTCCTGCTAACCTTGTGTAACGACCGGCTGGACACGTGTGTGTCCGGCCCACAAGTGGAGGCTCCGTACTCCCACCTGACCACCCTCACGGGCGGCAGGTCACCGGTCAGGTGGCGCCCATCGTTCCGTACGGACGATGGAGCCGCCCGAAGTGCGCCCCGCGGTTGACCGCAGCGGTGCTCCGGTATTCCCATGGAGCCCCGCCTGTGTCCCGTCCGGGGCATTTTTCATGTCCCGGCTCGGTTGGTCTCAGAAACAGACGTTGCGCGTCCGTCCGCCAGGCGGTCGTGTGGTGCTACCGAGGAGGATCCATCAGCGCCGAGCCCCGCATCAACGACAGGATTCGCGTTCCCGAGGTGCGACTTGTCGGACCCAGCGGCGAGCAGGTCGGGATTGTTCCGCTTGCCAAGGCCCTGGAGCTCGCACAGGAGTACGACCTCGACCTGGTCGAGGTCGCGGCGAACGCCCGTCCGCCCGTGTGCAAGCTCATGGACTACGGGAAGTTCAAGTACGAGTCGGCCATGAAGGCCCGTGAGGCGCGCAAGAACCAGGCGCACACGGTCATCAAGGAGATGAAGCTCCGGCCGAAGATCGACCCGCACGACTACGACACCAAGAAGGGTCACGTCGTCCGGTTCCTCAAGCAGGGCGACAAGGTCAAGATCACGATCATGTTCCGTGGTCGTGAGCAGTCCCGCCCCGAGCTCGGCTTCCGGCTGCTGCAGCGGCTGGCGTCGGACGTCGAGGAGCTTGGCTTCATCGAGTCCAACCCGAAGCAGGACGGCCGGAACATGATCATGGTTCTCGGCCCGCACAAGAAGAAGACCGAGGCCATGGCCGAGGCGCGTGAGGCCCAGGCCGCACGCAAGGCCGAGCGCCAGGGCGTCACCGCCGAGGAGACGTCCGAGGCTCCGGCACCCGAGGCCGAGGCCCCGGTCGCCGAGGCTCCGGCCGAGACCCCCGAGGCGTGATCCGAGGGGCTGCCACCCAGGCAGCCCCGGGCTCCGCCCGGACCCACCAAACGAAGAACTGACGCTCCCGGACGTCCGGTGCCCGCACCGGGGGGAGCGCCACTGACGAGGAGATACGGCGCGATGCCGAAGAACAAGACGCACTCCGGTGCCAAGAAGCGCTTCAAGGTCACCGGCTCCGGCAAGATCCTGCGCGAGCGCGCCGGCAAGCGCCACCTGCTCGAGCACAAGTCGTCCAAGCTGACCCGTCGCCTCACCGGCAACGCGGAGATGGCCCCGGGCGACGCGGCCAAGATCAAGAAGATGCTGGGCATCTGATCTGATCACCCGCCCTCGGCGACGAGGGCCACCGGCCAGGTCCGGGACCCATTCGTTTTTCGGGTCGTGTGAGTCCAACCACGACCCCGCTACAAGGAGTTAACAAGTGGCACGCGTCAAGCGGGCAGTCAACGCCCACAAGAAGCGCCGGGCGATCCTCGAGCAGGCCTCCGGCTACCGCGGTCAGCGTTCGCGCCTGTACCGCAAGGCCAAGGAGCAGGTCACCCACTCGCTGGTCTACAACTACAACGACCGCAAGAAGCGCAAGGGCGACTTCCGTCAGCTGTGGATCCAGCGCATCAACGCCGCTGCCCGCCTGAACGGCATGACGTACAACCGCCTCATCCAGGGTCTGAAGGCCGCCAACATCGAGGTGGACCGCAAGATCCTCGCCGAGCTGGCCGTCAACGACGCCAACGCGTTCGCCGCCCTCGTCGAGGTCGCGCAGAAGGCCCTCCCGGCCGACGTCAACGCCCCGAAGGCCGCCGCCTGATCTCCCAGGCCGCAGCACCTCCGCCCGGACCCGCAGCCGCTCACGCGCCTGCGGGTCCGGGTGCGTCGGCCCCCTGAACCACCCGGACCGCACCGCACCCGCACCCGCATCCGTACCCGTGGCGCACCCGCGCGCGTGCGCCCGTACCGCGTCCGACCGCGACCGCGACCGCCCCGGCCCCGCCGTCCCCGGCCTCCGCAGCCCCCGGCCCCGAAGAGAGAACCGCCGCACGCCATGGTCACCCCCGAGCTGATCTCCCCGCGTTCCCCGCGCGTCGTCGCCGCCCGGCGGCTCGCCAAGCGCAACTTCCGGGGCAAGGACCGCCTCTTCATCGCCGAGGGCCCCCAGGCCGTCCGCGAGGCCGTCGAGCACCGGGGCCCCGGCGGGGAGCCCACCCTCGTCGAGCTGTTCACCACCGTCGAGGCCGCCGAGCGGTACGCCGCCATCGTCGAGGCGGCCCACGCCGCCGGGGCCCGCGTCCACCACGCCTCCGACGCCGTCCTCGCCGAGGTCTCCCAGACCGTCACCCCGCAGGGACTCGTCGGCGTCTGCCGGTTCCTCGACTCGCCGTTCGAGGAGATCGTCGCGGCCCGCCCCAGGCTGGTCGCCGTCCTCGCCCACGTGCGCGACCCCGGGAACGCCGGCACCGTGCTGCGCTGCGCCGACGCGGCCGGCGCCGACGCCGTCGTCCTCACCGACGCCTCCGTCGACCTCTACAACCCCAAGTCCGTGCGCGCCTCCGTCGGTTCGCTCTTCCACCTGCCGGTGGCCGTCGGCGTCCCCGTCGAGCAGGCCGTCGCCGGGCTCAAGGCGGCGGGCGTGCGGATCCTCGCCGCCGACGGGGCCGGGCGGGACGACCTCGACGACGAGCTGGACGCCGGCACCATGGGCGGGCCCACCGCCTGGATCTTCGGCAACGAGGCCTGGGGGCTGCCCGAGGAGACCCGGGCCCTCGCCGACGCCGTCGTCCGCGTCCCGATCCACGGCAAGGCCGAGAGCCTCAACCTCGCCACCGCCGCCGCGGTCTGCCTGTACGCCTCCGCGCGCGCCCAGCGCCCCCGCCCCTCCGCCTGAGAGACACCGGAAGGGACCATTCCGCCCCTCCCGCCCAGTAGAGTGACGCACTCGGGGCCCACTGCGCTACACGGAGGGGTGGGGGA
This sequence comes from Streptomyces sp. NPDC012825, assembly GCF_042900925.1. Taxonomy (NCBI): domain Bacteria; kingdom Bacillati; phylum Actinomycetota; class Actinomycetes; order Kitasatosporales; family Streptomycetaceae; genus Streptomyces; species Streptomyces sp. NPDC012825. Next base: position 217,171 of record NZ_JBIBBZ010000005.1, on the reverse strand, counting down.
CGGGAATGACGGTCGGCACGGACAGTCCCGCGGAGGCACGGAGCGACGGCCCGCACGCCCGGGAACGGGACGGGGCCGCCGGCACCACGGACGCCGAGGCCCCCACCGGCGGCGCGGCCCGCGACGACTCCGCCGACTTCGCCGGGCTCCGCCCCGACGACCTGCCCGACGGTCTCGTCGTCGCCGACGAGACCGGCCGCGTCGTCTGCTTCAACGCCGCCGCCGCCCGCATCGCCGCCGTCCCCGCCGACCGGGCCCTCGGCCTCCCCCTCGACCGGGCGCTGCCCCTGGAGGACCTCAAGGGCCGCCGCTGGTGGGCGCTGACCGACCCGTACGGCGGACTCGCCACCCGCAGCGGACAGCCCGAGCGCAACCTGCTCCTCCCCGGCGGCCGCGAGGTCCTCGTCTCCGCCCGCTACGTCCGCGAACACCCCACGGGCCCCGTCCGCCGGGTCGTCGTCTCCCTGCGCGGCACCGAGGCGCGCCGTCGCACCGAGCGCAGCAACGCCGAGCTCATCGCCACCGTCGCCCACGAACTCCGCTCCCCGCTCACCTCCGTCAAGGGCTTCACCGCCACCCTCCTCCACAAGTGGGAGCGGTTCACCGACGAGCAGAAGCGGCTGATGCTGGAGACCGTCGACGCCGACGCCGGCCGCATCAAGCGGCTCATCGCCGAACTCCTCGACATCTCCCGGATCGACTCCGGCCGTCTGGAGGTCCGCCGCCAGCCCGTCGACATCGCGGCGGCCGTCGGCCGGCACGTCCACGCCCACACCGCCGGCGGCCAGTCCCCGGACCGCTTCTTCGTACGGATCAGGCCGCAGCTGCCCCCGCTCTGGGCCGACCCCGACAAGATCGACCAGATCCTCGGGAACCTCCTCGAAAACGCGGTGCGCCACGGCGAGGGAACCGTCACCATCGAGGTGGCCCCCACTACGGCGGGCGACGACGGGGAGGAGGGGACGGAGGTGACCGTGAGCGACGAGGGCCCCGGCATTCCCGAGGAGTCCATGAGCCGCGTCTTCACCCGCTTCTGGCGGGGCAGCAAGCGCGGCGGCACCGGTCTCGGCCTCTACATCGTCAAGGGCGTCGTCGAGGCCCACGGCGGGACCATCACCGTCGGACGGGGCCCCCGCGGCGGGGCCGAGTTCCGATTTATCCTGCCCGTCGGCACCCCGGCCCACCTCCTCTGACGTCTCGCCCCGCGAGACCGCGGACGATCAGGAGCCGCCCGGCCCGCCCACGGGCTCATTCGCGTCCCCCCACCCCGTTAGACTCGACCTTTGGCACGTTTGCGCCCTTGACGTCGAGCGGGGCCGCCCAGCCAAGCCAACGGAAGCACGGGAAGAGATGTCCGCACCCAATAAGTCGTACGACCCGGTCGAGGTCGAGGCGCTGAAACCGGAAGAGATCGAGCGCATGCGGGACGAGGCGCTCGCCGCCTTCGCCGCCGCGGGCGACCTCGACGCGCTCGCACACGCGAAGACCGCGCACACCGGTGGCACCTCGCCGCTGGCGCTCGCCAACCGGGAGATCGGCGCCCTGCCCCCGCAGGCCAAGGCCGCCGCGGGCAAGCTCGTGGGCCAGGCCCGCGGCGCCGTCTCCAAGGCGCTCGCCGCCCGCCAGAGCGAGCTGGAGGCCGAGCGCGACGCCCGCGTCCTCGTGGAGGAGGCCGTCGACGTCACCCTGCCGTACGACCGCGTCCCGGCCGGCGCCCGCCACCCGCTGACCACCCTCATGGAGCGCGTCTCCGACGTCTTCGTCTCCATGGGGTACGAGATCGCGGAGGGCCCCGAGGTCGAGGCGGAGTGGTTCAACTTCGACGCCCTCAACTTCGTCCCGGACCACCCGGCGCGCCAGATGCAGGACACCTTCTTCGTCCAGGGGCCGGAAGGCACCACGGGCGACGAGTCCGGCGTCGTCCTGCGCACCCACACCTCCCCGGTGCAGGCCCGCACGCTCATCGACCGGGAGCCCCCGGTCTACGTCGTGTGCCCCGGCCGCGTCTACCGCACCGACGAGCTCGACGCCACGCACACCCCGGTCTTCCACCAGATCGAGCTGCTCGCCGTCGACGAGGGCCTCACCATGGCCGACCTCAAGGGCACCCTCGACCACATGGTCCGGGCGCTCTTCGGCCCGGACATGAAGACCCGGCTGCGCCCGAACTTCTTCCCGTTCACCGAGCCGTCCGCCGAGATGGACATGCTCTGCTACGTCTGCCGCGGCGAGTCCGTCGGCAACCCGGACCGCCCCTGCCGCACCTGCGGCAGCGAGGGCTGGATCGAGCTCGGCGGCTGCGGCATGGTCAACCCGAAGGTGCTCGTCGCCTGCGGTGTGGACCCCGAGAAGTACAGCGGATTCGCCTTCGGGTTCGGCATCGAGCGGATGCTGATGTTCCGCCACAACGTCGAAGACATGCGAGACATGGTCGAGGGTGACGTCCGGTTCACCCGGCCGTTCGGGATGGAGATCTGATGCGGGTCCCGCTTTCTTGGCTGCGGGAGTACGTCGACCTGCCGGCGACGGAGACCGGCCGAGACGTCCAGGCCAAACTCGTTTCGGCAGGCCTGGAGGTCGAGACCGTCGAGCGGCTCGGCGCCGGTCTGTCCGGCCCCCTGGTGGTCGGCCGTGTCCTCACCATCGAGGAGCTGACGGAGTTCAAGAAGCCCATCCGCTTCTGCACCGTCGACGTCGGCACCGCCAACGGCACCGGCGAGCCCCAGGAGATCATCTGCGGCGCCCGGAACTTCGCCGAGGGCGACAAGGTCGTCGTGGCCCTGCCCGGCGCCGTGCTCCCCGGCGACTTCCGGATCGCCGAGCGCAAGACGTACGGCCGCGTCTCCCGGGGCATGATCTGCTCCGGCGACGAGCTCGGCATGGGCGACGACGGGTCGCACGGCATCATCGTGCTGCCGCCGGAGCACGAGGTCGGCACCGACGCCACGGTCCTCCTGGAGCTGTTCGACGAGGTCCTCGACATCGCCGTCACCCCGGACCGCGGCTACTGCCTTTCGATGCGCGGCGTCGCCCGCGAGACGGCCACCGCCTACGGGCTGCCGCTGCGCGACCCGGCGCTGCTCGACGTGCCCGCGCCGAACTCGTACGGCTACCCGGTCCAGATCACCGACCCGATCGGCTGCGACCGCTTCACCGCGCGCACCGTCGTCGGCCTGGCACCCGAGGCCCGCTCCCCGATCTGGCTCCAGCGCCGCCTCCAGAAGGCCGGCATGCGCCCGATCTCGCTGGCCGTGGACGTCACCAACTACGTGATGCTGGAGCTCGGCCAGCCGCTGCACGCCTACGACCGCACCCGGCTCGACGGCCCCATCGGGGTCCGCCGCGCCGAGGCCGGCGAGAAGATCACCACCCTCGACGGCACCGTGCGCGTCCTGGACGCCGCGGACCTGGTCATCACCGACAACCGCGGCCCCATCGGCATCGCGGGCGTCATGGGCGGCGCCAACACGGAGATCGCCGACCCGGTCCTCGACCCGGAGACCGGTGTCGTCACCGGCACCTCCGAGGTCGTCGTCGAGGCCGCGCACTTCGACCCGATCTCGATCGCCCGCACGGCCCGCCGCCACAAGCTGCCCTCCGAGGCGTCCAAGCGCTTCGAGCGCGGCGTCGACCCGCAGGCCGCCGCCGCTGCCGCGCAGCGCACCGTCGACCTGCTCGTGCTGCTCGCGGGCGGCACGGCCGAGGCCGGCGTCACCGAGGTCGTGGCCCCGTCCGCGCCCCGGACGATCGTCGTCCCGGCGGACCACCCGGACAAGGTCGCGGGCGTCGCCTACGGCCGCGAGACCGTCGTCCGCCGCCTCCAGGAGGTCGGCTGCGACGTCTACGGCCAGGACGAGCTCGTCGTCACCGTCCCCTCGTGGCGGCCCGACCTCAACGAGCCGAACGACCTCGCCGAAGAGGTCATCCGCCTGGAGGGCTACGAGAACCTGCCCTCCACGCTGCCCAGGCCCCCGGCCGGCCGCGGACTCACCGAGCGCCAGCGCGTCCACCGCCGCGTGGGCCGCGCCCTGGCAGGCGCCGGCTACGTCGAGGCGCTGAACTACCCCTTCCTCGGCGAGCAGGTCTTCGACCAGCTCGGCCTGGACGCGGACGACGCCGCCCGCCGGGTGGTGAAGCTGGTCAACCCGCTCTCCGACGAGGAGCCCGCGCTCCGTACGACGCTGCTCCCGGGCCTGCTCGGGGCGCTGCGCCGCAACGACAGCCGCGGCGGCCACGACCTGGCCCTCTTCGAGACCGGCCCGGTCTTCCGGGCCGGCGAGCGACCGGGCGTCGCCGTCCGCCTCGGCGTCGACCGGCGTCCCACGGACGAGGAGATCGCCGAGGTCGACGCGGCCCTGCCCGCGCAGCCCCGGCACGCCGCCGTCGTCCTCGCCGGCGCGCGCGAGCAGGCCGGCTGGTGGGGCAGGGGCCGTCCGTCGGACTGGGCGGACGCGGTCGAGGCCGCCCGCACGGTCGCCCGCGAGGCCGGCGCCGAACTGATCGTGCGCCAGGGCCAGTACGGCCCGTGGCACCCGGGCCGCTGCGCCGAGCTGCTCGTCGTCGTCGACGGCGAGGAGCGCACGGCGGGCCACGCGGGCGAGCTGCACCCGCGCGTGGTGAAGTCCTTCGGCCTGCCGGCCCGGACCAGCGCCATGGAGCTCGACCTCGACCTGGTCGAGGCGGCGTCCGAGGGTCCCCTCCGGGCCCCCCGGATCTCCTCCTTCCCGGTCGCCACCCAGGACGTCGCCCTGGTCGTCGCCGCCGGCGTCCCGGCCGCCGAGGTCGAGGCCGCCCTGCGCGAGGGCGCGGGCGAACTCCTGGAGTCCATCCGGCTGTTCGACGTCTACACCGGCGACCAGCTCGGCGAGGGCACCAAGTCCCTGGCCTACGCCCTGAAGTTCCGTGCCCCGGACCGCACCCTGACGGTCGACGAGGCCACCGCGGCCCGCGACGCGGCCGTCACCCTGGCCTCCGCCCGCACCGGCGCCGTCCTGCGCGGCGCCTGACCCCACGGCGGTACACAGCGGCACCAGGAGGGCCGCCCCGGAGACCTTCTCCGGGGCGGCCCTCCGCCGTTTCCCGGGGACCCCGGGTACGTACGTCCTTACGGGACCGGCACGTACGTGCCGGTGGCGCGCCCCTGGCGCAGCGCGCCGCGCCGGAAGTGCTCACTCCTTCGGGTGAGATCGTCCGGGGGTGTTCGTCGGGGTGGGGGCGGTCGGGAGAATCGACGCGGCCGCAGGGGCGGACCTGTGGGCCGCAGGGCCTTCGGGCGCTGTCGGGGCTCGGGAAGGGCCGTGCATGATCCGTACGAGGTTCTTGGACTCCGCCGGCCCCCGGCTCCGCCGGTCGGCCCCGTTCGCTCTTCCCGTCGCCTGGGGCGCGACGGCCGTGGCGTGGAGGTTGGCCTGCCCGTCGGCCGGGGAGCCGGGGCTTCCGATACGGATCGCCGTCGGCGTCGTCTTCCTCTCCGTGGGCATCGGGCTCGTCCTCGGCGTCCGGCGCGGGCTCGCCCGGGAGCTGGCGCGGGCGCGGGCCGTCGCGGCCGCCACCCAAAGGGTGCTGCTGCGGCCGCCGCCGGGCCGCCTCGAAGGGCTGGCCCTGGCCGCCGGGCAGCTCTCCGCCTCCCGGGGCGCCACCGTCGGCGGGGACCTGTACGAGGCGGTGGCCAGCCCCTACGGGGTGCGGATCGTCCTCGGGGACGTGCGGGGGCACGGGCTCGCCGCGCTCGGCGCCGTGGTCGCGGTGCTCGGCAGCTTCCGCGAGGCCGCCCACGACGAACCCGAACTCGCCGGTGTGCTGCGGCGGTTGGAGCGGGCCCTGGAGCGGCACCTGCGCGAGCGGGCCCGGGACGAGCACCCGGCGCGGGCCGGGACGGACCCCGAACACCCGGTGGCCGAGGAGTTCGTGACCCTGCTGCTCCTGGAGGTCGGGCCCGACGGGCGGCTCGCGGTCTTCAACTGCGGTCATCCCGGCCCGTACCGCCTGGGGCGGAAGGCGGAGCGCCTTCCCGTGGGGGACCCGCTGCCCCCGCTCGGGGTGCTGCCGCTGCCCGCCGGTCTCGCGCCGTACACGGCGGCCCGGCTGCTGCCCGGCGAGACCCTCGTCCTGCACACCGACGGCGCGGAGGAGGCCCGGGACCGCCGGGGCCGGTTCTTCGCGCTCGACGCCGCCCTGGCCGGGCCGCCCGGCGAGACGCCCGCCGCTTTGGTGCGCCGGGTCCACGCGGAGCTGCTCCACCACACGGGCGGCCGGCTCGCCGACGACGTCGCGCTCCTCGTCGTACGGAACGACCGCGCCAGGGTGCCGGCGCAGCCCGCCGAACCCGGGCTGCGCCGGCCCCGGCCCGCCCCCTCCTCCCACTGTTGAGAGGAGGGGGACGGTACCGGCGCCGCCCGCCCCGCCACGGAGTGTCGGGCAGATCGGCGGGGCGGGCGACGCGGACCGGGCGGCCGCACTGTACGAGGGGGAGCCGGCGGCCCGGTCGTCGCCTTGCGGCGAGAAGCACAGTCAACCGGGACCGGGGCGGGCGCGGCAGAGCGCGCGGACCGGAAGAACGGGTGCTTCGTTCACACCCCGTGCGAAACCCCCGCGAGAGGTCCGCGCGATTTTCCGCGTGACCCTCCGCGCGTACACCTCGTGCACGCGATTCCCCCCGTACGGGGCGACTCCGCGCCACTTCGCCCCATACGAAATCGGCCACCGCTACGCTGAGTTCACCGAGCGGACCGGAGCGGCCATGCAGCCCAACACCTTGCTCGACGCCCTGCTCGACGAAGCGGGCGTCTCGCACGCCGGCCTCGCCACCCGGGTGAACCGGGCCGGCCGGGCCAGGGGACTCACCCTGCGCTACGAACACACCGCCGTGGCGCGCTGGTTGAAGGGCCAGCGGCCGCGCGGCCAGGTGCCGGACCTGATCTGCGAGGTGCTCGCCGCCCGGCTGGACCGGCAGGTGACCCTGGACGACATCGGCCTCGGGGTCCCGGACGGCCCGGGACCGGCGCCCGGTTCGCCGCTCTCCGGCTTCGTGGAGCGGGCCGCCGCCCTCTGGCGCTCCGACGAACAGCAGCGGCCGTACGTCGTCTCCGCGCCCGCCCTGACCGGCACCCCCGCCGTGATGCCCGTGTGGGAGTGGGAGAACCCGCCGGAGGACGTGGACGTCTCCCGTACCGGCCGGACCGCGGTCTCGGCCGCCGACATCGCCGTCCTGGCCGCCGCCCGGTCCCACTACGAGCAGATGTACCGCAAGGCCGGGGGCGTCGCGACCCGGGCCCGGATCGTCGGCTTCCTCACCGCCGAGACGGCGCCGCTGCTCCGGGGCACGTACGGCGACGCCCTCGGGCGGAGGCTGCACCGCGCCGCCGGCGGTCTGGTGGCGGTGGCCGGGATCTGCGCCTACGACGCCGACGCGCACGGCCTGGCCCAGCGCTACTTCCACCAGGCGCTGCGGCTCGCGAAGGCCAGCGGGGACCGGGGGCTCGGCGCGTACGTGATCGCCCTCCTCGTCAACCAGTCGCTGTTCACGGGGGAGTACCGGCAGGCGGTGGCGTTCGCGGAGGCGGCGCTGCGGGCGGCGGGGCCGCGGATCACCCCGGCCCTCGCCGCCGACCTCACGGCGATGCAGGCGAAGGCGTACGCGCACCTGGGCGACCGCGCGACCGCGCTCGCCTGCATCCGGCGGGCCGAGGAGGCGGCGGAGCGGATCAGCCCGGACGAGGAGCCGGCCGAGACGGGCTACGTGCAGCCGGGGCTCGTCAACGTGCAGATCGCGGAGGCGCTCCTCGGCCTGGGCGACCTCCCGGCGGCCCACGAGCACGCCGTGGCGGCGGTCGGGGCGCCCTCGCACGACCGGGGGCGGGTGCACCGCCTCGCCATGCTGTGCCGGGTCCAGCTGCGGCAGGGGGAGGCCGACGGGGCGGCGCGCACGGCGGTGGAGATGACCGAGCGGGCGCGCGGGATGGAGTCGCGGAGGCTGCGGGACCGGCTGCGGGAGGTGCGGGAACATCTCCTCGAGAGCGGCGCGGGGGACGCCCGGGAGGCGGCGGCCCTCATCGACGGGGCCCTGCGCGTCCCCCTCTGACCCTCCTCCGCCCTTCTCCGGCCGATCCGATCCCCACTGATCCCCTTCGGTCCGCCGGCTGCTGCGATATTGCCACCGAACAAGCTCCGATCAGTCGGAAGGTGGCAAGAACGTGCAGTGGACGAAACTGAGCGAACGCTCTGTCTATGAGAACCGTTGGTTCCGAGTGAACCTCGCGGACGTCGAACTCCCGGACGGCCGCCACCTGGACCACTATCTGATCCGGCTCCGTCCGGTCGCCGTCGCGACCGCCGTTAACGAGGCCGACGAAGTCCTGATGCTCTGGCGCCACCGCTTCATCACCGACAGCTGGGGCTGGGAACTGGCCGCCGGCGTGGTCGAGGACGGCGAGGACGTCGAGTCCGCCGCCGCCCGCGAGATGGAGGAGGAGACCGGCTGGCGGCCGGGGCCGCTGCGCCACCTCCTCACCGTCGAGCCCTCCAACGGCCTCACCGACGCCCGCCACCACCTCTACTGGGCCGAACGGGCCACGTACACCGGACCTCCCGAGGACGCGTTCGAGTCCTCGCGGCGGGCCTGGGTCCCGCTGAAGCAGGTCCCCGACATGATCGCCCGGGGCGAGGTCCCGGCCGCCAACACGGCCGCCGGGCTGCTGATGCTCCACCACCTGCGCCTCGGCTGAGCCGGGGGCGGTGGCCGGGGGGCCGGAGAAAGGCCGGACGGCCCGTACCTGTGCGGGAGTACGGGCCGTCCGGGTGGTGCGGAGAGTGGTCTGAGGGGTGTCCCACGGGGGACGGGGTCAGGAGTACGGGTAGAAGCCCGAGCCCGTCTTCCGGCCGAGCCGGCCCGCGTCCACCATGCGCTGGAGCAGCGGGGGAGCGGCGTACAGCGGCTCCTTGAACTCCGAGTACATCGAGTCGGCGATCGAGGCGATCGTGTCCAGGCCGATCAGGTCGGACAGCTTCAGCGGGCCCATCGGATGGGCGCAGCCGAACTCCATGCCGTTGTCGATGTCCTCGCGGCTCGCGATGCCCGACTCGAACATCCGGATCGCGGAGAGCAGGTACGGCACGAGCAGTGCGTTCACCACGAAGCCGGAGCGGTCCTGGGCGCGGATCGCGTGCTTGCCCAGCGTCTTCTCGGCGAAGGCCTGGGCCCGGCTGATCGTGCCCTCGGAGGTGGTGAGGGCCGGGATCAGCTCGACGAGCTTCTGCACCGGGGCCGGGTTGAAGAAGTGGATGCCGATGACGTGGTCGGGGCGGGAGGTCGCCACGGCCAGCTTCACCAGCGGGATCGAGGAGGTGTTCGAGGCCAGGATGGCGTCCGGGCGGGTGATCACCTGGTCGAGGACCTGGAAGATCTCGGTCTTGACCTGCTCGTTCTCCACCACGGCCTCGATCACGAGGTCGCGGTCCGCGAACTCGCCCAGGTCGGTGGTGAAGCTGAGGCGCGCGAGGGTCGCGTCCCGCTCCTCCTCGCTGATCTTGCCGCGCTCGGCGGCCTTCGCCAGCGAGTTGTAGAGGCGGGTGCGACCGATCTCCAGCGCCTCGCCGGTGGTCTCGGCGACCCTCACGTCGAGGCCGCTCCGGGCACACACCTCCGCGATGCCCGCGCCCATCTGGCCGCAGCCCACCACTCCGACGCGCTCAATGTCGGCCATGGAGTCCGTCACCTCGTGCCTTTCGCTCTTCTGCCGGGGGCGGGCCCGTGCGATTCCGGTGCGTCCGCCTCGATCCCCCGACGTTACCGCTCATTAACCGATGATCGATCGTCCGGGGCGTGGGCATGCTCTTCCGGTGAGTGTGACGTATCCGACAGAAGAGGGGTACAAGTGCGGCCTATCGGGAGAAGAGGGTTCGTGGCCGGCGCCACGGGGGCGGTGCTCGCCGTGACGGGAACGACAGGAACGGCGGCGGACGAAGCGGCTCGCGGGGTCACGGAGGCGGGTGCGGCACCCGAGGCGAGGAGCCGGGCGCGGGGGAGGCCGTACCGCCGCCGGGAGTTCCGCGGCATGTGGCTGGCGACGGTGAGCAACATCGACTGGCCCTCCGCGCCCGGCCTGACCGCCGAGCAGCAGCGCGCCGAGCTCCTCGTCCACCTCGACACGGCGGCCGAGCGGCGCCTCAACGCCGTGGTCCTCCAGGTCCGGCCGACCGCCGACGCCCTGTGGCCCTCGCCGTACGAGCCGTGGGCGGCGTGCCTCACCGGCACCCAGGGCCGCGACCCCGGCTGGGACCCGCTGGGCACGGCCGTCGCCGAGGCCCACGCGCGGGACCTCCAGCTGCACGCCTGGTTCAACCCGTACCGGGTGGCGAACCACACCGATCCGGCCCGGCTCGTCGCCTCCCACCCGGCACGGCGGAACCCGGAGTGGGTGCTGCCCTACGGCGGGAAGCTGTACTACGACCCCGGGCTCCCCGAGGTCCGGCGCTTCGTCCAGGACGCCATGCTGGACGCGGTGCGCCGCTACGACGTCGACGCCGTGCACTGGGACGACTACTTCTACCCGTACCCGGTCGCCGGGCAGGCCTTCGCCGACGACGGGACGTACGCGCGCCACGGCGGCGACTTCCCCGACAAGGCGTCCTGGCGGCGGCACAACACCGACCTGCTGGTCTCCGAGATGTCCGCCCGGATCAAGGAGGCCAGGCCGGGCGTGGCCTTCGGCGTGAGCCCCTTCGGGGTCTGGCGGAACGCCGCCACCGATCCGGAGGGCTCGGACACCGACGCCGGCGTCCAGACGTACGACGACCTGTACGCCGACACCCGGAAGTGGGTGCGGGAGGGCTGGCTCGACCACATCGTGCCGCAGCTCTACTGGCACATCGGCCTGGCCGCCGCCGACTACGCGAAGCTGCTGCCCTGGTGGGACGAGACGGTACGGGGCACCGGCGTCGGCCTCTACGTCGGCGAGGCCCTCCACAAGGCGGGCGACCCCGCGCAGCCCGCCGCCTGGCAGGACCCGGGGGAGCTCTCGCGCCACCTGGAGCTGGCCAAGGGGTACGCCGGGGTCGGCGGCCACTGCTTCTTCTCGGCGAAGGAGGTCGCGCGGGACCGGATCGGGGCGATGGCCGCCGTGGTGGCCGACCACTACCCGACCAGGGTCCGCCCGCCGGGATAGCCGGAGGGACGGCGTCTCAGCCGGCCCCCGCCTCCGGGCGGTGCCGCACGACGGTGTCGGGGCCCGGCGACATCAGGGCCTCGTGACCGTCGTCGTCGAACTTCACGCGGTACGGGGGAGTGCCGTTCTCCCCCAGTACCTGAAGGACCCGGGCCGTACGGTCGTGGTGACCGACGGTCCGTCCGTGCACCAGCAGTTCGTCGCCCACGCTCGCCTGCATCGGGGTGACCTCCTCGCGACCGGGTCCGTGCCGGTTCTCCGCGCTTCGGGCTCTCTGTCTGCCATTGTGACCCGCGTCACCCGCTCCCGTCGCGCCGGCCTCCCGGCGGGCGGATCAGGACTTCGAGCGCTGGGTGACCGCGATGCAGACCAGGACCGCGACCGCCGCGACGGGGGCGGCCGGCGACAGGGTCTCGCCGAGCAGGGAGACCGACCAGACGAGGGTGAGCAGCGGCTGGGCGAGCTGGAGCTGACTGGCCTTCGGGATGCCGATCGCCGCCATGCCCCGGTACCAGACGTACAGACCGAAGAAGGTCGAACCGGCGGCGACCCACACCAGGCCGACGACGCCGTGGGCGTTCAGGTGGACCGGCTCCAGGGACAGGGTGACGGCCGAGGCGACCAGCATCAGCGGCAGGCAGAGGACCAGGGCCCAGCCGATCACCTGCCAGCCCGGCATCAGGGCGGCGAGCCGCCCGCCCTCGGTGTAGCCGGCCGCGCACACGAGCAGGGCCCCGAAGAGGTACAGGTCGCCGGTGGAGAGCGCCCCGCCGCTCTCCGCGAGCGTGAAGCCGAGTACGACCACGGCGCCGGAGACGGCCGCGATCCAGAAGGTGCGGGAAGGGCGCCGGCCCGTCCGCAGGGCGGCGAGGGTCGCCGTGGTGAGCGGCAGGAGGCCCACCACCACGGCGGCGTGGGAGGTGGTGGAGGTCTGGAGGGCCAGGCTGGTCAGGAGCGGGAAGCCGACGACGACCCCGCCGGCGACCACCGCGAGCCCCGCCCAGTGGCGCCGTTCCGGCGGCGGCACCCGGCCGGCGAGCAGGAAGACGCCCGCGACGAGCGCGGCGAGGGTGGACCGCACGGCCACGAGCGACCAGGGGCCGAAGCTCTCCAGGCCCCAGACGGTCGACGGGAAGGTGAGCGAGAACGCGACGACGCCGAGCCCGGCGAGCAGGGTGCCACGGGACGGGGAATCGGCCGCGGGGGTCCGGGAGGCGGTCGCGGGGGCCGCGGGGCCGGACGGCCCCGCGGCGCGGTGCGCGGCTCCGGTCCCGGGGGCGGAAGAGCCGGACGGCCCGTCGGTGCGGTGTGCGGCTCCCGTCCCGGAGGCCGAGGGACCGGAAGTGCGGGTCTCCGGGGCGGGGACCGCTATCGCGATGGGGGCAGTAGCGCTATCATGTGCTCTCATGCATGAGCGTAGCAGTGTCGCGGAACTGGTGAAATCCCTGAGGAGCGAGCTCGACCGCTACTCTCCCGGCGGAAAGCTGCCGTCGAGTCGTGCGCTCGTCGAGCGCTACCGCGTCTCCCCGGTCACCGTCACCCGCGCCCTCGCCCGGCTCGCCGCCGAAGGGCTCGTCGTCACCCGGCCCGGCGCCGGCGCCTTCCGCGCGCAGCCCCGTACCGCCACCCCGGCCATCGGGGACACCTCCTGGCAGGAGGTCGCCCTCAGCGCCGACACCGCCACCGAACTCGTGCCCCGGGCCGTCGACGCCTCCGGCGTCCTCGTCACCCTCTCCGCGCCACCGCCCGGCGTGATCGAGTTCAACGGCGGCTACCTCCACCCCGCCCTCCAGCCCGAACGCGCCCTCTCCGCCGCCCTCGCCCGGGCCGGCCGCCGCCCCGGCGCCTGGGGCAGACCGCCCGTCGACGGCCTGCCCGAACTGCGCGAATGGTTCGCGCGCGAGATCGGCGGCAGCGTCACCGCCGCCGAGATCCTCGTCACCGCCGGGGGCCAGTCCGCGATCACCACCGCCCTGCGCGCCCTCGCCCCGCCCGGCACCCCCGTCCTCGTCGAGTCGCCCACCTACCCGGGCATGCTCGCCGTCGCCCGCGCCTCCGGACTCCGCCCGGTCCCCGTGCCCGCCGACGCCGGGGGAGTCCGCCCCGACCTCCTCGAAGCCGCCTTCCGCGCCACCGGCGCCCGCGTCCTCGTCTGCCAGCCGCTCTTCCAGAACCCGACGGGCGCCGTCCTCGGACCGGAGCGGCGCCGGGAGGTCGTCCGGATCGCCCGCGCCGCCGGGGCCTTCGTCGTCGAGGACGACTTCGCCCGCCGCCTCGTCCACGAGGACGCCCCGCCGCTCCCCGAGCCCCTCGCCGCCGAGGACCCGGACGGTGTCGTCGTCCACGTCCGTTCCCTCACCAAGCCCACCTCGGCCAGCCTGCGCGTCGGCGCCCTCGCCGCCCGGGGACCCGTCCTGGAGCGACTGCGCGCCATCCAGGTCGTCGACAGTTTCTTCGTCCCCCGGCCCCTCCAGGAGGCCGCGCTCGAACTCGTCGGCTCCCCGGCCTGGCCCCGGCACCTCCGCGCCGTCTCCCAGGAGCTCAAGGCCCGCCGGGACGCCATGACCGGCGCCCTCGCCCGCCACCTCCCCGAACTCGCCCTGCCCCACATCCCCTCCGGCGGCTACCACCTCTGGCTGCGCCTGCCCGACGCCCTGCCCGAGGCCTCCCTCCACGCCACCGCCCTGCGCACCGGGGTCGCCGCGGCCCCCGGCCGCCCCTACTTCTGCGCCGAACCGCCCGCCGGCCACATCCGGCTGAGTTTCGCGGGTGTCGCGGGCCCCACGGAGATCGCGGAGGGGGTGCGCCGCCTGCGGACGGCGGTGGACGAGCTCACCGGCTGACCCCGGGGCCGGACCGTACGGGCCCTCCGCCGGCTCCGGCCCCGCGACCGCGCCCGGAGAATTCGCCTGACAGGACGCCGTACTCCTGCGAGCCTGCGTCCATGAGCGACAGCACCCTCCCGCTGAGCCCCGTCATGCACGGGGCGTACGAGATCTCGTCCGACCCCGCCCGGATCGACGCCGCCCGCGTCCATCACTGGATCTCCACCGACTCCTACTGGGCCCACGGCCGACCTCGGGAGAAGCAGGACCGCGCCATCGCGGGCTCGCTCAACGTCGGCGCCTACCACCGCGAGACCGGCGAGATGAGCGCCTACGCGCGCGTCGTCACCGACTACGCCACCTTCGCCTGGCTCTGCGACGTCTACGTCGACCGCCCGGCCCGGGGCGCCGGCCTCGGCACCGCGCTCGTCACCGCCGTCCGGGACCTCCTGGAGCCGTACGGGCTGCGCCGCGTCATGCTCGCCACCGCCGACGCGCACGGCGTGTACGAGAAGGTGGGTTTCGCGCCACTGCGAAATCCGGACAAGTGGATGGCTCTCGGGCAGCAGTGAACCCGGCCCCCTCCGCCCCTCGAAACGACCCCTTGACCAGCGGCGCCACCGGCCTCACGATCGCGGCCATGGGTCTTCGGGTGACGCTCGTCACGGCGGCACGCAGCTCCTCCCTGCTCGCCGAACGGTTCGACGACGACCGGCCGATGGACGAGGCCGGCTGGTACGAGGTGCAGCAGGCCGCGCCCGCGCTCATCCCGCTCGGCGCGGCCGAACTGCGCTACTGCTCCCCGACCCCGCGCAGCCGCGCCACCGGCACCGCCCTCGGCTACGCGCCCCTGGTCCAGCCCGCCCTGCGCGACTGCGACATGGGCCGCTGGCGCGGCCTGACCCTCGCCGAGGTCGCCGCCCTCGAACCGGCCGCCGTCGACGCCTGGCTCGCCGACGCCCGCACCGCCCCGCACGGCGGCGAACCGCTCCTCGCCTTCATCACCCGGATAGGGAACTGGCTCGACACCCGTCCCGCCGAGGACTGCGCCGTCGTCGCCGTCGCCGAGCCCTCCGTCGTACGGGCCGCCCTCGTGTACGCCCTGAGGGCGCACCCCGCCACGTACTGGAACGTCGACGTCCGCCCCCTCTCCACCGTCACCCTCACCGGCCGCCCCGGCCTCTGGCACCTCCAGCTCGACGCGGCCCTGCGCTGACGGGCCCGCGCCACCGGGACGGGAGGCGGCCCGGCGACCGGGACGAGGGCGGCCCGGCCCCGCGACCGGCTAGCCTGAACCCACGATGAACCGTTTGAGCACGTCATGGGGCGCCTTCACGCTGACCCGCCACCCCGAGGACCCGCGCGACCCGCTGCGCGCCTGGGACGCGTCCGACGAGTACCTCCTGGGGCACCTGGCCGAGACCGGCACCGACCTCTCCGGCACCGTCGTCGTCCTCGGCGACCGCTGGGGAGCCCTCGTCACCGCGCTCCGGGCCGCGGGCCCCGGCGAACTCGTCCAGATCACCGACTCGTACCTCGGCGGGCAGGCCACCCGGACCAACCTCGCGCGCGCCGGCGCCGCCCCGGACGCCGTCCGGCTGCTCACCACCCAGGACCCGCCGCCCGAGCGGATCGACGTGCTCCTGGTCCACGTCCCCAAGAGCCTCGCGCTCCTGGAGGACCAGCTGCACCGCCTCGCCCCCGCCGTCCACGAGGGCACCGTCGTCGTCGGCACCGGCATGGTCAAGGAGATCCACACCTCCACGCTGAAGCTCTTCGAGCGGATCCTCGGCCCCACCCGCACCTCCCTGGCGGTGAAGAAGGCCCGGCTGATCCACACCACCCCCGGCCCCGCCGCCGCCCCGGGCCCGAGCCCCTGGCCGTACCGGTACGCCCTGCCCGCCGACACCCCCGCGCCCGGCCTCCCCGGCCGGACCGTCACCAACCACGCCGGCGTCTTCTGCGCCGACCGCCTCGACATCGGCACCCGCTTCCTCCTCGCGCACCTGCCCCGCGGCCTCGGCCGGGCCCGCGTCGCGGACCTCGGCTGCGGCAACGGCGTGGTGGGCCTCGCGGTCGCCCTCGCCGAACCGGAGGCGGAGCTGGTCTTCACGGACGAGTCGTACCAGGCCGTCGCCTCGGCCGAGGAGAACTTCCGCGCCCACGCGGGCGACGGGCGCACGGCCGAGTTCCTCGTCGGCGACGGACTCGCGGACCTGGCCCCCGGCTCGGTGGACCTCGTCCTCAACAACCCGCCGTTCCACAGCCACCAGGCCACCACCGACCGCACCGCCCGCCGCATGTTCGCCGACGCCCGGCGCGCCCTGCGCCCCGGCGGCGAACTGTGGGTCGTCGGCAACCGGCACCTCGGCCACCACGTCACCCTCCGCCGCATCTGCGGCAACGCCGAACTGGTCGCGAGCGATCCGAAGTTCGTGGTCCTGCGCGCGGTCCGCACCTGAGGCGCACGGCGGAAGGCCGGCCCGGCACCGAGGGGTGCCGGGCCGGCCTCCGCGTACCGCCGGGAGCCGTCGCGCGTCAGTCCGTGCCGAACTCCATCGCCGCCCGGTCGAGCAGCTCGTCGTCGCCGGAGGACTCGCCGCGCGAGGCGATGGCCTCGGCACCGCCCTCCGGCATGCTGCCGATCAGCCCGGTCGCGGCGGCCTGGGCGGCGCCGATGGCCGGGTTGGCCGTGCCGATCAGGCCGAGGCCCGCGTACTGCTCCAGCTTGGCGCGGGAGTCGGCGATGTCGAGGTTCCGCATGGTGAGCTGGCCGATCCGGTCCGCCGGGCCGAAGGCCGAGTCCTCGGTGCGCTCCATGGACAGCTTGTCCGGGTGGTAGCTGAACGCCGGGCCCGTGGTGTCGAGGATCGAGTAGTCCTCGCCGCGCCGCAGCCGCAGGGTCACCTCGCCGGTGACGGCCGCGCCGACCCAGCGCTGGAGCGACTCGCGGACCATCAGGGCCTGCGGGTCCAGCCACCGGCCCTCGTACATGAGCCGGCCGAGGCGCCGGCCCTCGTTGTGGTACTGGGCGAGGGTGTCCTCGTTGTGGATCGCGTTGACCAGGCGCTCGTACGCGGCGTGCAGCAGGGCCATGCCGGGGGCCTCGTAGATGCCCCGGCTCTTGGCCTCGATGATCCGGTTCTCGATCTGGTCCGACATGCCCATGCCGTGGCGGCCGCCGATGGCGTTGGCCTCCATCACCAGGTCGACGGGGGAGGAGAACTCCTTGCCGTTGACGGTGACCGGGCGGCCCTGGTCGAAGCCGATCGTCACGTCCTCGGCGGCGATCTCGACCGACGGGTCCCAGAACCGGACGCCCATGATGGGCTCCACGGTCTCGACGCCCGTGTCCAGGTGCTCCAGGGTCTTGGCCTCGTGGGTGGCGCCCCAGATGTTGGCGTCGGTGGAGTACGCCTTCTCGGTGCTGTCGCGGTAGGGGAGGTCGTGGGCGAGGAGCCACTCCGACATCTCCTTGCGGCCGCCGAGCTCGGTCACGAAGTCGGTGTCCAGCCACGGCTTGTAGATCCGCAGGTGGGGGTTGGCGAGCAGCCCGTAGCGGTAGAACCGCTCGATGTCGTTGCCCTTGAAGGTCGAGCCGTCGCCCCAGATCTGGACGTCGTCCTCCAGCATCGCCCGGACCAGCAGGGTGCCGGTGACGGCGCGGCCCAGGGGCGTGGTGTTGAAGTAGGCGCGGCCGCCCGAGCGGATGTGGAACGCGCCGCAGGTGAGCGCGGCGAGGCCCTCCTCGACCAGCGCCGCCCGGCAGTCGACCAGGCGCGCGATCTCGGCACCGTAGGTCTTCGCGCGGCCGGGCACCGAGGCGATGTCGGGCTCGTCGTACTGGCCGATGTCGGCGGTGTAGGTGCAGGGGATGGCGCCCTTGTCGCGCATCCATGCGACGGCGACGGAGGTGTCGAGGCCGCCGGAGAAGGCGATGCCGACGCGCTCGCCGGCGGGCAGGGAGGTGAGGACCTTGGACATGGGAAGAGTATGCATCAACTCGCATGGTCATGCAAAGGGGGTCGAGAGGGCCTCATGGAGCTCGTTGCATAAAACTTCGGCCACACGTATAGTCATGCCATCCATGAGGAGGGTTTCGATGACGGTACGAGTAGCAGTGGCGGGTGCGAGCGGATACGCGGGCGGAGAGCTCCTGCGTCTGCTCCTGGCGCACCCCCACGTCGAGATCGGCGCACTGACCGGCCACTCCAACGCGGGCCAGCGGCTCGGGGCCCTCCAGCCCCACCTGCTCCCGCTCGCCGACCGCGTCCTCGTGCCCACCACCGCCGAGGAGCTCGCCGGACACGACGTCGTCTTCCTCGCGCTGCCGCACGGCCAGTCCGCCGCCGTCGCCGAGCAGCTCGGCCCGGACGTCCTCGTCGTCGACATGGGCGCCGACTTCCGGCTGAACGACCCCGCCGACTGGGAGACGTACTACGGCTCCCCGCACGCCGGGACCTGGCCCTACGGCCTCCCCGAACTGCCGGGCGCCCGCGCCGCACTGGAGGGGTCCAAGCGCGTCGCGGTGCCCGGCTGCTACCCCACCGCCGTCTCGCTCGCGCTCTTCCCGGCGTACGCGGACGGCCTCGCCGAGCCCGAGGCCGTGATCGTCGCCGCCTCCGGCACCTCCGGCGCCGGCAAGGCGGCCAAGCCGCACCTGCTCGGCAGCGAGGTCATGGGCAGCATGTCCCCGTACGGCGTCGGCGGCGGCCACCGCCACACCCCCGAGATGATCCAGAACCTCAGCGGACCGGCGGGGGAGCGGGTCACCGTCTCCTTCACCCCCACCCTGGCCCCGATGCCCCGCGGCATCCTCGCCACCTGCACGGCCGCCGCGAAGCCGGGCGTCACCGCCGAGGCCGTACGGACCGCGTACGAGAAGGCCTTCGCGGACGAGCCGTTCGTCCACCTCCTCCCCGAGGGACAGTGGCCGGCCACGGCGTCCGTCTACGGTTCCAACGCCGTTCAGGTCCAGGTCGCGTACGACCCCGGCGCGAAGCGGATCATCGCGATCAGCGCCATCGACAACCTCACCAAGGGCACCGCCGGCGGCGCGGTGCAGAGCATGAACATCGCCCTCGGTCTCTCCGAGAGCACCGGACTTTCCACGATTGGAGTCGCTCCGTGAGGGACGCACGCGCAGCCACCGGTCTGCAGACGACGACGAAGCCCGCACCTCTGCGCTGCGCGGGCGGAGAAGCGAACGGAGAAGCACAGTGAGCGTCACCGCAGCGAAGGGATTCACGGCGGCGGGCATCGCCGCCGGGATCAAGCAGAACGGCAACCCGGACCTGGCCCTCGTGGTCAACACCGGGCCCCGCCGCGCCGCCGCGGGAGTCTTCACCTCCAACCGCGTCAAAGCCGCCCCCGTCGTCTGGTCCCAGCAGGTCCTCGCCGACGGCGAGCTGACCGCCGTCGTCCTCAACTCCGGCGGCGCCAACGCCTGCACCGGTCCCCAGGGCTTCCAGGACACCCACGCCACCGCCGAGAAGGTCGCCGAGGTCCTCTCCGGACACGGCGAGGAGGTCGGCGCCGGCGAGGTCGCCGTCGCCTCCACCGGCCTCATCGGCGTCCTGCTCCCCATGGACAAGCTGCTCCCCGGCGTCGAGAAGGCCGCGGCCGAACTCTCCGAGCACGGCGGCGAGAAGGCCGCCATCGCCATCAAGACCACCGACACCGTCCACAAGACCGCCGTGGCGACCGGGGACGGCTGGACGGTCGGCGGCATGGCCAAGGGCGCCGGCATGCTCGCCCCGGGCCTCGCCACCATGCTCGTCGTCCTCACCACCGACGCCGACGTGGACGCCGAGGGCCTCGACGCCGCCCTCCGGAGCGCCACCCGCGTCACCTTCGACCGGGTCGACTCCGACGGCTGCATGTCCACCAACGACACCGTCCTGCTCCTCGCCTCCGGCGCCTCCGGGACCACTCCCGACCAGGACGAGTTCGCCGGGGCCGTACGGACGGTCTGCGACGACCTCGCCCGTCAGCTCATCGGCGACGCCGAGGGCGCCAGCAAGGACATCCGCATCGAGGTGGTCAACGCGGCGACCGAGGACGACGCCGTCGAGGTGGGCCGCTCCATCGCCCGCAACAACCTCCTCAAGTGCGCCCTCCACGGCGAGGACCCCAACTGGGGCCGGGTGCTCTCCGCCATCGGCACCACCTCCGCCGCCTTCGAGCCCGACGAACTCGACGTCGCCATCAACGGCGTCTGGGTCTGCCGGAACGGCTCCGTGGGCGAGGACCGCGACCTCGTCGACATGCGCTACCGGGAGGTCACCATCACCGCCGACCTCGCCGCCGGCTCCGAGTCCGCCGTCATCTGGGCCAACGACCTCACCGCGGACTACGTCCACGAGAACAGCGCGTACTCGTCGTGACCGGCGCCACGCGGAAGCACACCGCGCTCCCCAAGGCCCAGATCCTCATCGAGGCCCTGCCCTGGCTCACCCGCCACCACGGCAGGACCGTCGTCATCAAGTTCGGCGGCAACGCCATGATCGACGAGGACCTCAAGGCGGCCTTCGCCCAGGACGTCGTCTTCCTGCGCCACGCCGGCCTCCGGCCGGTCGTGGTGCACGGCGGCGGCCCCCAGATCAACGCCGCCCTCGACCGGCACGGCCTGGTCAGCGAGTTCAAGGCCGGCCTCCGGGTCACCACCCCCGAGGCGATGGACGTCGTACGGATGGTGCTCGCCGGACAGGTCCAGCGCGAGCTGGTCGGACTGCTCAACCAGCACGGCCCGTTCGCCGTCGGCATGACCGGCGAGGACGCCCGCACGATCACCGCCACCCAGCACCGGCCGGTCATCGAGGGCGAGCAGGTCGACATCGGCCGGGTCGGCGAGATCACCGCCATCGAGACCGGCGCCATCGAAGCACTCCTGGAGGACGGCCGGATCCCGGTCATCTCCTCCATCGCACGCTCCCAGGACGACGGACATGTCTACAACGTCAATGCTGATACGGCGGCTGCGGCACTCGCTGCGGCGCTGGGTGCCGAGACCCTGATGGTCCTGACCGACGTCGAGGGCCTCTACGAGGACTGGCCGAACAGCGACGAGGTCATCAGCCGGCTCACCGCGAGCCAGCTGGAGAAGCTGCTGCCCGAGCTCTCCAGCGGCATGGTCCCCAAGATGGAGGGCTGCCTGCACGCCGTGCGGAACGGGGTCACCACGGCCCGCGTGATCGACGGCCGCGTGCAGCACGCGATCCTCCTGGAGATCTTCACCGACGAGGGCATCGGCACGATGGTCGTCCCGGACGACCGGAACGGAGGGGGACACCGATGAGCGGAGAACCGATGAGCGGCACCGGCAACACGGAGCTGACCCGGCGGTGGCGGAGCTCGCTCATGAACAACTACGGCACGCCCCGGCTGCCCCTCGTCCGCGGCGAGGGCGCCCGGGTCTGGGACGCCGACGGCAAGGAGTACCTGGACTTCGTCGGCGGCATCGCCGTCAACGCCCTCGGCCACGCCCACCCGGCGGTCGTCGAGGCCGTCTCCCGGCAGGTCGGGACCCTCGGTCACGTCTCCAACCTCTTCGTCGCCGAACCGCCCGTCGCCCTCGCCGAGCGGCTCCTCGGCCTCTTCGGGCGGCCCGGCAGGGTCTTCTTCTGCAACTCGGGCGCCGAGGCCGTCGAGGGCGCCTTCAAGCTCGGCCGGCTCACCGGCCGCCCCCACATGGTCGCCACCCACGGCGGCTTCCACGGCCGGACCATGGGCTCCCTCGCCCTCACCGGCCAGCCCGCCAAGCAGACCCCCTTCCTGCCGCTGCCCGGCGACGTCACCCACGTCCCGTACGGCGACGCCGAGGCGCTGCGGGCCGCGGTCACCGAGGACACCGCCCTCGTGATCATCGAGCCGATCCAGGGCGAGAACGGCGTCGTCGTCCCGCCCACCGGCTACCTGAAGGCGGCCCGGGAGATCACCCGCGCCACCGGCACCCTGCTCGTCCTCGACGAGGTCCAGACCGGCATCGGCCGCTGCGGCCACTGGTTCGCGGCCCAGGCGGAAGGCGTCGAGGCGGACGTCGTGACCCTCGCCAAGGGCCTCGGCGGCGGTCTCCCGATCGGCGCGACCGTCGCCTTCGGCCCGGCCGCCGACCTCTTCGGCCCCGGCCACCACGGCACCACCTTCGGCGGCAACCCGGTCGCCTGCGCCGCCGGACTCGCCGTCCTGGACACCCTCGCCGCCGACGCGGCCCTCGACCACGTGAAGGCGGTGGGGGAGCGGCTGCGGCGGGGAATCGAGGCCCTGGGCCACCCGCTGGTCTCCCACGTCCGTGGCGCGGGCCTCCTGCTGGGTATCGTGCTCACGGAGTCCCTCGCGCCCCAGGTGCAGCAGGCGGCTCAGGACGCCGGCCTCCTGGTGAACGCGCCCGCCCCCGATGTCGTACGGATCATGCCTTCGCTGCTCCTCACCGACGCCGAGGCGGACGCCTTCGTCCGGGCCCTGCCCGGAGTCCTCGACGTGGTGAACGGGCAAGGACGAAGCGGAGAATGAGACGACGATGACCGACGCGCAGGAGAACGAGCACGGAGGGCCGTCCGTTCCGCAGACCCGCACCGCACGCCACCGCAGGATCGTCGACATCCTCAACCGGCAGCCGGTGCGCTCGCAGAGCCAGCTGGCCAAGCTCCTCGCGGACGACGGCCTGAGCGTCACCCAGGCGACGCTCTCCCGCGACCTCGACGAGCTGGGCGCGGTGAAGATCCGCAACACCGGCGGGGAGCTGATCTACGCGGTCCCCAGCGAGGGCGGCTTCCGCACCCCGCAGGCCCCGCTCGGCGAGTCCGCCAAGGAGGAGCGCATGCGGCGCCTCTCCGGCGAACTGCTGATCTCCGCCGAGGCCTCCGCGAACCTGGTGGTCCTGCGGACCCCGCCGGGGGCCGCCCAGTTCCTCGCGTCGGCCATCGACCAGGCCGAACTGCACGCCATCCTCGGCACGATCGCGGGTGACGACACCCTCCTGCTGATCAGCCGAGACCCGGTGGGCGGCCAGGCCCTGGCGGACCACCTCCTGAAGCTGGCCCAGAAGTAGGCCCCCGGCCCAGCAGCGCGTGATCGCCGTCGGAACGCCCCGCGCTCCGACGGCGACGTGCGACCGACGGGGGCCGGCCCGGCCGGTCGCGGCTCCGTACGGGCCTACCCGGCCGCGCCGGCCGGCAGCGGCGGGAGCGGCAGCGGAAGCGCGGGCAGCCCGTCCAGGCTGCTCGCGATGAGCTCCTTGCCCTCGCAGTACGTGGCGAACTCCTCGTCCGTCTTCCGGTTGAAGTACTCGGCGTGCAGCGTCCGGTCCTCCCGGTACTCCATCAGCGGGACGGCGAACCCGCAGGAGTCGCTGATCCGCCGCGCCCGCACCACGACGATCGCCCGGGCGCTGCCCTGCCCCTCCACGGCCCCGGCCGGGAACCGCGCGAACAGCCCGCTCCAGCGCGGGTCGTCACGGAGCACCACCTCGCCGGTCCCGTGCACCCGGACCACCGTCGGCGGTCCCGAGAACGCGGTCCACATCAGGGTGATCCGCCCGTTGCCGGGCTCCCGCAGGTGCGCGAGCGTCTCGGCGGTGCTGCCGCCGAAGTCCACGTAGGCGAGGGTCAGTTCGTCGAGCACCACGAGGGTGCCGTGCCGTCCCTTGGGGGAGAGGTTGACGTGGCCGTCACCGGTCAGGGGAGCGGTCGCGGTGAAGAAGACCGGCTGCTCCTCGATGAAGGCGCGCAGCCGTCCGTCGATACGTTCGTATGTCTTTCCCATGTCCCACATTCTGCTCGGCGCTCCTACCAGGAGCGATGCCTTGGCGACTCCCTTGCGAAAGAAGGCGCTTGTGCCCCCGCCCGCCGCGCCCGGTCCCGCACCTTCGGGTCCGGGTCGTCGACGAGCGCCCGGACCGCCTCCCGGAACGGCGTGCCCCCGGCTTCGGCGAGCAGCCGCAGCGCGCCCCGCCGGACGTGCGGGGCGGGGGCGCCGGTCGCGCGCCGGAGGAGCGCGTCGGCCGGAAGCCGGTCGGCCCACGGCAGCAGCGCCGCCACGGCCTCCCGCACGACCCGCGCCGAACCGTCGTCCAGCAGGGGTACGAGGGGTTCGACCCGTACGGCGTCGAGCCGCCGCAGTCCCGCCACCGCGCTCGCCCGTACGCGGGGCCGCCCGTGCCCCGTGAGCGTCCACAGGACCGGGACGTCCACGGCCCGTTCGCCGCACTCGGCGAGCCCGAGCGGCGCGTCGTCGGGCACCCCGGCCCCGGCCGCGCAGACCGCCCGGTAGAGCGGCAGCGGGTCCGTGTCCGCCTGTCGCAGCACCCAGCGGGCGCAGGCGCGCACCAGTGCGGAGCGGTCGTACAGGAACGGCTCGGCCCCGGCGGCCCGTCCCGTCCGGCGCAGTCCCGTGACCCCGGCGGCCCGCACCCGGCCCTGCCGGGAGCGCAGGAGCGGATCGAGGAGGGGCCCGTCGGCCGCGTCCGCGACCGCCGCGAGCACCGCGTTCGCGCAGAGGTCCTGGACGACCGCGTCGGGGTCGGCGGCGGCGGTCTCCGCGAGCCGGGCGGGGGAGAGCAGGCCGCGCTCGACGGCGATCCGGTGGGCGAGCCGCCGGACGGCCCGGTCCCCGCTTCCGAGCAGTGCGGTCACCCGGTCTCCGGGGCCTTCCCGCAGGGCCCCGACCAGCAGGTCCCGCGCGGCGCCGCCGCGCAGCCGCCCCGCGATCCGCAGCGCGACCGCCAGGAGGCCGCCGAACGCCCCGGGCGACAGCCCCGGCAGCTCCGCGCGCAGTACGGACCGCGCCCGCTCCCGTACGGGCCCGGCCCAGTCGGAACACCGGACGACGACCAGGGGGAGGAGTTCGGGGAGGCCGCCCGCGCGGGAGAGGGCGGCCTCCCGTGTCCGCCCGTCCGGACCGCACAGGGCGACGGCCGTCTCCACGAGGGCGGGCCGCCGGCCCGGGGCGCCGGGGAACCGGGCGGGGGCGGCCGGGGCCGGCGAGCCCCACCGCAGCGCGGCCCGGACGTTCTCGTCGAAGTCGGCCCACACACCCGCGTCGGCTGCCGCCGGGCTCCGGGCGAGCTGGTCGGCGAGCTGGTCGGCGAGGTCGTCGAAAGCGCTGGTCGGCATGGGCGGAGCCTAGATCCGGCAGGCCGGGAACGCCGCCGAATATCGGGCCGGAGACCCGCCGGCCGGCGCACGTTGACAAAACATACGGAGGATTGCATAGTTATGCCATCGTCTTCTTCGCCCCGACCCGCGAGGCCCGGGGCCGGGAAGGCCGCGGTACACCCACCCTCCCGAGGAGCAGCAGCTGTGAGCAGCAACAACGGTGACGTACGGCTCTGGGGCGGACGGTTCGCCGACGGTCCCGCCGAGGCCCTGGCGAAGCTGTCCGCGTCGGTCCACTTCGACTGGCGTCTCGCCCCGTACGACATCGCCGGCTCCCGCGCCCACGCGCGCGTGCTGCACACGGCGGGCCTGCTCACCGAGGACGAACTGACCCGCATGCTGGCCGGGCTCGACCGGCTGGAGGCGGACGTGGCCGACGGCTCCTTCGTCGGCACCCTCGCCGACGAGGACGTCCACACCGCCCTGGAGCGGGGTCTCCTGGAGCGCCTCGGCCCGGACCTCGGCGGCAAGCTGCGCGCCGGCCGCTCCCGGAACGACCAGGTCGCCACCCTCTTCCGGATGTACCTGCGCGACCACGCCCGGATCATCGGCGGTCTCCTCGCCGACCTCCAGGACGCCCTCGTCGGCCTCGCCGAGGCGCACGCGGACGTGGCCATGCCCGGCCGCACGCACCTCCAGCACGCCCAGCCGGTGCTCTTCGCCCACCACGTCCTGGCCCACGTCCAGTCCCTCTCCCGGGACGCCGAGCGGCTGCGCCAGTGGGACACCCGGACGGCGGTCTCCCCGTACGGCTCCGGCGCCCTCGCCGGCTCCTCCCTCGGCCTCGACCCGGAGGCGGTCGCCAAGGACCTCGGCTTCGAGCGGGGCAGCGTGGGCAACTCGATCGACGGCACGGCCTCCCGCGACTTCGTCGCCGAGTTCGCCTTCGTCACCGCGATGATCGGGGTGAACCTCTCCCGGATCGCGGAGGAGATCATCATCTGGAACACGAAGGAGTTCTCCTTCGTGACCCTCCACGACGCCTTCTCCACCGGCTCGTCGATCATGCCGCAGAAGAAGAACCCCGACATCGCGGAGCTCGCCCGGGGCAAGTCCGGCCGCCTCATCGGCAACCTCTCCGGCCTGATGGCCACCCTCAAGGCGCTCCCGCTCGCCTACAACCGGGACCTCCAGGAGGACAAGGAGCCGGTCTTCGACTCCTGCGACCAGCTGGAGCTCCTGCTGCCCGCCTTCACCGGCATGATGGCCACGCTCACCGTCAACCGGGAGCGCATGGAGGCCCTCGCCCCGGCCGGCTTCTCGCTGGCGACGGACATCGCGGAGTGGCTGGTCAAGCAGGGCGTGCCGTTCCGGGTGGCGCACGAGGTGGCCGGCGAGTGCGTGAAGGTCGCCGAGTCCGAGGACAAGGAGCTGGACGAGCTGACGGACGAGCAGTTCGCCAAGATCTCCGAGCACCTCACCCCCGAGGTCCGCACGGTCCTCGACGTCCCCGGCGCCCTCGCCTCCCGCGACGGCCGGGGCGGCACCGCCCCCTCCGCCGTCGCCGTCCAGCTCGTCGAGGTCAAGGCGGACCTGGTGATCCAGCACGCCTGGGCCACCGCCAAGCACTGACCCCGAAGCGCCGCCGCCCCCGGGACACCGCGGCGCCACGGCACCACAGCGCCGCCGCCCACTCCGCGAACGCGTCGAAGTCCGGCCGGATCAGCCCGATCCGCTCGTCGACGCGCAGCAGCAGGGCGGCGGCGAGGTGGTTCCGCTCCGCGTACTCGTGGTCGTACGGCGTGATGTCGTCGTCGGCCCACGCGAACGGCCGCCCCTCCGCGTACTCCAGGACGTACTGCGTCCTCCAGAAGGTCCCGCGCGGGGCGCCTTCCCGTGCATCCGCGGCCAGTCGACGTACGGCAGCTCGGGCAGGCCGAGGCGGGGCCCTGTCCAGTCGTTCGCCTCGCCCTTCCACGTCGTCGCCCGCACCGGCTCGTACGCCTCCGCCGGCGCGAGCAGCTCGTCCCCGTGGTCCGGGTCGAGCCACACCTGCGGCGGCTTCGTCGTGTCCACAGCATTCCGTCCCTGCCCCCGATGAGGCATCGCATTATTGAATGAGACATCGATGTCTCATTCGGTGTACTCTTGTCTCATGTCAGTCGATCGCACCCAGGTGCTCCGCGCCGCCGCCGCCCTGCTCACCCGCAAGGCGACCGCCACCATGGACGAGGTCGCCCGCGCCGCCGGGATCGGCCGGGCCACGCTGCACCGGCAGTTCGCCGGGCGCGACGCCCTGGTGCGGGCCCTGGAGGAGCTCGGCCTCCAGGAGCTGGAGGCGGCCCTCGACGGGGCCGCGATCGACGAGGGACCCGAGGACGAGGCCGTGCGCCGGCTCGTCGCTGCGGTCGAGCCCGTCGCCCCCCTGCTCTCGTTCCTCGTCACCGAGAACCAGCTCTTCGAGGGCGACCAGCAGAACGAGGGCTGGGCCCGCATCGACGCCCGGATCTCCGCGCTCTTCCGGCGCGGACAGGAGCACGGCGTCTTCCGGATCGACCTGACCCCCGCCTGGCTCACCGAGGCCCTCTACGGGCTCGTCGGTTCCGGCGCCTGGGCCGTGCAGGACGGCCGGGTCGCCGCCAAGGACTTCCAGTACATGATCGTCGAGCTGCTGCTCGGCGGAGCGCGCAGGAGCGTGGAGAAGTGACCACCAGCACCTTCCAGAGCACAGACCATACCGAGGGCGTGCGCCGCCCCGGCCGGTGGCTCGCCCTCTCCGTCCTCGTCCTGGCCGTCCTGCTCGTGGCGGTCGACGCCACGGTGCTCGGCCTCGCCACCCCCTTCCTCTCCGAGGACCTCGAACCCACCGGCACCCAGCTGCTCTGGATCGGCGACGTCTACTCCTTCGTCATCGCCGGACTCCTGGTCTCCATGGGCAGCCTCGGCGACCGCATCGGCCGCAAGAAGCTGCTCCTGATCGGCGCCACCGCCTTCGGCGCCGTCTCCGTGCTCAACGCCTACGCGACCAGCCCGGAGACGATGATCGTCGCCCGCGCGCTCCTCGGCGTCGCCGGCGCGACCCTGATGCCGTCCACCCTGGCGCTCATCCGCAACCTCTTCCACGACCCGCGCGAGCGCAGCCTCGCCATCGGCATCTGGGGCGCCATGGCCTCGGCCGGCGCGGCCGTCGGACCGGTCGTCGGCGGCTTCCTCCTGGAGCACTTCTGGTGGGGCTCCGTCTTCCTCATCAACCTGCCCGTCATGGCCGTCCTCGTCCTCGTCGGCATCAAGCTGATCCCCGAGTCGAAGAACCCGGATCCGGGCCCCTGGGACCTGCCCAGCGTCGCGCTCTCCCTCGTCGGCATGATCGGCGTCGTCTACGCGATCAAGGAACTGGCCTCGCACGGCCCCTCCCCCGACGCGGGCCTCGCCGCCCTCGCCGGCATCGGCGCGCTCGCCTGGTTCGTCCGCAGGCAGCTGACCCTGCCCGCGCCCCTCCTCGACATGCGCCTCTTCCGCCACCGCGGCTTCTCCGGCGCCGTCCTGGCGGACCTGCTGACCATCCTGGGCCTCTCCGGCCTGGTGTTCTTCCTGTCCCAGTTCTTCCAGCTGGTCCAGGGCCGCCAGCCCCTGGAGGCCGGGCTCGCCGAACTGCCGGCCGCGATCGGCGCGGTCACCGCCGGTCTGATCGCGGGCGTCGTGGCCCGCCGCTTCTCCGTACGGTCCGTGGTGTCGGGCGGCCTCGCGGCGGTCGGCCTCTCCCTCGCGGTCCTGACCGGTCTCGACCAGCACACCGGCTACCCGCTGCTCGGCTCCGCCCTGCTCGTCGTCGGCGTCGGCGCGGGCTTCTCCTTCACCGTCACCGCCGACGTGATCCTCTCCAGCGTCCCCAAGGAGCAGGCCGGTTCCGCGTCCGCCGTCTCCGAGACCGCGTACGAACTGGGCGCCGCGCTCGGCATCGCCGTCCTCGGCTCCATCGTGACCGGGGTCTACCGGGGCTTCCCCGTCCCGGCCGGCGTTCCCTCGGACGTCGCGTCGGCCGCCCACGAGTCCCTCGGCGGCGCCGTCGAGGCCTCCGGCGCCCTCGCCCCGGGGACCGCGGCGGCCCTCGTGTCGGCCGGCCAGGAGGCCTTCGTCGACGGCCTGCGGATCGCGGCCGGCGTCGGCGCGGCGGTCCTCCTCGCGACGGCGGTCGCGGCCTGGTTCCTGCTCAGGGGCCAGAAGCTGGAGGACGGCGTCGCACACTGACGCGCCGCCCCGCACACGAGAGCGCCCCCCCTTACGGCACGGACCGTACGGGGGGCGCTCTCACACGCGTACGAGGCCTACGCGGCCTTCGCCTTGGTGGCGTACATGTCCACGTACTCCTGCCCGGAGAGCCGCATCACCTCGGCCATCACCGAGTCCGTCACCGCCCGCAGGACGTAGCGGTCGCGGTCCATCCCCTCGTACCGGGAGAACTCCATCGCCTCGCCGAAGCGGACCGTCACCCGGCCCGGACGCGGGAAGCCCGCCCCGCCCGGCTGGATCTTGTCGGTGCCGATCATCGCGAACGGCACCACCGGCGCGCCCGTCATCAGGGTCAGCCGCGCGATGCCCGTACGGCCCCGGTACAGCCGGCCGTCGGGGGAGCGGGTGCCCTCCGGGTAGATCGAGAAGACCTTGCCCTCCTCCAGGACCCGGCGGCCCGTCATCAGCGCCGCCACACCGCCCCGGCCGCCGTCCCGGTCCACCGGGATCATGCCGACGCTGGTGAAGAACCAGGCCATCGCCCGGCCCTTGAGGCCCTTGCCCGTCACGTACTCGTCCTTGCCGATGAAGTGGACCGGACGGTCCAGGCAGATCGGCATGATCATCGAGTCGATGAAGGTCAGGTGGTTGCCCGCGAGGATCACGGGGCCCGTGCCCGGGATGTTCTCGGCGCCCTCCACGCGGGGGCGGAACATCAGGCGCATGACCGGCCCGAGCACTGCCTTGATGATCGCGAGACGGGACAACGTTTCCTCCGGTGGGAAGCGGGTCGGGCGAAGGCGGCCGCACCGACGGTGCGCCCGGCGACGATACTCGCGGGTCACCACCGCGCGCACATCGGGTTCACCGAGTGGATACGCGGTGTTGACGCGTGTTTCCGCCATGTTCGACGCAGGTCTGCCGCCCGTAGGGGCTTCGTGCCTAGCGTCGGGGGAACCGCCGACAGGTGCGGGACATCACACCACGGTTCACTCAGGAGGATCCCTCATGACCCAGGGCGAACGCCGGACCCCGGCACGGCGGACGGTTCTCGGCGCGGCGGGCGCCACCGTCCTCGGCGCCTCCGCGGCCCTCACCGCCGGCACCGCGCAGGCCGCCGCGCCGGCCACCGGGGCGAGCGGCGCGCACGGCCGGGGCCGCGGCTACCGCTCCCTGCCCGTCCCCACCGTCATCGGCCACCGCGGCGCGAGCGGCTACCGCCCCGAACACACCCTGGGCGCCTACCAGCTGGCCCTCGACCTCGGCGCCCACGTGATCGAGCAGGACCTCGTCCCCACCCGGGACGGCCATCTGGTCTGCCGCCACGAGAACGACATCACCGGCACCACCGACGTCGCCGACCACCCCGAGTTCGCCTCCCGGAAGACCACCAGGACCGTCGACGGCACCAGTCTCACCGGCTGGTTCACCGAGGACTTCACGCTCGCCGAGCTCAAGACCCTGCGCGCCAAGGAGCGCATCCCCGGCAACCGGCAGGAGAACACCCTCTACGACGGGCGCTGGACGGTCCCCACCTTCGAGGAGGTGCTGCGCTGGGCCGACGAGGAGGGCCGCCGCCGGGGCCGCGAGGTCTGGCTGTACGTCGAGACCAAGCACCCCAGCCACTTCCGCTCCCTCGGCCTCGGCCTGGAGGAGCGGCTCGCCAGGCTCCTGCGCCGGTACGGGCGCCACCGCGCGCACTCCCCGGTCATCCTCCAGTCCTTCGAGCCCAGCAGCATCCAGCGCCTGGCGAAGCTGGTCGACACCCCCGGCGTGGTCCTGCTCTCCGGCGCGGGCAGCCGCCCCTGGGACTTCACCGAGGCCGGGGACCCGCGCACGGTCGCGGACCTGATCACCCCCGAGGGCCTGCGGTGGATCTCCTCGTACGCGAAGGGCATCGGCCCCACGCTCGACCTGGTCGTCCCCCGGGACGCGGGCGGCCGGCTCGGCACCCCGACCACCCTGGTCCGCGACGCGCACGCGGCCGGGCTCGTCCTCCACCCGTACACGCACCGCAACGAGAACGCCTTCCTGCCCGCCGAGTTCCGCCGGGGCACCGACCCGAACGCCTACGGCGACTCCTTCGGAGCCCTGAGGAAGTACCTGGAGACGGGCATCGACGGCATCTTCTCCGACAACCCGGACACCGCCCTGCTCGCCGCGGCGGACCTCACCGCCCGCGGCTGACCCGGCACCGCCCCGTGCGGGCCCGGCAGACAGGGGCACCGGGCCCGCACGCCCCTCCGGGGGAGGGCTCCGGGCCCGCACGCCCCCCTCCCGGGTGGTTTACGCCCCGGACCGCAACCACGGGCGCGTGCCCCGGCATGGTGCGGGGCATGACCACCCCCGACACCCTCGTCGCACCTGCATCCGGACCCGCATCCGCATCCGGACCCGCGCCCGCACCCACATCCGGACCCGCGACAGTCCCCGCATCCGGACCCGCGCCCGCACCCGGACCCGCGACAGCCCCCGCATCCGGACCCGCGACAGCCCCCGCCCCCACCCCCGCATCCTCCTCCGACACATCGCCGGCCGGTCTCCTCGCCGAACTCGCCCCGCTCCTCGCCGCCGAGTCGGACGCCGAGGCGCCGGCCGCCGGCGTCGACCCCGGAGACCTGGAACAGGCCGTCTGGCTCCGCCTCCTGGAGCGCCTCCGGGAGACCGGCGCCCCCGAGCGGCCCGCCGAGTGGCTGCGCCGGGCCGTACGGGCCGAGGCCCGCCGCGCCCGCAGGACCAGGGACCGGGAGCGCCCCTACCGGGACGAACCCGTCCACGAGCCGGGCGGCGCCGAACCCCACGGCTCCCCGGAGCACTCCCTGCTCGTCGCCGAGGGCCGCCGCACCCTGCGCGCCGCCGTCACCCGGACCCCCGGCCGCTGCCCCGGGGTCCTCACCGCGATGCTCGACCCGCAGGACCCCACCTACCGCGAAATCGCAGGAGAGTTGGGTATCTCACAGGGGAGTCTGGGGCCGACACGTTCCCGTTGCCTGGGATGCCTGCGCAGAATGCTGGCTGCAGAGGTTCCCGCCCCGGGCCGTCGGGGAAGGGTGCGGTAAACCGATGATCGGCAGATGAGCGGGAGGCGTGCACACATGGGCCTGAGCGTGACCATCTCGGCGGCGGACGCGCGGGACGC
This sequence comes from Streptomyces sp. NPDC012825, assembly GCF_042900925.1. Lineage (NCBI taxonomy): Bacteria > Bacillati > Actinomycetota > Actinomycetes > Kitasatosporales > Streptomycetaceae > Streptomyces > Streptomyces sp. NPDC012825. The sequence goes on along the minus strand of NZ_JBIBBZ010000005.1, from coordinate 184,722 downwards.
GGAGCACATCCTGAAGCTGCAGTACCTCTGCTACCAGAGCGAGGCGGAGCTGTACGGGGACTGGTCCATCGAACCGCTCACCCAGTCGCTCGACGCCCTGCGCGCCGAACTGGAGGAGGGGCAGGGGCTCGTGGCCCGCCTCGGCGACGAGGTCGTCGCCTCCGTGCGCGCCCGCGTCGACGAGGACGGCACCGTACGGATCGCCAAGCTGATCGTCCACCCCCGGATGCGGCGGCACGGCCTCGGCGGCCGGCTCCTCGACGCCATCGAGCGCCACTTCGCCGAAGGAGCCGCGACCTCCGCCCCGACCGGGACCGAGGCCGCCCCGCCCGTCAAGCGCTTCCAGCTCTTCACCGGCCACCGCAGCGAGGTCAACCTGCGCCTCTACCGCAGCAAGGGGTACGCGCAGGTCGCCACTCGGGAGCTCGGCCCCCGGCTCACCCTGGTCACCCTGGAGAAGGCCGCCTAGAGACGGCCCGTCGCACGGCTCCTAGGCGGTCCTGGACCGCCGCAGCCACCAGATGCCGGTCAGCGGCAGCAGCACCGGGATGAAGACGTAGCCGTAGCCGAAGTCCGACCAGACCGTCGCGTCCGGGAAGGCGGACGGCTCGACCAGCGTCCAGGTCCCCACGACCAGCACGCCCGCGAGCTCGGCGGCGCAGCACACCAGCGCCGCCCTGCGGGCCCTCTCCCCGCCCCGTACCAGCGTGTACGTGATGAAGACGTAGACGACGGCCGCCACCGCCGACAGGGAGTACGCGAGCGGCGCCCGGTCGAACTCGGTGGCGATCTGGTAGATCGAGCGGGAGACCGCGCCGACCGACATCACGCCGTACAGCCAGACGAGCAGCATGCCCGGCCCCTTGACCAGGCGGGTCGTTCCCTCGGTCGCGGTCATGGTCAGCCCACCGTCCAGATGTCGTGGAGACGTACTTCGAGCACGGCCAGGACGACCGCGCCGGCCGCCACCGTCGCCGAACCCCACCGGCTGCGCTCCGCGAGCGACATGAACCCGGCGATCGGCACCGCGCACAGCGCGCCGAGCAGATAGGCGACGAAGATCGTCGCGCCCTCCTCGGCCTTCTCGCCCCGCGTCAGCTGCACGATGCCGACGATCAGCTGGACCAGGACCAGGAAGGTCACCACGGCCATGCCGATGAAGTGCCAGTCCTTGGTCGGCCGGTCGCGGAAGGCGGCGAAGCCGCACCAGGCGGCGAGGGCGAGCGCGGCCGCGGAGACCGCGACCGTCAGGGCGTCGAGCATGCGCCCGAGGGTATTACGGTCCGAACGACCCGATGCGCGCGGCCCTCCCCGGCGCCTCCCGCCGGCCTCCGCGTCCACGTGGCCTTGGCCACAGACGGGCCCCGGCAGGCCCTCGCCCGCGTCCGCCGACCGCCCCGTCTTTCGTAGGCCGCACAAGGGAAGAGAAGCGGAAGGTGAGCCTCCGGGGCTGTCCGAATACCGTCTCAACCATGTCCGCTATGCGGACACGCCCCTTTCGCCGTCAACCGTGCGTGCTTTACTTGCAGACATGACCACGACGAGCAGCCGCATCCTTGCGACCGAGGCGATCACGACGCCCGGTGCTCGTTGTTCGTGTCGAATGTGCGCCATCTGAGGGCCCCCGCCGATTTTCGCGCCCCGAAGCGAGACCGACGGCCGTGCCGGTCCCTCCGCCCCACGGCGGCGGACCGTGCCCGCCCCGCGCACCCGCCGACGCCCGGCCACCCGCCGGACCGGCCCCCGTGCGCCTGACTGTCCGATGACGAATGCCCCGTGCGTGACGGACCCCGCGTCGCGCACTCGACAGTGACGGAAACCCCTGTGATCACCACTTCGGGCCTGACCAAGGTCTACGAGTCGCGCGGCCGCCAGGTCACCGCTCTGGACGGCGTCGACCTCCACGTCCGCGAGGGCGAGGTGTTCGGCGTGATCGGCCAGAGCGGCGCCGGCAAGTCCTCCCTCATCCGCTGCGTCAACCTCCTGGAGCGCCCCACCTCCGGCACGGTGACCGTCGACGGCGTCGACCTCACCGCCCTCGCCGGCAAGGGTCGCCGCGCGGGCAAGGACCTGCGCCGGGCGCGCAGCAGCATCGGCATGGTCTTCCAGCACTTCAACCTGCTGTCCTCCCGCACGGTCAAGGACAACGTCGAGCTCCCCCTGGAGATCCTCGGAGTGTCCGGCGCCGAGCGCTCCCGCCGCGCCCTGGAACTCCTCGACCTCGTCGGCCTCGCCGACAAGGCCAAGGCCTACCCCGCCCAGCTCTCCGGCGGCCAGAAGCAGCGCGTCGGCATCGCCCGCGCCCTCGCCGGCAAGCCCAGGGTCCTGCTCTCCGACGAGGCCACCAGCGCCCTCGACCCGGAGACCACCCGCTCCATCCTCCAGCTCCTGCGCGACCTCAACCGGCAGCTCGGCCTCACCGTCCTGCTCATCACGCACGAGATGGACGTCGTCAAGACCGTCTGCGACTCCGCCGCCCTCATGCAGCACGGGCGCGTCGTCGAGTCCGGCACCGTCGGCGAACTGCTCGCCACCCCCGGCTCCCAGCTGGCCGCCGAGCTCTTCCCGGTCGGCGGCGCCCCCACCGGCCCCGACCGCACGGTCGTCGACGTCACCTTCCACGGCGAGGCCGCGACCCGGCCGGTCATCTCCCAGCTCTCCCGCACGTACAACGTCGACATCTCGATCCTCGGGGCGGCGATGGACACCGTCGGCGGCAGGCAGATCGGCCGGATGCGGATCGAACTGCCCGGGCGGTACGAGGAGAACGTCGTCCCGGTCGGCTTCCTGCGCGAGCAGGGCCTCCAGGTCGAGGTCGTCGAAGAAGTCGAGACCACCGAAGAAACGGTTGTCCAGGAATCGGTGTCCGACGCGGCGACCGTACTGGCGAAGGAAGGTGCCAAGTGACCTGGTCCGAGATGCAGCCCCTGCTGGAGCAGGGCACCGTCGACACCCTCTACATGGTCCTGTGGGCCACGTTCGTCACCGTCCTCGGCGGCCTGCCGCTCGGCATCCTCCTCGTCCTCACGGACAAGGGCGGACTGCTGCAGAACCGGCCGGTGAACAAGATCGTCGGCGCGATCGTCAACGTGGGCCGCTCGCTGCCCTTCATCATCCTGCTGATCGCCCTGATCCCCTTCACCACCCTCGTCGTCGGCACCTTCATCGGCCCGACCGCGATGATCGTGCCGCTCGCCATCGGCGCCATCCCCTTCTTCGCGCGCCTCGTCGAGACCGCGATCCGCGAGGTCGACCACGGACTCGTCGAAGCCGTCCAGGCCATGGGCGGCGGCATCCCCACCATCGTCCGCAAGGTCCTGCTCCCGCAGGCCCTGCCCTCCCTGGTCTCGGGCGTCACCACCACCGTGATCGTGCTCATCGGCTACTCCGCGATGGCCGGCGCGGTCGGCGGCGAAGGCCTCGGCTCCAAGGCCGTCACCTACGGCTACCAGCGCTTCGACACCACCTTCATGCTCGTCACGGTGGTCGTCCTGGTCGTGATCGTGACCGTCGTCCAGCTCATCGGCGACGGAGTCGTCCGACTCCTCGCCCGCCGGGGCCGCACGGCCTGAGGCCGTCCCGCCCCGCCCACCGACTTCGTCCTTCGAAGAACAGTCCGGACTTGTTGTCCAGACGACCACCACTCCACCTGAAAGAGGCACTCTTCGTGCGCAAGAACATCAAGCTCACCGCCGGCGTCGCCGCCACCGCAGCCCTCGCCCTCGGCCTGAGCGCCTGCGGCACCTCCTCCGACCCGTCCTCCTCCAAGGACCCGGCCGGCTCCGCCGACAAGCCCCTCGTCGTCGCCGCGTCCCCGACGCCGCACGCCGACATCCTCAACTACGTCAAGGACAACCTGGCCGAGAAGGCGGGCCTGAAGCTGGAGGTGAAGGAGTTCACGGACTACGTCCTGCCGAACACCGCCACCCAGTCCGGCCAGGTCGACGCCAACTTCTTCCAGCACAAGCCGTACCTCGACGACTTCAACCAGAAGAACAAGACCACCATCGTCCCCGTGGTCAACGTCCACCTGGAGCCGCTCGGCCTCTACTCCAAGAAGCTCAAGTCGCTGAAGGACGTCAAGCCCGGCCAGACCGTCGCCGTCCCCAACGACACCACCAACGGCGGCCGCGCGCTCCAGCTCCTCGCCGAGAACGGCCTGATCACCCTCAAGGACGGCGTCGGCACCAACGCCAAGCTCTCCGACATCACCGACAAGAAGGGCCTGGAGTTCAAGGAGCTGGAGGCCGCCACCGTGCCCCGCGCCCTGAACGACGTGGACGCCGCCGTCATCAACGGCAACTACGCCCTCGAGGCCAAGCTGGAGCCGGCCAAGGACGCCATCGCCCTGGAGAAGGCCGAGGGCAACCCGTACGCCAACTTCCTCGCCGTCAAGGAGGGCAACGAGAAGGACGCGCGCGTGCAGAAGCTCGCCGAGCTCCTCAACTCGCCCGAGGTGAAGAAGTTCATCGAGGACACCTACAAGGGCTCGGTCGTCCCGGCCTTCGGCGCTCCCAAGGAGTGATCGCCGTCCGAGGGGCCGTCAGACCGGTTCCCCCGTACCGTCCTTGAGCGGAAGGCCCCCGCACCCCGTCCGGTGCGCGGGGCCTTCCGCCGTACCCGACCCGGCCATGCGCACCGGCGGCCGCATGCTGCATGCTGTGCGTTCACGGTCGATTCGGACGGTCCACGGCATGGAGCTGCGCATGACTACCACCTTTCCGGACATCTCCATCAACACGGACCGGTTGGTGCTGCGCGCGCTCGAGGAGGCGGACGCCCCCGCGCTCGCCGAGATGATGAACGACGAACTCGTCGGCGCCTGGACGGCCGTGCCCCAGCCCTACACCGAGGCCGCCGCCCACCACTGGATCACCGAGTACGCCCCCGCCGAACGCGCCGCGGGCCGCGGACTCGACCTCGCCGTCACCGAGTTCCTCACCCAGCGCCTCGTCGGCATCGTCCAGCTGAGCAACACGAACTGGCGCGTCCGCTCCACCGAACTCTCCTACATCGTCGCCCCCTGGGCCCGCGGCGAGGGCTACGCCTCCGAAGCCGCCCTCGCCACCGCCCGGTGGCTCTTCGGCGACCAGAGCTTCGAACGCCTGGAGCTGCGCACCGCCGCCGACAACACCGCCTCCCAGCAGGTCGCCCAGAAGATCGGCTGCATCAGCGAGGGCGTCCTGCGCAACGCCTGCATAGCCCGCACCCGCACCGAGGACGGCGGCTGGACCGAGCTGCGCACCGACTTCATCGTCTGGGGCCTCCTCCCCGAGGACCTCGACGACGCCGCCGACCAGATGGCCGAAGCCGGATACTCCTCGTACACCGACTGGAACTGATTCCCAAGGTTCCCGAGGGCCCTCCCGGGGTACGCTCGGCACCCCCCGACCTGCGACAACACCACAGGGAGACAGACGACGATGGCCGACCGCGTCACGGTGATCGGCTGGGACGGCTCGCCCCTTTCCCCGGCGGCCCGCTCCGCGCTCTCCGCCGCCACCCTGGTGGCCGGAGCCGCCCACCACCTGGCCCGGCCCGAGGTGCCCCCCGCCGCCGAACGCATCCGCCTCGGCAGCGTCGACCTCGCCGCCCGCCGCATCGCCGGCCACCGCGGCACCGCCGTCGTCCTCGCCGACGGCGACCCCGGCTTCTTCGGCGTCGTCCGCACCCTGCGCGCCCCCGAGCACGGTCTGGAGGTCGAGGTCGTCCCCGCCGTCTCCTCCGTCGCCGCCGCCTTCGCCCGGGCCGGCATGCCCTGGGAGGACGCCCGGATCGTCGTCGCCCACCAGCGCACCCTGCGCCGCGCCGTCAACGTCTGCCGCGCCCACCCCAAGGTCGCCGTCCTCACCTCGCCGGGCGCCGGCCCCGCCGAACTCGCCCTCCTCCTGGACGGCGTCCACCGCACCTTCGTCGTCTGCGAACAGCTCGGCACCGACCGTGAACGGGTCTCCGTCCTCACCTCCGACAAGGCCGCCGACCACACCTGGAGCGACCCGAACGTCGTCCTCGTCATCGGCGGGGGCGGCGGCACCCCGGCCGCCCCCTGGCTGGCGGGCCTGGACCCGTCCGTCCGCCCGGTCCGGGGCTGGGGCCTCCCCCCGGAGGAGTACGACTCCGAGGGGCACGCCCCCGGAACCGATCAGCCCCGACGGAAGGCGGGCGAGGACCCCGCCCTCCGAGCCGCCCAACTCGCCCGTCTCGGGCCCCGCACCGGCGACCTCGTCTGGGACATCGGCTGCGCGGGCGGCGCCTTCTCCGTCGAGGCCGCCCGCTTCGGCGCCGCCGTCATCGCCGTCGACCCCGATCCGGCCGCCTGCGCCCGCACCGAGGCCGTCGCCCGTCGCCACGGCGTCGCCCTCCAGACCGTCCTGGGCCGCGCCCCGCACGTCCTGGAGACCCTCCCCGAGCCCGACGTCGTACGGATCGCGGCCGGCGGCGTCCACGTCGTCACCGCCTGCGCCGACCGGCGCCCGGAGCGCATCGTCGCCCACGCCTCCACCCGCGACGAGGCCGAGGCGATCGGGGCCGCCCTCACCGCCGCCGGCGGCTACGCCGTCGAGACCCTCCTCCTCCAGACCGTCGGGCTCGACCCGGACACCTGGTCGGAACGCGATCGTTCGGCCGTCTTCCTGCTCTCCGGGCGCAGGATCGAACGCGCCCCGTGATCCGGCCGCCCCACCGGGCGGGGTAGGCTGGCGGATTGTTGTACCGCGTCCGGACGTTCGTCGCTTCGTGTGCCGATGTCCTGAAATGGTGGCCCCTCGGAGTCACCGGTCGTGGTCACGCGACAAGGGGGGACCGCGCGACGTGGCGCAGTCCACAGCGCACCGTGGCGAATCTTCCTGCCACGAAGGCCGAGGGCCGGGACAATGTGCAGGTGTCCGCGTCCTTCGTGCCGCGCGGCGCGCACGCTCGTTCTTGTCGACGGGCGAAGGTCTGAAGGAGCACAAGCGATGGGCGAGGGGTACGCATGACGGACACCGGCCAGGTCCCGGGCGAGGGGCTGCCGGAGAACGCAGGCATGGTCGAGCAGCCGGGCATCCCCGCACCGGGCGCTTACACCTTCCTGGACCCCTCCGAGCAGACCACCGAGGACGACGACCTCCTTCTGATGCCGGGCGCCCAGGGCGCCTGGAGCGAGCACCCGCCGGGCGTCGCGCCCGCGCCGCCGGTCGCCGTGCCGCCCCCGGCGGCGATGGGCGACCCGCTGACGGACCCCCTGCCGGACCCGCTCACGGACCCGTTCCCCGAGCCCGTGGCCCTCGGCGACGTCCTGACCGCCCCGCAGGGCGTCCCCGTCGACCCTTACACCGGCACCCCGGCGCACGGGATCCCCGCCGGCACGCCCGCGCACGGCGTCCCCGTCGCCCCGTACGAGCCGGTCGTCACCGACCACGGCTACGAGCCCGGCATCCTCGACACCGGCGCGCACGAGATCACCGGCCACGACTCGGGCTCCGTCGACCTCGGCGGCGTCGCCCTGCCCCCGCAGGCCGTGGCGCCGACCCCGCCGCCGGCCCGCCGCCCGCTGCACATGGGCCCGCCCGTGCCCGAGGGCACCGGCGGAGTCGTGCGCTCGCTCGCCGACCGGGGCCCGGCCGCCGCGCCCGCGCCGGTCCCGCAGCCCGCGCCGGAGCCCCTCGCGGCCACCGGCCCCGCCCCCGTGCCGGTCCGGACCCCGGGCCCGCCGACCACGGGCCCCGAGTACTTCGAGATCGCGCAGGAGCAGCAGCTCGCGCCGCAGGGCGCCGAGCCGTGGACCGCGCAGGAACCGGAGGCGCAGGCCCCCGCAGAAACGGTCGTCCCGCAGCCGGACCACTCCGGCCGGTTCGTCCGGGTCGAGGGTGCCGTCCCGACGGCCCCGCACCCGGTCCCGGCGCCGGCCGCGGAGCAGCCCCCGGCCGCCGAACCGGCCCCCGCGCCGGAGCCGCGGCCCGAGGCGCCCACCGCCGTGGCGGAGCCGGCGCCCGAGGCCGCGCCGGAGATCTGGGAGGAGCCGGCCGGGCCCGAGGCGGTCGTCGTGCCCGCGCCGCGCGAGCCCGAACCCGAGCCGGAGCCCGTCGTGGCCGCCGCTCCCACTCCCGTACCGGACGAGCCCGAGCAGGCCCAGGAGACCGTCGAGCCCGAGCCCGAGCCCGAGGCCCCGGTGGAGCAGACCCCCGCCGAGCCGGTCGCGGAGGCCGTCCCCGAGCAGCCGCAGGAGCAGGGGACCCCCGAAGCCACGACCCAGGAGCAGCCGGAGCCCGCGACGGCCCCGGAACCTGCCCCGGCCGAAGAGCCGACCCGGCCCCAGCTCCAGGAACAGGCACCCGCTCCGGAAGCCGTTCCCACTCCGGAGCCGACCCCCGCCCCGGAGGTCGTCCCCGCCCCGGAACCGGCCCCCGTCCCGGAACCGGCCCCCGCTCCGGAGGTCGTTCCCGCCCCGGAACCGGCGCCCACCCCGGAGGCCGTTCCCGCCCCGGAACCGGCCCCCGCTCAGGAGGTCGCCCCGGAACCGGTCCCCGCCGAAGAACTCACCTCCGCGCCGGAACCGACCCCGGAAGTCACGCCCGCGCCGGAACCGACCCCGGAGGCCGCGCCCGCCCCGGAACCGACCGCGGAGGCCATTCCCGCTTCCGCCCCGGCCCCCGGCTACGACGACGCCGAGCGCGAGGCCGTCCTCCGCGTCATGCGCGAGCGTCGCGACATCCGCAACGGCTTCCGCTCCGACCCGATCCCGCACGAGGTGCTGCTCCGCGTCCTGGAGGCCGCGCACACGGCCCCCAGCGTCGGCCACTCCCAGCCCTGGGACTTCGTCGTCATCCGCTCCGCCGAGACCCGGCAGACGATGCACGAGCTGGCCCAGCGGCAGCGCGAGGCGTACGCCAAGTCGCTGCCGAAGGCCCGGGCGAAGCAGTTCAAGGAACTGAAGATCGAGGCCATCCTCGACACCCCGGTCAACATCGTGGTGACCGCCGACCCCACCCGGGGCGGCCGCCACACCCTCGGCCGCCACACGCAGCCGCAGATGGCTCCGTACTCCTCCGCGCTCGCGGTCGAGAACCTCTGGCTCGCGGCCCGCGCCGAGGGCCTCGGCGTCGGCTGGGTCAGCTTCTTCGACGAGCGCGAGATGGTCCGCGCCCTCGGCCTTCCCGAGCACCTCGAAGTGGTCGCGTACCTCTGCGTGGGATACGTGGACGAGTTCCCCGAGGAGCCCGAGCTGATGCAGGCGGGCTGGTCCAAGCGCCGCCCGCTGGCCTGGGTCGTCCACGAGGAGACGTACGGCCGCCGCGCCCTGCCCGGCGAGGAGCCGCACGACCTCCTCCAGGAGACCGTCGCGAACATCCGCCCGCTGGACGCCAAGGCGCTCGGAGAGGCCTGGGAGCGCCAGAAGCGCATGACCAAGCCGGCCGGCGCGCTCGGCATGCTGGAGATCATCTCCGCCCAGCTCGCCGGGCTCTCCCGGATGTGCCCGCCGCCGATCCCGGAGCCCGCGGCCGTCGCGGTCTTCGCGGGCGACCACGGCGTCCACGCCCAGGGCGTCACGCCCTGGCCGCAGGAGGTCACCGCCCAGATGGTGGCCAACTTCCTCGGCGGGGGAGCGGTCTGCAACGCCTTCGCCCACCAGGTCGGCGCCGAGGTCGTCGTCGTCGACGTCGGCGTGGCCTCCGAGCTCCCGGCCACCCAGGGCCTGCTGCCCCGCAAGGTCCGCCCCGGCACCGCCGACTTCACCACGGGTCCCGCCATGACCCGCGAAGAGGTCCTGGCCGCGATCGAGGTCGGCATCGAGACGGCCCGCGACCTCGTGGCAGCCGGCAACAAGGCCCTGCTCACGGGCGAGATGGGCATCGCCAACACCACGGCGTCCGCCGCCCTGATCTCCGTCTTCACCGACGTGGACCCGGCCGAGGTCACGGGCCGGGGCACCGGCATCAACGACGAGACCCACGCCCGCAAGGTGGACGTGGTCCGCCGCGCCCTCGCCCTGCACACCCCGGACCCGGAGGACCCGATCGGCGCCCTCGCGGCGGTCGGCGGCCTGGAGCACGCGGCCCTCGTGGGCCTGATCCTGGGCGCGGCCTCGCTGCGCACCCCGGTCGTCCTCGACGGCGTCTCCACCGGGGCGGCGGCGCTCGTGGCCCGGGCGATCGCGCCCGAGTCGCTCGCGGCCTGCATCGCGGGCCACCGCAGCGCCGAGCCGGGCCACGTGGCGGCCCTGAACAAGCTGGGCCTGCGCCCCCTGGTCGACCTGGACCTGCGCCTCGGCGAGGGCACGGGCGCCCTGCTGGCCCTCCCGCTGGTGCAGAGCGCGGCCCGCGCGATGCACGAGGTGGCCACGTTCGACTCGGCGGGAGTCACCGAGAAGTAGCACCACGGCGCGGCCCCCACCCACACACGCGAGTGGGGGCCGCGGAGCGGCCCCCACGTCACGCCCCACGGCCGGGAGATCCGTCACAGGGTGACACCCCGGGGCCACCGATATCGTGGGACCCGAAACCGCGCCCCACCAGCCGCTCCACCGCCGCAGCGGCCCGCACCTGCCACGCCCTGAGGAGCCGCTCACCCATGGCCGAGAACACCGAGAAGGCGACCGCCGACGCCCACCCCGCCTACCCGGTGGGCCTCCGCCTCGCCGGCCGCCGCGTGGTGGTCCTCGGCGGCGGCCAGGTCGCCCAGCGCCGCCTCCCCGCACTGATAGCCGCGGGTGCCGACATCACCCTGATCTCGCCCTCCGCGACCCCGTCCGTGGACGTGATGGCGGAGACGGGCGAGATCACCTGGATCAAGCGCCGGTACCGGGACGGCGACCTCGCCGACGCCTGGTACGCCCTGGTCGCGACCACCGACCCGGCCACGAACGCCGCCGCCTCCGCCGAGGCCGAGCGGACCCGGACCTGGTGCGTGCGCTCGGACGACGCGGAGGCGGCCACCGCCTGGACCCCGGCCACCGGCCGCGTCGAGGGCGTCACCGTGGCGGTGCTCACCGGCCACGACCCGCGCCGCTCGGCCGCCGTGCGGGACGCGATCGTGGAGGGCCTGCGGGACGGTTCGATCGCGGCGCCCCAGCACCGGGCCCGCACCCCGTTCGTCGCCCTGGTCGGCGGCGGTCCCGGCGACCCGGACCTCATCACGGTCCGGGGCCGCCGCCTGCTCGCGGAGGCGGACGTGGTGATCGCGGACCGTCTCGGCCCCCGGGACCTCCTGGACGAGCTGCCCCCGCACGTCGAGGTGATCGACGCGGCGAAGATCCCGTACGGCCGGTTCATGGCCCAGGAGGCCATCAACAACGCGCTGGTCGAGCACGCGAAGGCGGGCAGGTCGGTGGTCCGCCTGAAGGGCGGCGACCCGTTCGTCTTCGGCCGGGGCATGGAGGAGGCGCAGGCGCTCGCCGCCGAGGGCATCGCCTGCACGGTGGTCCCCGGCATCTCCAGCTCGATCTCGGTGCCCGGGGCGGCCGGCATCCCGGTCACGCACCGGGGGGTCGCCCACGAGTTCACTGTGGTCAGCGGCCACGTGGCCCCCGACGACCCGCGTTCCCTCGTCGACTGGGCCTCGCTCGCCAAGCTGACGGGCACCCTGGTGATCCTCATGGGCGTCGACAAGATCGGGAAGATCGCGGAGGCGCTCGTCACCCACGGCAAGGACCCGCAGACCCCCCTGGCCCTGGTCCAGGAGGGCACCACGGCGGCCCAGCGCAGGGTGGACGCGACGCTCGCGACGGTCGCGGAGACGGTCAGGACGCAGGAGGTCCGCCCGCCGGCGGTGATCGTCATAGGCGCCGTGGTGACGGAAGGCCCGAACAAGCCGACGACATAAGAACGACACCGACCCACCCCACCCCGCCCCACTCCCCGAACGAGGCAGCAGCACCCCGTGACCGAACTGATCACGATCGACGCCCCCGACGACCCGCGCCTGCGCGACTACACCGGCCTGACCGACGTCGAGCTCCGCCGCAGACGGGAGCCGGCCGAGGGCCTGTTCATCGCGGAGGGCGAGAAGGTCATCCGCAGGGCGGGGCAGGCCGGGTACGCGATGCGGTCGATGCTGCTCTCGGCCAAGTGGGTCGACACCATGCGGGACGTCATCGAGGGGTCCGAGGCGCCGGTGTACGTGATCGATCCGGACCTGGCGGAACGGGTCACGGGCTACCACGTGCACCGGGGCGCCCTCGCGTCCATGCAGCGCAAGGAGCTCCCGGAGGCGGCCGGGCTGCTGGCGGGAGCCCGCCGCGTGGTGGTCATGGAGTCGGTCAACGACCACACCAACATCGGCGCCGTCTTCCGCAGCGCGGCGGCCCTCGGCATGGACGCGGTGCTGCTCTCGCCGGACTGCGCGGACCCGCTCTACCGGCGCTCCGTGAAGGTGTCCATGGGCGCGGTCTTCTCCGTCCCGTACGCCCGCCTGGAGGGCTGGCCGCGGAGCCTGGAGACGGTGAAGGAGGCGGGCTTCGAGCTGCTCGCGCTCACTCCGGCGGAGCGGGCGGTCCCCATCGACGAGGCCGCCCCGCACAAGCTGGACCGGGTGGCGCTGATGCTGGGCGCGGAGGGCGAGGGACTGTCGCAGAAGGCCCTGCGGGCCGCCGACGAATGGGTCCGCATCCCGATGGCCCACGGCGTGGACTCGCTCAACGTGGGAGCGGCGGCGGCCGTCGCCTTCTACGCGGTGGCGACGGGTCGCCCGGAGGCGTAGCGAACCCGCCCGGCTCAGCCCTGGAGCGCCTGCGCGGCGGCGATGCCGAGGGCGACGACCAGGGTCACGACGACGAAGACGAAGAGCCGCTGCCGCAGCAGCCGGGGGTTGGCGGGGCGGCGGCCCGTCGAGGTGGAGCGGGCGCCGGGCCTGGTGCCGGGACGGGACTGCGGGGACCGTGAGCCCCCGGTGCGGGGACCGGTGGCGGAGGACCGCGAGGAGGTGCCCCGCTTCCCACGCCGCTCCCGCTCGGAAACACGCTCGGAACCGCGCTCGCCCGCCCGCTCGGGACCACGTCCGCGCGTGTCCCGTTCGGTGTGCTCGGTGTACCGCTCCGTCGGCCGGACGGTGTTGCGCTCCTCGGACCGCTCCCGCTGGGCGGGCGGCCGGGAGACGGGCAGCCCCTGCGCCTCGCGCGCCGCGATCTCCTTGAGCCGCATCGACAGCTGGAGGGTGCTGGGCCGGTCCTCGGGATCCTTCGCGAGACAGGCCCGGACCAGCGGTGCCAGCGCGTCGGGCACACCGTGCAGCTGCGGCTCCTCGTGCACGACCCGGTAGAGCATGACCTCGGAACTGCCGTGCCCGAAGGGGGAGTCGGCCATCGCCGCGTACGCCAGGGTGGCACCGAGCGAGAACACGTCGGTGGCGGGGGTGACGGCGGCGCCGCGCACCTGCTCGGGGGCGAGGAAGCCGGGCGAGCCGACGGCGGTGCCCACGTGGGTGAGGGTGCTGGCGCCGGTGGCCCAGGCGATGCCGAAGTCGATGATCCTGGGGCCCTTGGGGGAGAGCAGGATGTTGGACGGCTTGAGGTCCCGGTGCACGACGCCCGCCTCGTGGACGGCGACCAGGCCCTCCGAGAGCGCGGCCCCGATGGACGCCACGTCGGCGGCGCGCAGCGGACCCTCCTCGGCGACCCGGTCGTGCAGGGAGGGCCCGGGGACGTACTGGGTGGCGAACCAGGGGCGGTCGGCCTCCAGGTCGGCGGCGACGAGCCGGGCCGTGCAGCCGCCGCGGATCCGCCGGGCCGCCGACACCTCACGGGCGAACCGCGACCGGAACTCCTGGTCCTCGGCGAGGTCGGGCCGGATGACCTTCAGGGCCACCCGCTGGCCGCGCCGGTCGGACCCCAGGTACACGACGCCCATTCCGCCGGCCCCCAGCCTGCGGTGGAGCCGGAACGACCCGACGATCCGCGGATCCTCGCGTCGGAGCCGCATCATCGCCATGTCCGTCCCCTCGTCCGTTCGACGTGGCACAGCTTACGTAGTGGCGCCCGCACGTGCTCATAGGCCGCGCCCTCGCACCGGGATCGATTGTCAGTGCTGTGGGGGGACTCCTGGGACCGGCGACACCAGCCCGCCTCCAACCCCCGCCCTTCCCCGCCCACTTGACGAGGCCCCCGGAACCGGACCGCCCGCGCTCCGGAGGGTGGGAGGCCCGGCTCGGCGGCCCCGGGCACACCGCCGACGATCAAGGAAGTGAGCGATGTCACGCCGTCCCCCTCCGGCCCCCGCCCGTACACCTCCCCGACACAACCCCTCGGGGATGTCCCGGGGTTGCGCGCCCCCGTCTCCACCCAGGGGAGTACGCCGTGAGGGCGGCCGTCATCCTCCTGGAGGCCCGCAAGTCGGTACGCGGGCATGACGCCCCGGCGCCCCCCGCTTCCTAGGGTTGTTGTCACGCGGCGGGTGCAGCACTCGTCCCCCGAGGTCACGCACCCGCCGCGCCACACGACGGGAGAGGAACCATGGCCTACACGGCGCCGCGGACGAGCAGCCGGCCTTCGGGCCGCCGTCACCCCCTGGTGGCCACCGCCATGGTCCTTCCTCTCGCGGCCCTGCTCGTGGTCGTCTTCGGCGGCTGGGAAGCGGTGGTCACACAGGCGTCGTCCGTGGGCGTGATGCTGGGGCGCTGAGCAGCGCCCCGGACCCGGGAGAGCGGCCCGGGTCGGGACATCCGGCCATCAGCCCCGTGGGGACGGGGGTGCGACGGACGGCAGCGCGGGGCCGGTCGGCCGGGGAGCCGACCGGCCCTCGCGCGTCCCCGCCCCTTCGTACGCCCCTGGCCCGCGCACAGAAGCCCGCACGCGGAAGCCCGCACGCGGAAGCCCGCCTGCGGAGGCCCCGGCACGGGGAGGCCCTCGCCCCACCCCGTACGCTCCCCGCGTGACTCCCACCACCCGGTCCACGCACGCTTCGGGCGCCCCGCTCGACCGTCTCGCCGCCCTGGCCCGCACCGCCGCCCACCCGCCCGGCCGCGCCCCCTGCGGCTGCGCGGAGGAGGGGCTCGTCGGGGTGCTCGCGGACCGGGAGGACGGGACCGTCGTACGTCACGGGGCGCACGTGGTGAAGGCGCACGCCCCCGACACCGACCCCGAGGCGCACCGCGCACGGCTCGCGCTGGCGGCCCGCCCGGACGTGGCCGGAGTCCTCCTGCCGCCCCTCCCGCCGCCGCCGGGGGCCCCGGAGGAGCTCGGCGGACGTCCGGTCAGCGTCTGGCCGTACGGATCGCCCGTCGACCCGGGGGACCCCGACGCCGCTCCGTGGGAGGAGGCGGCGCGGCTCCTCGCCCTGCTGCACCGCACCCCGCTCCCGCCCGGGGCCGCGGACGGCCTTCCGGCGATGCGGGCCCCGCTCAAGGCGGCCCTCGCCGTGGACCGGATGCGCCGGGCGGCGCCGGACCACCCGGCCGCGGCTCCCGTCCTCGCCGCATGGCGGACGGTCCCCGCGGCCCCCGCGAACGCTCTCCGGCTGCTCTGCCACGGCGACTTCCACCTGGGGCAACTCGTCCGGTTCGCCCCGGCCCCGCCCGCCCCTCCGGCCTGGCGGCTCATCGACGTCGACGACCTCGGCACGGGAGACCCGGCCTGGGACCTGGCCCGCCCGGCCGCCTGGTTCGCCGCCGGCATCCTGCCCCCGGAGGTCTGGTCCCGTTTCCTCGGCGCGTACCGGGAGGCGGGCGGTCCGGCCGTGGACGCCGACCCCTGGACCCGACTCGACGTGCCGGCCCGTGCCCTGACGGTGCAGACCGCCGCCCTGGCCGTCGCGAAGTCCACGGCGGAGGGCCGGCCGCTGGACGAGGTCGAAGAAGTGATGATCGACACCTGCGCCCGCATCGCCGGACATCGAACCGGGTAGGTGGTTTCGGCGTCCCCCTAGGGTGAGGCCACCATTCGAACGGCAACGTCAGGGAGTTGAGCCGAGCATGCAGTGTCCCAAGTGCCATGCGGCCATGCACACGTACAACCGCAACGGCGTCCAGATCGAGCAGTGCAGCGGCTGCCGGGGCATATTCCTGGACTACGGCGAGCTGGAGGCCCTGACCCGCCTGGAGTCCCAGTGGGTCCAGCAGGCCCCGCCGGCGCCGCCCGCCCCCCAGGGCTACCCGGCGCAGCACGCGCCCGCCGCGCCCGCCTGGGGCGCCCCGCACCAGGGCGGTCACCACGGCGGCGGCCACTACCGCCAGCGCGGCTTCGGACGGATGCTCTTCTCCTCCTGAGGCACCCGAGGTGCCGGCCGGGCCCCCTCCTGGGGGTGCCCGGCCGGGACACCGGCACGAAGAAGCCCCCGGCCGCGAAGTGCGGTCGGGGGCTTCTTGCCATGGTGCGCGATACTGGGATTGAACCAGTGACCTCTTCCGTGTCAGGGAAGCGCTCTCCCGCTGAGCTAATCGCGCGGGGTGGTGCACAACCTACCCGAAGGCGGTCGTACTGCGTGCGCGATACTGGGATTGAACCAGTGACCTCTTCCGTGTCAGGGAAGCGCTCTCCCGCTGAGCTAATCGCGCGGGGGATCCGGAGATCCAGGACCCGAAGGTCCAGTGGACGATACTGGGATTGAACCAGTGACCTCTTCCGTGTCAGGGAAGCGCTCTCCCGCTGAGCTAATCGTCCTTGGAGGTGGAGACGGGATTTGAACCCGTGTAGACGGCTTTGCAGGCCGTTG
The DNA here is from genome assembly GCF_042900925.1 of Streptomyces sp. NPDC012825. Classification (NCBI taxonomy): domain Bacteria; kingdom Bacillati; phylum Actinomycetota; class Actinomycetes; order Kitasatosporales; family Streptomycetaceae; genus Streptomyces; species Streptomyces sp. NPDC012825. The sequence continues at coordinate 168,103 of NZ_JBIBBZ010000005.1, read as the reverse complement.
CCTCGCCTCTCGGCCACTCCACCAGGAGTGAATACAGGGGTTCGGGAAGATCCCCCACATCGAGCGGACGACGAGATTCGAACTCGCGACCCTCACCTTGGCAAGGTGATGCTCTACCAACTGAGCCACGTCCGCTTGTCGTTTCCGTTCCGCTTGCGCGTCCCGGCGACGTGTTGAACTCTAGCGGATTCCCGGGCCAGTACAAAAACGCGTTTCCGCAGCGTGCTGACCTGCGGACCGACCGGCGCGCCGCCGGCCACCCCCGACGGGACCCCCGGAGGGTTCGCGCGGCGTTCACCCCACGTGTTCCCGGAGTCGCACGAGGCCCCCGGCGTCCACGGACCGCCGCCCCGCCCCGTCCGACCTAGACTCGACGCGTGTACGACCTCGCTCCCCTGGCCCGTTTCGGCGGCCTCGTCGCCACCGACCTCCGGGACGTCACCCACGATCCCGAGGCCCTGGACTCCACCGGCTTCTGGGCCGTCTGCGCGGACTTCGAGGGGCGCCTGACCTGCGCCCGCTTCGGTGACGTGCGGCCGGACCCGGTGCCCCCGCCCGTGCCGGGCGCCTGGCGCGGCCCCGCCGCCGACTCCTGGACGTCCTCCCTCGACCGCGCCGCGTACACCGAGGGCGTACGGCGCGTGCGGGAGCACATCGCGCGCGGCGAGGTCTACCAGGCGAACCTCTGCCGGGTGCTGTCCGCGCCACTGCCGGACCCGGCCGCCGCCGACGTGGACGCCCTCACCGCGCTCCTCGCCCGGGGCAACCCCGCCCCGTACGCAGGAACGATCCGCCTGCCCGCCCACGGCGTGGAGATCGCCACCGCGTCCCCCGAGCTCTACCTGCGCAGGGAGGGGGCCCTGGTCTCCTCGGGACCCATCAAGGGCACCGGCCGCACCGCCGCCGACCTCCTCCCCAAGGACCACGCGGAGAACGTGATGATCGTGGACCTGGTCCGCAACGACCTGGGGCGCGTCAGCGAGACCGGCTCCGTCACCGTCCCCGCCCTCTGCGCGGTCGAGGAGCACCCCGGCCTGGTCCACCTCGTCTCCACCGTCGGCGGCGTGCTGCGCGAGGACGCCGGCTGGCCCGAACTGCTCGCCGCCACCTTCCCGCCCGGCTCGGTCACCGGCGCCCCCAAGTCCAGCGCGCTGCGGATCATCGAGGCCCTGGAGACCGCCCCCCGGGGCCCCTACTGCGGGGGCGTCGGCTGGGTCGACGCCGACGCGGCCACCGGCGAGCTGGCCGTCGGCATACGCACCTTCTGGATCGACCGCCCCCAGGGCGTGCTGCGCTTCGGCACCGGCGCCGGGATCACCTGGGGCTCCGACCCGGAGCGGGAGTGGGAGGAGACCGAGCTGAAGGCGTCCCGGCTGGTCGCGATAGCGTCGGGCACCCACGAAGAAGCAGGCGCCCCCGAGGTGACCGGAAAGGCCATTTCCCGATGAAACTCTGGGTCAACGGCGGGCTGCACGACGCGGAGACCGCCCGGGTCTCCGTACTGGACCACGGACTGACCGTCGGCGACGGCATCTTCGAGACGGTCAAGGCGGAGCGCGGCGAAACGTTCGCCCTCACCCTCCACCTGGAGCGCCTCACCCGCTCGGCCCGGGGCCTCGGCCTGCCCGACCCGGACCTCGACGAGGTCCGCCGCGCCTGCGCCGCCGTTCTGGAGGCCAACCCGATGGAGCTCGGCCGGCTCCGCATCACGTACACCGGCGGCCCCTCCCCGCTCGGTTCGGAGCGCGGCGACGCCGGGACCAGCCTGGTCGTCGCCCTCGGCGAGACGGGCCGCCGCCCCGACTCCACCGCCGTGATCACCGTGCCCTGGACCCGCAACGAGCGCGGCGCCCTCACCGGACTCAAGACCACCTCGTACGCCGAGAACGTCGTCGCCCTCGCCAGGGCGCGCGAGCAGGGGGCCTCCGAGGCGCTCTTCGCCAACACGGTGGGGCGGCTCTGCGAGGGCACCGGCTCCAACGTCTTCGTCGTGGTCGACGGCCGGATCCTCACCCCACCCGTCTCCTCCGGCTGCCTCGCGGGCATCACCCGCGCCCTCGCCGTGCGGTGGACCGGCGCGGAGGAGGCCGACCTGCCGCTGGACGTCCTGGAGAGCGCCGACGAGGTCTTCCTGACCTCGACCCTCCGCGACGTGCAGGCCGTGCACCGGGTCGACGGGCGCGAACTGTCGCCCGCGCCCGGCCCGGTCACCGCCAAGGCCATGCGGTCCTTCGACGAGCACGCGGCCCGCGACCGGGACCCGCGCCTCGGGTGACGCCCGCCGGTCCACCGCAAAACCCGATGACGGACGGCCCCGGGGTGGGTAGAACATCTCTGATGACCACCACCCTGCGGCCGGTCGAGCCGCTTCAGCAGCTGCCCGACGGCGGCCGTTCCCGCACCTACGACGTGTGCGTGAACAGCCGCCGGGTCGGCTCCGTCCACCTCGCCACCGACCCCGGCTTCGGCGCGGCCTCCGGAGTGATCCAGGACCTCCGGATCGACGAGCCGGACCGGGGGCGGGGCCGGGGCGCGGTCGCCGCGCTCGCCTCCGAGGAGGTGCTGCGGAGCTGGGGCTGCGTCCAGGTGAGCGCCTCGGTGCCCGCCGACGCCGCGCCCGCGCTGCGCCTGGTCCGCTCGCTCGGCTACGTCGAGCGCAGCCGGAACATGGTCAAGGAGCTGCCCGACGCCCCGCCCGGCCTGCCGGAGGGCGTCGAGGTCCGGCCGATGACCGGCGCCGAGTACGAGGAGTGGGCGGTGCGGGCCAGGGAGGCCTTCGCGCGGGACTGGACCGAGCGGGGCGTCCCCGAGGAGCAGGCGCGCGTGAAGGCCGAGAACAGCCACCGCACCCTCCTGCCCGAGGGCCCGGCCACCCCCGGCGCCACGTTCCACGTGCTGGTCCGCGACGGGCGGCCCGCCGGCGTCCTGTGGACGGGCCGGGTCGAACTCGAACCGGGGCGGTGGGCCGCCTACGTGTACGACATCGAGGTGGACGAGGAGCAGCGCGGCCGCGGCTACGGGCGGGCGCTCATGCTGCTCGCCGAGCGGGTCGCGCGGGAGGCCGGGGAGACCCTGCTCGGACTGCACGTCTTCGCGGACAACACCCCGGCGGTCCGGCTCTACGAGTCGCTCGGCTACCGCACGACCTACGTCAACGGCGCCAAGTCGCTGCTGTAGGCGGTCGGGCGGTCAGGCGGTCAGGAGGCGGTCGGCGATCGTCTCGATCCGCTCCCGCAGGCCCTCCTGGCTCCGGCCGCCGTCCAGGCGCTCGCCGCCGATGACGTAGGTCGGCGTGCCGGTGACCTTGATCGCCTTGCCCTCGGCCTCGTCCGCGTCGACGGTCAGCAGGTGCCTGCCGTCGATCAGGGCGGTGTCGAACTCCTCGGCGTCCAGGCCGAGTTCGGCCGCCAGTTCCAGGAGGACCGGCTCGCCCCGCTCGCCGAGCTCGGCGGTCCTGGCGAGCAGCGCCTCCGCGTACGGCCAGCCCTTGCCCTGCTCGGCCGCCTCCTCGGCCGCCTGCGCGGCGGCGTACGCGTGCTTGTGCTTCGCCAGCGGGAAGTGGCGCAGCTGTACGTCGAGCCGGTCGCCGTACTTCTCGCGGAGCGCGCGGACGTCGTCGAGCGCCCGCAGGCAGTCGGGGCACTGGAGGTCGAACCACGCCTCCAGGACGACGGGGGAGACGGGTGCGGTGGTGGAGTCGCTCATGCCAGCAGTCTCCCTCACCGGAGCCGGGGGCTCACCGGCACCCGACGGGTCACCGGGGCCGGAGGGCCGTCGGGATCGGGGGTCACCGGGGCCGGGGGAGGGGGATCCCGGCCGGAGCGACCCGGAGATCTCCCTGAGACCGGCCCGGGGACATGGCCCCGGGCGGAGGCGCGGGTGCAGGATGGAGAGGACGTATCACCCGGGGACCTGGAGGACCGCATGCTCGCCGAGACCATCTGCTCCGCGGTGTCCGCGGCGGGCCTGGGCATCGCCGCGATCACGGCGTACCGGAAGCGCTTCCTGACCGCCGCCCGGATCGCCGCCTACGCCCTGGTGCCCCTCGGACTGGTGATGACGGGGGCCGTCGCCTGGCTCGCGGACACGGCGTTCAGCCCGGTGGCCTGGGCCGGCTTCGGACTGCTCGGCCTCGCCTGGGTGCTCCTCCTGTCCACCCGGGCCGTCGAGCGGCGCCGGACCGGCCGGGGACGGACCGCCGTCGCGGAGGCCGACCCGAGAACGGTGACCCCGGGCGCTCCGGCCTCCCCGCGTGCCGTGACGGGGAAGCCGCGGACCGCCGAGCCCGCGGGCGACGACTTCAGCGACATCGAGGCGATTCTGAAGAAGCACGGAATCTGACCGCTTCTGGCGATTCCGCCGACCGTCCCGGTTCGGTGATCCACGGGAAGGGGTGAACCACCCGGTCAGAAGGCGTTTTCCGTGATCCCGGGCGCGCGGCGTGCGCGATCATCCCCCCGAGATGCTGGATACCTCGCGGGACCCCGTCCCCGCCCCCGCCGACGCCACCGCCGACGCTCCCGCCGACGCCCCCGGCGAAGAGCGGCGCGGCTGTCTGTACGCGCTCTCCCAGCCACCGCTGATGATCTTCCTCGGCGTCATCGGCTGTCTGCTGCTCCTGGCCGCCGTGCACGACCTCTTCGTGCTGTGACGCCCCGCCGTGACGCCCGGGACCGGACCGTCAGCCCGCGGCCTCCTTGCGACGCGCCCGGTACGCGGCCACGTGCAGCCGGTTGCCGCAGGTCCGGCTGTCGCAGTAGCGGCGCGAGCGGTTGCGGGAGAGGTCGACGAAGGCCCGGCCGCAGTCCGGCGCCTCGCAGCGCCGCAGCCGCTCCTGCTCGCCCGCCACGACGATGAACGCCAGGGCCATGCCGCAGTCGGCCGCGAGATGGTCCGCCACCGAGGCGCCCGGCGCGAAGTAGTGCACGTGCCAGTCGTAGCCGTCGTGGTCGGTGAGCTGCGGGGTGGTGCCCGCGCCCGCCACGAGCTGGTTGATCAGGGGAGCCGCGATCCGGGCCTCGGGCGCGGAGAAGACCGCCGCGAACTTCCCGCGCACCTCGCGCACGGCCCGCAGGTCGCGGGCGTCGAGGACGCCCACGTCGCTGATCTTGTGGGCCCGCACGAAGGCGTGGAGGCCCTGGAGGTCGGCGAGCGCGTCGGGGCGGTCGCCCTGGGGCGAGGTGTTCATCAGATCGACGACGGTGTCGAGGGCGATCCGGGTGTCGTGAGGGATCAGCACGATTCGCTCCCTGGCCGGCCGCGGGCGGGCGCCCGCGGAATGGCGCTGACTTTAGCGCGACCCGGACATGGCACCGGCGCCCACCACCGCGCCGGCTGCGCGGTGGTGGGCGCCGGATCACGTGCCTGTGTGGCTGCCCGCGCGGCGCCGTCTCCCCGAGTCGGACGGCGCCGTACGGCTCTCGGCCTGGCTCAGCTGTCGGCCAGGATGTGGGACAGCTCCGTATCGAGGTCGAAGTGCCGGTGCTCGGTGCCCGGTGGCACGGCGGCGTCGGTCCGCTTCAGGAACGACTCCAGGGCCCTCGCCGGGGCCTCGAGCAGGGCTTCTCCCTCGGGGGAGCTCAGCGCGATGCAGACGACTCCCTGACCGTGGCTGCGGGACGGCCAGACCCGGACGTCGCCCGTGCCGGTGGGCCGGTGCAGCCCCTCGGCGAGAAGGTCGCGGGCGAAGACCCACTCGACCGTCTCCTCGGCTCCGGTGTGGAAGGTGGCGTGCACGGCATACGGATCGGCCGTGTCATACCGCAGGCCCGCGGGTACAGGCAGTGAGGACTCGCTCGACACAACGAGGCGCAGGTGCAGCTCGCAGCTGACCGTGGTGTTCATAAGCGCCAGGGCCTTTCGCTCAGTGTGCGCTCGGGGATTCGCACGTCGGCGAAATCGACATGCCACCTCCGGTGCCGTTGTAAACCCCTCTGTCGGTTTTGTGGCCGTTCAGGTCCCTCGTACGGACCCGTGTAACTTTGGGTAATACGGCCATTCAGGTGGCGGCCCGGCGTCCGGTAGGTTGGGAAGCATGAATGCGGAGAGTGACGAGCGCACGGAGGAGTCCGCGGCCGACCAGGACGCCGAACTGGGATCCCGCGCACCGGAGTTCATCAAGTCCCGCCGGACCCTGCACCTCAGCTGGCAGGTCGGCGTCTTCGTCGTGGGACTCGCCGTGGTCGGCGCCGGGGTGGTCATGCTGCCGCTGCCCGGGCCCGGCTGGCTGGTCATCTTCGCCGGCATGGCGATCTGGGCGACCGAGTTCGTCTGGGCGCAGCTCGTGCTCCGCTGGACCAAGCGCAAGGTCACCGAGGCCGCCCAGCGCGCCCTCGACCCCGAGGTCCGCCGCCGCAACATCGTTCTCACCGGTGTCGGCCTGGTGATCGTCGCCGCCCTGCTCGGCGTCTACCTCTGGAAGTTCGGCCTCGTCATGCCGTGGAAGATCGACGAGTGACCTCCGCGCGGTGCGGAAGCCCCCCTGACATGGGGTAATGTTGGCGATGCGCCGGGGCGATTAGCTCAGCGGGAGAGCACTTCGTTCACACCGAAGGGGTCACTGGTTCGATCCCAGTATCGCCCACCACCCGGACCGAGGGCCCGGAGACGATCATCGTCTCCGGGCCCTCGGCGTTCCGCCTCCTCGGGAGACCTCACCGCATCCGCGCCAGCCGCTCCCGCAGCCTCCGGGCGTCCCGCAGCCGCTGCTCGTACGTGGCGCCCGCCGCGAGCAGCAGCAGCCCGGCGAGGGCCGGCGGCAGCCAGCGCGGCAGCGCGCCCACCACCTGCACCACGTACGGCGCCAGCTCGTGCAGCCCGTCCAGGGCGAGCACCGTGCCGCCGAGCAGCAGCAGGGCCTGGAGCCGGAACCGCGCCCCGAGCAGCGTCACCACGAGGGCCGCCACCCCCAGGACGAGCGGCCGCACCCACTCCGGGTCCGTCCAGGCCGCGCCGAGGCTCGGCAGCAGCGTCACCGCGAGACCGGGGCCGTACGCCGTCCAGGACGAGGCCTCCGGGTCCCGGCGCCGCCGCAGGAACCCGACGACGAGCGCCGGGACCGTCACCGGCAGCGTGTACGCCTCCGGAGTCGTCACGCCCCAGGCCCCGAGCCGCACCCAGGCAGCGAGGAGGAACAGCCCCGCCGCCGCCCACGAGGCGAACGGGCGCCGCTCCGGCCGGACCGCCGTCGCCGCCGCGATCACCCCGCCGAGCGCCAGGGCGAGCGCGAGGAACGCGGGCCGCGGGCCGGCGAGCCCGAGGGCGCAGAGCCCCACCGCGGCTCCGGTGATCTCGACCGGCAGCGCCACCGGCCGCGCCGTGGCGCCGACGGCCGCCGTCGCCGCCGGGACGAGGAGCAGGGCGAGCGCCGTCCAGTGGTCCTCCAGGCCGGCGGCCGCGGCCCCCGCGAGCACGAGGCCCGTCGCCGCGAGCACCGCCCCGCAGGCCGACACCGTCCGCCGCGCGCCCGTGCCGAGGACCGCGACGCCCGCGAAGAGCCCGAGGACCACCCCGAGCGCGGCGAACGTGGCGCCCCGCACGTCCAGGGCGAGGGCCACCGCGCCCACGGCGGACACCAGCCCGCCGGCGTACGCGACCCACCCGAGGACGGTTCCGGGCTCCGCCGCGGGAGCCTGCGGCCGGGGCGACGGGGACGCCCAGCCCGGCCGGGGGACACCGGAACCGGCCGCCGGGACCTGCGGCGGGGCCGAGGGCGGGGGAGGGACGGAACCGGGGGCCGACCGCCCCGCCGAGGCGGCGGCCGGGGCACCGGCAGAGGCGTTGGCCGGTCGTCCCACCGGGCCGGAAGCCGACGGGCCGGTGGTCGGCCCGGTCGGAGCGGCCTGATCGGTGGCCGGTCGGGCCGGCGGGCCGTCGGCCGCCGACGGGGTGCGGCCGGGAACGGGCGGCGCGGCGGGACCGGCGGCCGTCTTCGTGCCCCGCGCGGTTCCCGCGGCGGTTTCCGGCGTCGTCCCCGGACCCGGCCCGGCGGTGTCTCCGACCGTCCCCGGAAGGGGCAGGCCGCGGGTCGACGGGGCCGGGCGGACGGCGGTCCACAGGGCCGTCGCCGCCGTGAGGAGCTGGAGGGGGAGCGTCGCCGCGTACGGCAGGCCCAGGGAGACCGGCAGGGCCGTGAGGAGCGCCCACATCAGGACGAGGGCCCCGCAGCGGGCCCACAGCCGGGGGACGGACACGAGCGCGGCGGCGGCCACCGCGAGGACCAGGAGGGCCGTCGCGGGGTACGAGGCCAGGGCGGGCCCGGCGTGCTCGCCCGACCAGACCCCCGTCGTCCGGGCCAGCGGCCCCAGCGCGCCCGCCGCGACCGGCGGCAGCGCCCACAGGAGACCCAGCGCCACCACCGACGCCCCCGCGCCCGCGAGACCCGTCCGGACCCCGTACGGCAGCCGGGCGCCCGCGCCCGCCCGCCACACCGACGCCAGGAGCAGCGCGCACAGCACGTACCCCGGAACCGCCCAGTCGGCGGGAAGCGCCGCCCGCAGCGGGCCGCCGACGGCCGCCACCGCCGCCAGACCCGCGACCACCGAGGGCGCCACCGCCCGCGCGGGCGCCCGCCACGCCGCGTACAGGCACACCGCCGCACCCGCCAGGAGCAGCGCCGCGCCGCTCCACGGCGAGGAGAGGGAGAGCCGGGCGCCCGTCAGGAGCGCCCAGCCGCCCAGGAGGACCGCGCCGACGCCCGCCGTGATCCGCACCGGCGGCGGACGCCCCCACAGGACCGCCGCGCCGTCCGCCGCGGCCGTGACGAGCGCCGCCCACGCGAAGGCCGTCGGCCCGCCCCCGGCCGCGAGCACGCCCAGCGGCAGGGGCAGCTGCGCCGCGACCACCGCCGCCGGCAGCGGGACGCGCAGCCGCGACAGCGCCGAGCCGTACGCCGCCCACGCTCCCGCCAGGACCGCCGAGGCCACCGCCGCGTACCCGGGGCCGTCCGTGTCCGCCAGCGCCACCCAGTGCAGCGCGTACGCGTCGAGCACCGTCAGGACGAGCCCCAGGACCGCCACCGACTCGGCCGTCGACCCCAGCCCCCTGCGCAGCAGCGCCGCCGGCGCCGCGAGCGCCGCGCCGGTCACCGCGCACAGCACCGCCGCACGGCCGCCGATCCCCATCGAACCCCAGCTCACCAGGGTGAACGCGACCGCCGCGATCGTCAGCAGCGTGCCGCCGAGCGTGAGGAGCACGTTCTGCGCGCTCCGCGGCGTCGCGTCCGTCACCGGCGCCGCCGGCCACTGCGGCGTCACCGCCCGGACCGGCTGGTACAGGACCTGGACCAGCCAGGCCCGCCGGGCCAGCAACTGGGTCCGGCGGGCTTCGATGTGGGCCAGCTCGCGGTCGACGAGCACCAGTTCGTCCGCGGGCGGCAGGGAGTTGTCCATGTCCGGAGTGTCGTCCCGCCCCCGGCCGCCGGGAATGGGGACCCGTACTCAGATTCCCGCCTGAGTACACCCACACTGGGGCCATGGACTGGTACCGGTACCGCTTCCGCTGCGTCTGGCGCCTCGACGCCCCGCCCGACCGCGTCTACGCCGTCCTCGAACGGGCCGAGGACTACCCCCGCTGGTGGCCCCAGGTGCGCGAGGTCGTCCCCCACGGCGAGACCTCCGGCACCGCCCGCTTCCGCTCCCTCCTCCCGTACGACCTCGTCGTCACCGTCCGCGCCCTGCGCCGCGACCCCGCGGCCCGGGTCCTGGAGATCGGCCTCGGCGGAGACCTGGAGGGCCGGGCCCGCTGGACCCTCGCGTCGGAGGGGACCGGCACCCGCGTCCTGTACGAGCAGGAGGTCGAGGTCCGCGCCCGGCTCCTGCGGGCCCTCGCCGTCCCCGGCAGGCCCGTCTTCCGTGCCAACCACGCCCTGATGATGCGGGGCGGAAGACGGGGGCTCGCCGCCCACCTGCGATCGGTTTGAAGGAAGGGCCGGGAGGCCTGTATGGTTCAACCCGTTCCCGGGCGATTAGCTCAGCGGGAGAGCACTTCGTTCACACCGAAGGGGTCACTGGTTCGATCCCAGTATCGCCCACCGGGAGAGGCCGGTCCGTCGAAAGACGGACCGGCCTCTGTCATTGCGCGCACCGCCCACGGGTCATGCCGCCGCGCGCAGTTCCGGCCGCAGCGGCCACGACGGATCCACCGTCTCCGGCGTCCCCTGCCGCGCGAACCACGCCTGGAGGCCCCGCGCCTGGGCCGCGTGCCACACCGCCTGGAGCGTGTGCAGCTCCGCCGGCGTCAGCCGTTCGAGCCGGGACGCGAAGCGCCGCGCCACCGCCCGTACGACGTCCATCGCCGCCGTCGCGTCCGCCGCCGCGTCGTGCGCCCCCGTCAGCTCCACCTCGTAGTGGGCGCACAGGTCCGTCAGCGTCCTGCGCCCCTTGCGGTAGCGGTCCAGGTGCTTGTCCAGGACCCGCGGGTCGAGCACGCACAGGGGAGTGCCCGCCAGGTAGGCGTCCAGCGTCGAGGCCCGGTGCCGCCGCAGCTCCCGGTCCAGGAGCGTCAGGTCGAACGGCGCGTTCATCACCACCAGCGGACGTCCCACCGCGGCCTGCTCGGACAGCGCCCGCGCCACCTCCTCCATCACCGGGGACGGCCACCGGCCGTTCCGCCGGAGGTGATCGTCCGTCAGGCCGTGCACGGCGGTGGCCTCCGCGGGCACCGGTATGCCCGGATTCACCAGCCACCGCGTCACCCGCGGCCGCGCCCCGGCCGCGTCCTGCACGACCAGGGCGGCCGAGACGATCCGGTCGCCCTCGACGTCGATTCCGGTCGTCTCCGTGTCGAAAGCCGCCAGGGGCCCTTCGTACCAGTGCATCGTCATCCCCGAACTCCCTGCACACGTGCGGCAGATGGCCAACCCCCTGCCCCGAAACGGTGATACCCGGACTGTTTGCGCCGTACGCGGACCGGTCACAACAGAAGGGACGGGGAAGGAAGAAGACATGGCGCTCGCCCAGCCCGAGTCGGGAGGGCTGCCGCCCCAGCGGGCGGCACCGACGCGCGGCTCACTCGCCACCACCGCCTGCATGGAGACCCTCCAGGTGGGATACCTGCACGCCGTCGCGGCCGCGGCGGGCTGCTCGCTGTCCCAGCCCTTTCCGGACAACGGCATCGACTGGCACGTGAGCCACAGCGCTCCCGGCCACACCGTCGACGACGAGGTGACCATCAAGGTGCAGCTCAAGTGCACCTACCAGATACCGCCGCGCCCGCAGGGGAGCACGTTCTCCTTCACCCTGGACAACGACCACCTGGTGAAGCTCGCCCGGACCCCCGTGTCCGTGCACAAGATCCTGGTCGTGATGCTCGTCCCGAGGTCGCGGGACGACTGGCTGAGGGCGGGTCACGACCGGCTCGACCTGCGGCACTGCTGCTACTGGACCAACCTGGCCGGACACCCGGTCACGGGACGGCGCCGGACGACCGTGCGCATTCCGACGACACGGATCTTCGACGACCGGGCGCTCTGCGAGATCATGACCCGGGTCGGGGTGGGAGGGAGACCTTGATGCACCGACCGATCGACGGCCCCGGACACGGGGGAGAGGGGTTCGACGGAGAGGGGGACGGCGCCGGGTACGGCTCCGTCCCCCCGCCCTGCCGGCCGCACCCGGCCCCCGGGGACCCCCCGGGGCCCCGGAGCGGCGCCCCCGCGCCCCGGCCCGGGATCCCCGGCCCGCCGCCCGCCGGGTCCTGGGACGGTGCCCACGACGCGCCCGATCCCGGCCGCGTCGATCCCCGGGTCCTCGGCGCCCTGCTCGCCCGCCACGGCTGGCGGCGGCGCGGCGGCGCGGCCGGCCGGTACAGCCGCTGGACCCCGCCCGGCACCGGCAGCGGCACGAGCCTCCTCGTCCCCGAGAGCCGCGCCTTCCCGGACTGCGAGGACCTGCTCGGCGAGGCCCTCGCCGCCCTCGCCCACAGCGCCACGCCCTCCGCCCGCGAGATCCTCACCGGCCTCGCCGTGCCCGGCGACGAGATCCGCTGGTGGCGCGACGTGCCCCCCGGCCCCGCCGGCACCGTCCCCTGGACCGCGCGGGAGCAGCTCGGCTCGGCCGCCCGCCAGCTCCTCCTGGCCGGCGCCCTCGCCGTGCGCGGCCGGGCCGGCTACTACGGCGCCCGGCACCGGCGCCCCGCCCGGGCCTCCCTGGAGGGCGTCCTCGTCGGCGCGTCCCCCGACGGGCGCGGCCTCACCGCCTTCCTGCCCGTCGAACCGGGCCGCCCGATCGCCGTCCGGCTCCACCACGCGCTCCACGCGACCCGCGAGGCCGTCGACTACCGGCGGGCCACCGGCGGTACGGAGGCCTTCGACGCCGCCGTCGGGGCGGGCGTCAGCCGCGAGCTCACCGAGGCCCTCGTCGCCCTCGTCCGGGGCACCGAGGGCGCCCGCGTCGCCCTGGAGTGGGCCCCGACCGCCGGACCGCCCGAAGGGTGCGCGGCCCGGCCCGAACCGGTCGAGTTCTCGCCCGGCGACCTGCCCGCCCTGCGCGAGGCGAGCGCCCGCTACCGGACCGGCGAGCCCTCCGTACCGGTCCGCCTCACCGGCGCCGTCGTCCGCATGCGCCGCTCCGGGCCCCGGGGCGCGGGCACCGTCCGGCTCCGCGTGCTCGGCGGGGCCGAGGTCCCGCACGTCCGCGTCACCCTCGACGAGGAGGCGTACCGCACCGCAGGCCACGCCCATCTCGTCGGACTGCCGATCCGGGTCTCCGGGCGGCTGGAGAGCCGGGGCGGCTTCCGCCGCCTCACCGACGCCTCCGAGGTCGTCCCCGTCCAGGTCGACGAGACGGAGCGGGACCGTCTGATGAAGGCGCTCCACGAGAACCTCGACTTCTTCGAGGAGGCCTGCGGGCCGGAGGACTGAGGCGGGGCGGGGCCGGGGCCGGAAACGCCGAGGACGGGCGTCCGGCCGAGCCCGTAGGATCGGCGGTGCGCGGCACCTCGTCTCTGTCGCGCACCGCCGGCGCCGGCACCTCGTGTCTGTCGGCGCCCCGATGTATGGAGCACCAGTGTCTGATGTCCGTGTGACCGTCCAGTCCGCCTCGGAAGCAGAGGAGAGGGCGGTGAGCGCGGGTACCACCGCCGGCGCCCTGTTCGCCGACGACCGTACGATCGTCGCCGCCCGCGTCGGCGGTGAGCTGAAGGACCTGTCGTACGAGCTCGCCGACGGCGACGTCGTCGAGGGCGTCGAGATCTCCTCCCCGGACGGTCTCGACATCCTGCGCCACTCGACCGCCCACGTCATGGCCCAGGCCGTGCAGGAGATCTTCCCCGAGGCCAAGCTGGGCATCGGCCCGCCGGTCCGGGACGGCTTCTACTACGACTTCGACGTCGACCGGCCCTTCACTCCCGAGGACCTCAAGGTCATCGAGAAGAAGATGCAGGAGATCCAGAAGCGGGGTCAGCGCTTCGCCCGCCGCGTGGTGACCGACGAGGCCGCCCGCGAGGAGCTCGCCGACGAGCCGTACAAGCTGGAGCTCATCGGCATCAAGGGCTCCGCGTCGACCGACGACGGCGCGAACGTCGAGGTGGGCGGCGGCGAGCTGACCATCTACGACAACCTCGACGCCAAGACCGGCGAGCTGTGCTGGAAGGACCTCTGTCGCGGTCCCCACCTGCCGACCACCCGGAACATCCCGGCGTTCAAGCTGATGCGGAACGCGGCCGCCTACTGGCGCGGCAGCGAGAAGAACCCGATGCTCCAGCGGATCTACGGCACCGCCTGGCCGTCGAAGGACGAGCTGAAGGCGCACCTCGACTTCCTCGCCGAGGCCGAGAAGCGCGACCACCGCAAGCTGGGCAACGAGCTCGACCTCTTCTCGATCCCGGACGAGATCGGCTCCGGCCTCGCGGTCTTCCACCCCAAGGGCGGCATCATCCGCCGGGTCATGGAGGACTACTCGCGCAAGAAGCACGAGGAGGCGAACTACGAGTTCGTCTACACCCCCCACGCGACCAAGGGGAAGCTCTTCGAGAAGTCGGGTCACCTCGACTGGTACGCCGAGGGCATGTACCCCCCCATGCAGCTCGACGAGGGCGTGGACTACTACCTCAAGCCCATGAACTGCCCGATGCACAACCTGATCTTCGACGCGCGCGGCCGCTCCTACCGTGAACTGCCGCTGCGCCTGTTCGAGTTCGGCACCGTGTACCGGTACGAGAAGTCCGGCGTCGTCCACGGTCTGACCCGGGCCCGCGGTTTCACCCAGGACGACGCGCACATCTACTGCACCCGCGAGCAGATGGCGGAGGAGCTGGACCGGACCCTCACCTTCGTCCTGGACCTGCTCCGCGACTACGGTCTGAACGACTTCTACCTGGAGCTGTCCACCAAGGACCCGGAGAAGTTCGTCGGCTCCGACGACGCGTGGGAGGAGGCCACCGCGGTCCTCCAGCAGGTCGCCGAGAAGCAGGGCCTCCCGCTGACCCCCGACCCGGGCGGCGCCGCGTTCTACGGACCGAAGATCTCGGTGCAGGCGCGGGACGCCATCGGCCGCACCTGGCAGATGTCGACCGTGCAGCTCGACTTCAACCTGCCGGAGCGCTTCGACCTGGAGTACACCGCCCCGGACGGCACCAAGCAGCGTCCGGTCATGATCCACCGCGCGCTGTTCGGCTCGATCGAGCGGTTCTTCGCCGTGCTCCTGGAGCACTACGCGGGCGCGATGCCGCCGTGGCTGGCGCCCGTGCAGGCGGCCGGCATCCCGATCGGCGACTCGCACGTCGAGTACCTCCAGGACTTCGCGGCCGAGGCGAAGAAGCTGGGGCTGCGGGTCGACGTGGACGCGTCCTCGGACCGGATGCAGAAGAAGATCAGGACCTGGCAGAAGCAGAAGGTTCCGTTCATGATCATCGTCGGTGACGACGACATGGCGGCCGGCACCGTCTCCTTCCGCTACCGCGACGGGTCGCAGGAGAACGGCATCCCGCGCGACGCGGCGCTGGCGAAGCTCGTCGACGTGGTGGAGAGCCGCGTTCAGGTGTGACGCGGTCCCCGCGCGAGCGGGGGTCAGGCCCCCGGGGAATCCCCCGGGGGCCTTTCCGCGTCCGTCCGCTTCTCGTCCTCCCGCGTGAACGTCTGGATCAGCCAGGACGAGAACGAACCCGTCACCGCCCCCAGCAGCGCCAGGCCACAGGCCATCAGGCCCACCGCCGTCACCCGGCCGACCGGGGTCACCGGGGACACGTCCCCGTATCCCACCGTCGCCAGCGTCGCGCAGGTCCACCACACCGAGTCGCCGAAGGTGACGATCGTCGCGCCGGGGGCGCCCACCTCGTGGTGGTAGACCGTGAGCGATCCCGCGAAGCCGAGCAGGGACACGCTGAGGCCCGAATAGACCATCACGCGCCCGTAGAGGCCGAGCCTCGGGCCGTGGCGGCGCTGGACCCGGTCGTACAGCTTCACCATCCGGAGCGGGCGCAGCAGGGGCAGGACCACGACCAGGGTGTCGAGGGGATGGGCGCGCAGGAAGCGGTGCGGGGCGAGGCCGCTCAGCCGGAGCCGCACCAGGTAGTCCACGACGAAGAAGGCCCAGGCGCCGAGGGTGACCGCGAGGCAGACGCCGTGCCAGACCTCCGGGAGGCGGCGGGCGAGGACGTGGACGGCGTAGGCGGCGAGGAAGGCGAGGGAGGCCACGGCGAGCGGGGTCTCCATGCGGCGGTCCCAGCGCTCCTGCCGGGACGGGGGCGGTGGCCTGTCGCTCATCGGACCAGCATGGACGGCGGAGGGATCCTTCGCCCCGGCGACACGTTCCGAACGGACGACGCAATATGCTGCACGACATGACGACTGAGCCGGAGCAGCAGATCGGAGTGGGGACGCAGGACGCGTTCCAGCGCCTGTGGACGCCTCACCGGATGGCGTACATCCAGGGCGAGAACAAGCCGACCGGGCCGGGTGCCGAGGACGGCTGTCCGTTCTGCTCGATTCCGTCGAAGTCGGACGAGGACGGCCTGGTGATCGCGCGCGGCGAGAGCGTGTACGCGGTCCTCAACCTGTACCCGTACAACGGCGGCCACCTCATGGTCGTCCCCTACCGGCACGTCGCCGACTACACGGACCTGGACGCGGCGGAGACTGCGGAGCTGGCCGACTTCACGAAGCGGGCGATGGTGGCGCTGCGGGCGGCCTCCGGCGCGCACGGCTTCAACATCGGCATGAACCAGGGCGCGGTGGCGGGCGCCGGCATCGCCGCGCACCTGCACCAGCACGTGGTGCCGCGCTGGGGCGGGGACACCAACTTCATGCCGGTCGTCGGACACACGAAGGTGCTGCCGCAGCTCCTCGCGGACACCCGCGCGATGCTGGCCGACGCCTGGCCGGCCGGGGTCTGATCCGTACGCGCGCGAGGACCCGGCCCCCGATTCCGTACGGGGCCGGGTCCTCGCGTCCGGTACGGGCGGCCGGTCAGGCGTCGTAGACGTCGGCCTTGCGGGGGCTCGCCTCCTGGACGCCGCCGCCGAGGACGAGCGAGCGGTTGGTGAAGCGCTCCGTGTCGACGTTGTGCTCGTCGAGGACCTTGATGGTGGCCTTGTGGACCGCGCGCAGCACCGGGGTCGCCATGCGGATGGCGTCGTCGGCCATGAAGCGGTTCTTCCAGAGCGGCCCGGCCCAGACGTGGCGCAGGCCGAAGGGCTCCGGCAGGACGAGCTTGCCGCCGAGGAACTCCAGGACCGGCGGGAACCAGGTGAACGGGGCGCGGACGGCCGTCCGGACGACGTCGTCGGTGGTGGTCAGCGGCAGCTTGACCTCGCGGGTCTCCCAGAAGCGGACGGACTTGGAGACGACCTTGGTCTTCGCCGCCGGCTTGTCGTTGAAGAGGCCGTGGACGGGGCCGAGGGCGTGGCCGGTGACCTCGACGCGGAGCGTGTGGTGGAGCGAGGTCACGGTGACCATCATGGTGAGGACGAGGTTCCCGTCCCACAGGGTGAACTGCACGCCCAGGTAGTGGCGGTTGCCCGCGCCGAACTGCTGCTCGTTGCAGATGCGCTGTATCTCGTGGGGCTTCACCTGGTAGTGGACGATGTTGTCGCCCCCGGGGCGGGTGACGGAGTCGGCGCCCTCGCCCACCGGGACGACGATCCAGTGCTTCACCGTCGGCTTGGGGAAGCCGCTCTTGAGCGAGCCGCGCTCCAGGAGGGTGAGCTGCTCGTGGATCTTGCGGACGACGTCCCAGGTGCGGAAGTCGTGGATCTCCTTGCCGGGCAGGGGGACGAGCTCCTCGGCGAGGGTCCAGCTGCCCCAGCGGGTGCCCAGGCCGAGGATGCCCTTGGGGCCGGCGTAGAACACGATGTTGGACTGCTGCTCGGCGGAGAGCTTCTCCAGGTTCTGGCGGAGCTCCTCGGCGGCCTTCTCGCCGGGGTCGCGGGGGGCCGCCTCGGGGATCTTGGCGCCGATGCCGCCGCCGCCGAGCAGGGCGCTCCAGCGCTCGCGCAGCTCGACGGCGGTCCTCTCGACGACGCGGCGGGCGAGGAACCAGCCGACGACCGGGGCCACCAGCATGAGGCGCAGATAGGTCGGCAGGACCCCGGCGAAGGGCAGCTTGAACATCACGAGCAGGGCGAGGAACCCGGCGGCGACGAGCACCGCGGTGCCCAGGAAGCCGGTGCTCCTGTTGTCGGAGCCGGCGGCGAACCGGCGGAGCTGGATCACGGCGAGCCAGAGCAGCAGACCGGGCAGGAAGAGGACCCCGCAGAGGACCGTGATCAGGGTCAGCTTCACGTCCCGCTGCTTGCGGATGCGGTTGGCGGCCAGGCAGTGGACCACCACGGGCTGGGGCTCCACGCCGAAGGACTGGACGAGGGCGCCGCGGGCTCCGCCGAGCATCCGCACCTGGACGGCGCGGGAGAAGGCCTCGCCGAGGTCGGGGCGGAAGAGCTTGTGCCACTTGCCCGGGGTGACCTTCGACTTGTACAGCTCGTTGTCGGCGTCCAGGATCTTGTCGACGGGGCCGTCGCGGTACGCGGCGGAGGCCAGGGCGTGGGTCGCCGCCGTCTGCCCGTCCGAGCCCTGGAGGGGGACCTGCGCCCCGAGTCCGAAACCGTCCATCGCCACTGCCGCCCCCATCGCGCCGAGTCCCTGTGCGGGCTGTTTCCCAACTGCGGTGCCCCGCACACCTTCTGAGCTGGGCACCCCAGCGTAACCGGGTACCCCCCGACGCGTCACCGGAGTGCGGGGGGACGGCCGAATGCCGCCCGCCCCGCGGCGGCGGAACGGGCGGCCGCGGCTGTCGGGCCGTCAATCGGGAGCGGTTTCAGGCACGTTGCCGTACCTTCTCCGCCAGGTGGGGCGGCATCGGCTCGTGCCGGGCGTACGCGCGGTCGAACCGTCCGGTGCCGTGCGACACGGACCTCAGGTCGACCGCGTACCGCACGATCTCGGTCTCCGGCACCTCGGCGCGCACGAGGGTCCGCCCCGGACCCGCCCGGTCGGTGCCGACGACGCGGCCGCGCCGCCCGGACAGGTCGCTCATGACCGGGCCGACGTACTCGTCGGGGACGAGGACCCCGATTTCGTCCACCGGCTCCAGGAGGCGGACGGGGGCGTCGGCGGCCGCCTCGCGCAGCGCGAGGGCGCCGGCCGTCTGGAAGGCGGCGTCGGAGGAGTCGACGGAGTGGGCCTTGCCGTCGCGCAGGGTGACCCGGACGTCGACGAGCGGATGGCCGGTGGCGATCCCGCGCGCGGCCTGGGCGCGCACGCCCTTCTCCACGGAGGCGACGAAGGGGCGCGGGACCGCGCCGCCGACCACCTTGTCGACGAACTCGACGCCGCTGCCCGGCGGCAGCGGCTCCACGTCGATCTCGCAGACGGCGTACTGGCCGTGGCCGCCGGACTGCTTGACGTGCCGCCCCCGGCCCGAGGAGGCGCCGCCGAAGGTCTCGCGCAGCGCCACCTCGTACGGCACGGCGTCGACCCGTACGCCGTGGCGCTCGCGCAGGCGCTCCAGGGCGACGTCCTGGTGGGCCTCGCCCAGGCACCACAGGACCGTCTGCCGGGTGTCCGGGTTCTGTTCGAGCCGCAGGGCCGGGTCCTCGGCGACCAGCCGGGCGAGGCCCTGGGAGAGCCGGTCCTCGTCGGCCTTGCCGTGGGCCCGGACGGCGAGCGGCAGCAGCGGCTCCGGCAGGGTCCACGGCTCCATCAGGAGCGGGTCGTCCTCGGCGGAGACGGTGTCGCCGGTCTCCGCGTGCCCGAGGCGGGCGACGCAGGCGAGGTCCCCGGCGACGCAGTGCTCCACGGGGCGCTGCTGCCTGCCGAAGGGGGAGGTGAGCCCGCCGATCCGGTCGTCGGCCTCGTGGAGGTCCTGCTCGCCGGTGTCCGCGCGCGTCTCCGTCCCCGGCGCGTCCGTGAGTCCGTGGCCGCAGACGTGGACGGTCTCGTCGGGGCGCAGGGTGCCGGAGAAGACCCGGACCAGGGAGATCCGGCCCACGTAGGGGTCGGCGGCGGTCTTGACGACCTCGGCGACCAGGGGCCCCTCGGGGTCGCAGACGACCGGGGGCCGGGGCCGTCCGTCGGGGGTGGTGACGGCGCGCGGCCCGTGCTCCAGGGGGGAGGGGAAGCCGCGGACGATCAGCTCCAGGAGTTCGACGGTGCCGAGGCCCCGGGTGCCGCCCTCGGCGGCGGGGGCGGCCACGAGGACCGGGTGGAAGGCGCCCCGGGCGACGGCCTTCTCCAGGTCGACGAGGAGGGTCTCCGGGGGGATCGGTTCGCCGCCGAGGTAGCGGTCCATGAGGGTCTCGTCCTCGCTCTCGGCGATGATCCCCTCGATGAGCCGGGCCCGGGCCTCCGCGACGGGTTCCCGCCGGCTCCCGTCGGGCGGCTCCTCCCGCCGTTCCCCCGTGGAGTAGTCGAGGAGCCGTCCGGTGAGCAGATCGATCAGGCCGGTCGCGGGCGCGTGCCCGTCGGCGCCCTCGGGGCCGTGCACCGGCAGGTGGAGGGGGAGGACGGCGTCCGGGTCGTCGTGGCCGAAGAGCCCGGCGCACACCCCGGTCAGCTCCGTGAAGCCGGTGCGGGCGGTGTCGAGGTGGGTGACGACGATGGCGCGGGGCATGCCGACGGCGGCGCACTCCTCCCAGAGCGCGCGCGTGGAGGCGGCGACGGCGTCGGCCTCCTGGGCGGCCGAGACGACGAAGAGGGCCGCGTCCGCCGCGAGCAGACCGGCCCTCAGCTCCCCGACGAAGTCGGCGTACCCGGGCGTGTCGATCAGATTGATCTTGTGGCCGTCCCAGCCGACCGGGACGAGCGAGAGCTGTACGGAGCGGTGGCGGCGCCGCTCGATCTCGTCGTAGTCCGAGACCGTGCCGCCGTCCTCGACGCGTCCGGCCCGGTTGAGCGCGCCCGCGGTCTGCGCGAGGGCCTCGACGAGCGTCGTCTTGCCCGATCCGCTGTGGCCGACCAGCACCACGTTCCGTACGTCCGAGGGCCGGTCGGCCGTCGGAGCCCTGCCGGCGGCCCCGGCGGGTGTCTTCGCCCTGTCACCCATGACGTGTTCCTCCCGACTGCTCGCACGGTGCGGCGGGACGCGGGCGCGGGGGAGCGGTGTGTCGCGGCGGTGCGGCGTCCGCGGTGCCCGCGGTGCCTCGTGGTGGTCCTTCGAGCTTGGCACCGACACCGGGGCGCGTCCATCCGTCCGGGGCGCGGCGGGCGGCGGCCGTCCGGTGACCGGGGTCCGCCGGACAGGTCCTCGGGGGGACGCCGACGCGGCGGGGCGGGTACCCGCCGGTAGCCGGGGGCGCGCGTGGCTACGATGGGCGGGCCGGTGGTCGTAGGGGCCGCGCGGCCCACCGAACCTCGGGAAGGCCATGCTGAACAAGTACGCGCGTGCCTTTTTCACGCGTGTCCTCACACCGTTCGCCGCGTTTCTGCTCCGCAGGGGCGTCAGCCCCGACGCGGTCACGCTCATCGGCACGGCGGGGGTGATGGCCGGTGCGCTGGTCTTCTTCCCCCGCGGCGAGTTCTTCTGGGGCACGATCGTCATCACCCTGTTCGTCTTCTCCGACCTCGTCGACGGCAACATGGCCCGGCAGGCGGGGATCTCCAGCCGCTGGGGCGCCTTCCTCGACTCGACGCTCGACCGGGTCGCGGACGGCGCGATCTTCGGCGGCTTCGCGCTCTGGTACGCGGGCAAGGGCGACAACGACGTGATGTGCGCCGTGTCGATCTTCTGCCTGGCGAGCGGCCAGGTCGTCTCGTACACCAAGGCCCGCGGCGAGTCGATCGGCCTGCCCGTCGCCGTCAACGGCCTGGTCGAGCGCGCCGAGCGGCTCGTCATCTCGCTCGTCGCCGCCGGACTGGCCGGACTGCACGCCTTCGGCGTCCCCGGCATCCAGGTGCTGCTGCCGATCGCGCTGTGGATCGTGGCCGTCGGCAGCGCCGTCACCCTGGGACAGCGGGTGGTCACCGTACGGCGGGAGTCGGCCGAGGCGGACGCCGCCGCGGCCGGGGGAAGCGGGGCGGCGTCGTGAGCGACCTCAAGGACCGGCTGAGCGACGGCCTGTACGGGCTCGGCTGGGCGACCGTGAAGAAGCTTCCCGAGCCGGTGGCCGCGGGCCTCGGCCGACGGATCGCCGACCTCGCGTGGAAGCGGCGCGGCACGAGCGTCCTGCGTCTGGAGTCCAACCTCGCGCGCGTGGTGCCGGATGCCACGCCCGAGCGGCTCGCCGAGCTGTCGAGGGCCGGCATGCGCTCGTACATGCGGTACTGGATGGAGTCCTTCCGGCTGCCGAACTGGAGCAGGGAGCGAGTCGAGCGCGGGGTGGAGATCAAGGACATCCACCGCCTCCAGGAAGGCCTCGCCTCCGGACGCGGGGTCGTCCTCGCCCTGCCGCACCTGGCCAACTGGGACCTGGCGGGCGCGTGGGCGACTCGCTCGCTCGGCGTGCCCTTCACCACGGTCGCGGAGCGGCTCAAGCCGGAGTCGCTGTACGACCGGTTCGTCGCCTACCGCGAATCCCTGGGCATGGAGGTCGTGCCGCACGCCGGCGGTGCCGCCTTCGGCACGCTGGCGCGGCGGCTGCGGGCCGGCGGTCTCGTCTGCCTGGTCGCGGACCGGGACCTGTCCGCCTCCGGCACGGAGGTCACCTTCTTCGGGGAGCCCGCCCGGATGCCGGCGGGCCCGGCGATGCTCGCCCAGCACACGGGCGCCCTGCTGCTGCCGGTGACGCTCTGGTACGACGACACACCGGTCATGAAGGGCCGGGTCCACCCACCGGTGGACGTGCCCGGGACGGGCACACGGTCCGAGAAGACGGCCCTCATGACCCAGGCCCTCGCCGACGCCTTCGCCGAGGGCATCGCGGACCACCCGGAGGACTGGCACATGCTGCAGCGGCTGTGGCTCGCGGATCTGGAGGAGCGGGACCCGGCGGGACGGGACTCCGACGCGGTCTCGGAGGACCGGGGAGCGGAGGACCGGGGAGCGGCGGGGCGGGGCCCCGGCGAGCGGGCTCCGGGGCGGAGAGAGGGCGGGGCGGCGTGAGGATCGGGATCGTCTGCCCGTACTCCTGGGACGTGCCGGGCGGCGTCCAGTTCCACATCCGCGACCTCGCCGAGCACCTGATCCGGCTCGGCCACGAGGTCTCCGTCCTGGCCCCGGCCGACGACGAGACCCCGCTGCCGTCGTACGTGGTCTCGGCCGGGCGGGCCGTCCCCGTGCCGTACAACGGCTCGGTGGCCCGGCTCAACTTCGGCTTCCTGTCGGCCGCGCGGGTGCGCCGCTGGCTGCACGACAACGCCTTCGACGTGGTCCACATCCACGAACCGACCTCGCCCTCGCTCGGGCTGCTGACCTGCTGGGCGGCGCAGGGGCCGATCGTGGCCACCTTCCACACCTCGAACCCGCGCTCGCGGGCGATGATCGCCGCGTACCCGATCCTCCAGCCCGCCCTGGAGAAGATCAGCGCGCGGATCGCCGTCAGCGAGTACGCGCGGCGCACGCTCGTCGAGCACCTCGGCGGCGACGCCGTCGTCATCCCCAACGGCGTCGACGTGGACTTCTTCGCCCGCGCCGAGCCGAAGAAGGAGTGGCAGGGCGAGACCCTCGGCTTCATCGGCCGGATCGACGAGCCCCGCAAGGGCCTGCCCGTCCTCATGAAGGCCCTGCCCCGCGTCCTCACCGAGCGGCCCGGGGCGCGGCTCCTGGTCGCCGGACGCGGTGACGAGGAGGAGGCGGTGGCCTCGCTGCCGCGCGAGATGCGCTCCCGGGTGGAGTTCCTCGGCATGGTCAGCGACGAGGACAAGGCGCGGCTGCTGCGCAGCGTCGACGTGTACGTGGCGCCCAACACCGGCGGCGAGAGCTTCGGCATCATCCTCGTCGAGGCGATGTCGGCCGGCGCGCCCGTGCTCGCCGCCGACCTGGACGCCTTCGCGCAGGTCCTCGACCAGGGCGGCGCGGGCGAGCTCTTCGCCAACGAGGACGCCGACGCCCTCGCGGACGCGGCGATCCGCCTCCTGGGCGACGAGGAGCGCCGCAAGGAGCTGAGCACCCGCGGCTCGGCCCACGTCCGCCGCTTCGACTGGTCCACCGTCGGCGCGGACGTCCTCGCGGTCTACGAGACCGTCACGGACGGTGCGGCGGCCGTGGACACGGACGAACGGGTGGGCGGCCTGCGGGCCCGGTTGGGGTTGTAGCGGCCAGAGCCGCCCATGTCCGTCCGTACGGCGGAGACGGGAGCCGGAGCCGTACGCCTCCGGCTGAAACCGAGGCCGTACGCCTCCGGCTGAACACCACCGCCCGCCGGGTCCCGCGTCGCAGGCTGGGGCGATGACCTCGATCACCGTGCACCGGCTCGACCTCGGGCACTTCACCCGCCCCACCGAGGAGTGGGGCGGCCCCCACGCGCGCGTGGAGCCCGTCTTCGGGTACCTCGTGCGGCACGCGCGCGGGACGCTCCTCCTCGACACCGGCATGGGCACCGGCTCGCCCGAGACCGACGCCCACTACCGGCCGGTCCGCAGGCCGCTCACCGTCGGCCCCGCCGACGTGGACACCGTGGTCAACTGCCACCTGCACTTCGACCACATCGGCGGCAACCAGCGCTTTCCCGGCACCCCCGTCCTCGTCCAGCGCACCGAACTCGCCCTCGCCCGGGCCGGCGGGCACACCGTCGACTCGCTCCTGCCCGGCGTCCGGTACGAGGAGCTGGACGGCGAGCACGAGATCGCGCCCGGCGTCCTCGTCGTGCCCACGCCCGGCCACACCGAGGGGCACCAGTCGCTCCTCCTCGACCACGGCGACCGCGTGACCGTCCTCGCGGGCCAGGCGTACGACGTCGCGGGCGAGTTCGGGACCCCGTACCGCCCGTGGCTCGACCGGCTCGCCGAACTGGCGGCGGGCCGCCCGGCCCGTGTCCTGTTCGCCCACGACCACGCCCTCTGGAAAGGCGTGCTGCCACCGCCCCGGTAGCCTGTGCGCCCGTGACCGAAACCCTGATCTGGACCGTCGTCGCGCTGATCGTCATCGGCGTCTACCTGAGCTGGACCGCCGGGCGGCTCGACCGGCTGCACTCGCGCATCGACGCCGCGCGCGCGGCCCTGGACGCGCAGTTGCTGCGCCGGGCCTCGGTCACCCAGGAGCTGGCCACCTCCGGGGTCCTCGACCCGGCCGCCTCGATCGTCCTGTACGAGGCCGCGCACGCCGCCCGGCAGGCCGAGGAGGACCAGCGGGAGGTCGCCGAGAGCGAGCTCAGCCAGGCGCTGCGGGCCGTCTTCGGCGAGCCCGAGCAGATGGAGCTCGTACGGGAGGCCCCCGGCGGCGAGGAGGCCGCGGGGGAGCTCGCGCAGTCCGTGCGCCGGGTGCCGATGGCCCGCCGCTTCCACAACGACGCCGTACGGGCCGCCCGCGCCCTGCGCCGCCACCGCACGGTCCGCTGGCTCCGGCTCGCGGGCCACGCACCCTTCCCGCTGGCCTTCGAAATGGACGACGAACCGCCGGTGGCCCTTGCCGATCGCCCGGCTTGATCCTTTCGACCTGCGAAAACGAGCCACCGGGTCCACATTGGCCCTTGCCGTGGCCCACCGGTGGCCTGTTTCCTCGTTTCTGTCGTCAACCCCCGTTGTCACCAGTGAGGTATCCGTGTCCACCACGCCTTCCACCCCCTCCTCGTCCCCCGAGACCGGCACCGCGCGCGTGAAGCGCGGCATGGCCGAGCAGCTCAAGGGCGGCGTGATCATGGACGTGGTCAACGCCGAGCAGGCGAAGATCGCCGAGGACGCCGGCGCCGTGGCCGTCATGGCCCTGGAGCGGGTCCCCGCGGACATCCGCAAGGACGGCGGCGTGGCCCGCATGTCCGACCCGAACATGATCGAGGAGATCATCGGCGCGGTCTCCATCCCGGTGATGGCCAAGTCCCGCATCGGCCACTTCGTCGAGGCCCAGGTCCTGCAGTCCCTCGGCGTCGACTACATCGACGAGTCCGAGGTCCTCACCCCGGCCGACGAGGTCAACCACTCCGACAAGTGGGCCTTCACCACCCCCTTCGTCTGTGGCGCCACCAACCTGGGCGAGGCCCTGCGCCGCATCGCCGAGGGCGCGGCCATGATCCGCTCCAAGGGCGAGGCCGGCACCGGCAACGTCGTCGAGGCCGTCCGCCACCTGCGCCAGATCAAGAACGAGATCGCCAGGCTGCGCGGCTTCGACAACAACGAGCTGTTCGCCGCCGCCAAGGACCTGCGCGCCCCGTACGAGCTCGTCAAGGAGGTCGCCGAGCTCGGCAAGCTGCCGGTCGTCCTCTTCTCCGCCGGTGGCGTCGCCACCCCCGCCGACGCCGCGCTCATGCGCCAGCTCGGCGCCGAGGGCGTCTTCGTCGGCTCCGGCATCTTCAAGTCGGGCGACCCGGCCAAGCGCGCCGCCGCCATCGTGAAGGCCACCACCTTCTACGACGACCCGAAGATCATCGCGGACGCCTCCCGCAACCTGGGCGAGGCCATGGTCGGCATCAACTGCGACACCCTCCCCGAGGCCGAGCGCTACGCCAACCGGGGCTGGTAAGCACCGATGAGCAGCACTCCCGTCATTGGTGTCCTGGCCCTCCAGGGCGACGTACGGGAGCACCTGATCGCCCTGGCCGCGGCGGACGCCGTGGCCAGGCCGGTGAGGCGCCCCGAGGAGCTCGCCGAGGTCGACGGCCTGGTCCTTCCCGGTGGTGAGTCCACCACCATCTCCAAGCTGGCCGCGCTCTTCGGCCTCATGGAGCCGCTGCGCGAGCGCATCGCCGCCGGCCTGCCGGTCTACGGCACCTGCGCCGGCCTGATCATGCTCGCCGACAAGATCCTCGACCCGCGCTCGGGCCAGGAGACCTTCGGCGGCATCGACATGATCGTCCGCCGCAACGCCTTCGGCCGGCAGAACGAGTCCTTCGAGGCCGGCGTCACCGTCGCGGGCGTCGAGGACGGCCCCGTCGAGGGCGTCTTCATCCGGGCCCCCTGGGTGGAGTCGGTCGGCGCGGACGTCGAGGTCCTCGCCGAGCACGAGGGGCACGTCGTCGCCGTACGGCAGGGGCGGGCGCTCGCGACCTCGTTCCACCCCGAACTCACCGGCGACCACCGCGTCCACGCCCTGTTCGTCGACATGGTGCGCGCGGCGGGCTGATCCGATCCCGGTAGGATCTCTGGGGTTCGTTCGGAAAAGGGTTACGCGAAGGAGACAGGCAGATGTCCGGCCACTCTAAATGGGCTACGACGAAGCACAAGAAGGCCGTGATCGACGCCAAGCGCGGCAAGCTCTTCGCGAAGCTGATCAAGAACATCGAGGTCGCGGCCCGCACGGGCGGCGCCGACCCCGAGGGCAACCCGACCCTCTTCGACGCCATCCAGAAGGCGAAGAAGAGCTCGGTCCCCAACAAGAACATCGACTCCGCGGTCAAGCGCGGCGGTGGTCTCGAGGCCGGCGGCGTCGACTACGCCACGATCATGTACGAGGGCTACGGCCCGAACGGCGTCGCGGTGCTCATCGAGTGCCTCACCGACAACCGCAACCGCGCCGCCTCCGACGTGCGCGTGGCCATGACCCGCAACGGCGGCTCCATGGCCGACCCGGGCTCCGTCTCGTACCTGTTCAACCGCAAGGGCGTCGTCGTGCTCCCCAAGGGCGAGCTGACCGAGGACGACATCCTGGGCGCGGTCCTCGACGCGGGCGCCGAGGAGGTCAACGACCTCGGCGAGTCCTTCGAGGTCGTCAGCGAGGCCACCGACCTGGTCGCGGTCCGCACCGCGCTCCAGGAGGCCGGCATCGACTACGACTCCGCCGACTCCAGCTTCGTCCCGACCATGCAGGTCGAGCTGGACGAGGAGGGCGCGCGCAAGATGTTCAAGCTGATCGACGCGCTGGAGGACAGCGACGACGTGCAGAACGTCTTCGCCAACTTCGACGTCAGCGACGAGGTCATGGCGAAGGTCGACGCCTGATCACCTGCTTTTCGCGGCGGGCCGACGGGGACACGCTCCCGTCGGCCCGCCGCGTTGTCGGTGGCAGCCGATAGCCTGCTCAAACAGGAGATCGAAGAGAGGGGGCGACGTGCGCGTACTCGGAGTGGACCCCGGGCTCACCCGGTGCGGCGTCGGCGTCGTCGAGGGCGTCGCCGGACGGCCCCTGACCATGCTCGGCGTCGGCGTGGTGCGGACGCCCGCGGACGCCGACATCGGCATGCGCCTGGTCGGCATCGAGCGGGGCATAGAGGAGTGGATCGACCGCTTCTCGCCCGAACTCGTCGCCGTGGAGCGGGTGTTCAGCCAGCACAACGTGCGTACGGTGATGGGCACCGCCCAGGCCAGCGCGGTCGCCATGCTCTGTGCCTCCCGCCGCGGCATCCCCGTCGCCCTGCACACCCCCAGCGAGGTCAAGGCCGCCGTCACCGGCAGCGGCCGCGCCGACAAGGCCCAGGTCGGGACCATGGTGACCCGGCTGCTCCGGCTCGCCGAACCGCCCAAGCCGGCCGACGCCGCCGACGCCCTCGCCCTCGCCATCTGCCACATCTGGCGGGCCCCCGCGCAGAACCGCCTCCAGCAGGCCGCGGCCGCCCAGAACCGCCTCCAGGAAGCGGCCGCCCGACACGCGTCCGCAGTGAAAGGCCGAACCCGATGATCGCCTTCGTCAGCGGCCAGGTCGCCGCCCTCGCCCCCACCACGGCCGTCATCCAGGTCGGCGGCGTGGGCATGGCCCTCCAGTGCACCCCGGCGACCGTCGCCGGACTGCGGATCGGCGAGGACGCCCGGCTCGCCACCTCCCTCGTCGTCCGCGAGGACTCCCTCACCCTGTACGGCTTCGCCGACGACGACGAGCGGCAGGTCTTCGAGCTCCTCCAGACCGCCAGCGGCGTCGGCCCCCGCCTCGCCCAGGCCATGCTCGGCGTGCACAGCCCCGACGCCCTGCGCCTCGCCGTCTCCACCGGCGACGAGAAGGCCCTCACGGCCGTCCCCGGCATCGGGAAGAAGGGCGCGCAGAAGCTCCTGCTCGAACTGAAGGACAAGCTCGGCACCCCCCTCGGCAGCAGCGGCCTCGTCGGCGCCCAGCGCGTCGCCTCCGGCCCCGCCCCGTGGACCGAGCAGCTCGCCGCCGCCCTCATCGGCCTCGGCTACGCGAGCCGCGAGGCCGAGGAGGCCGTCGGCGCCGTCACCCCGCAGGCCGAGGCCGCCCTCGCCGAGACCGGCACCGCCCCCGTGCCGCAGCTGCTCCGCGCCGCCCTCCAGACCCTCAACCGCGCCCGCTGACCACCCCCGACCCCGCCCGGCCGGGCCGTACGAACGAGAAGGCATCCACCGTGAACTGGGACGACGACACCACCGCCGAGGCACACGACGCCGAGGCGCGCATCGTCGACGCCGCCGCCGAGGGCGACGACCAGGCCGTCGAGGCGGCCCTGCGCCCCAAGGACCTCAGCGAGTTCGTCGGCCAGGAGAAGGTCCGCCAGCAGCTCGACCTGGTCCTCAAGGCCGCCCGGCAGCGCGGTGCCACCGCCGACCACGTCCTGCTCTCCGGCGCCCCCGGCCTCGGCAAGACCACCCTCTCGATGATCATCGCGGCCGAGATGAACGCCCCGATCCGCATCACCTCGGGCCCCGCCATCCAGCACGCCGGGGACCTCGCCGCGATCCTCTCCTCCCTCCAGGAGGGAGAGATCCTCTTCCTCGACGAGATCCACCGCATGTCCCGGCCCGCCGAGGAGATGCTCTACATGGCGATGGAGGACTTCCGCGTCGACGTCATCGTCGGCAAGGGCCCCGGCGCCACCGCCATCCCCCTCGAACTGCCCCCCTTCACCCTCGTCGGCGCCACCACCCGGGCCGGACTCCTGCCGCCCCCGCTGCGCGACCGCTTCGGCTTCACCGCCCACATGGAGTTCTACGACCCGTCCGAACTCCAGCGCGTCATCCACCGCTCCGCCGGACTCCTCGACGTCACCATCGACCCGGCCGGCGCCGCCGAGATCGCGGGACGCTCCCGCGGCACCCCCCGCATCGCCAACCGCCTGCTGCGCCGGGTCCGCGACTACGCCCAGGTCAGGGCGGACGGGACGATCACCCGGGAGATCTCCGAGGCCGCCCTCAGCGTGTACGAGGTCGACAGCCGCGGCCTCGACCGGCTCGACCGCGCCGTCCTGGAGGCCCTCCTCAAGCTCTTCGGCGGCGGACCGGTCGGCCTGTCCACCCTCGCGGTCGCGGTGGGGGAGGAGCGCGAGACCGTCGAGGAGGTCGCCGAACCCTTCCTCGTACGCGAGGGCCTGCTGGCCCGTACGCCCCGCGGTCGCGTCGCCACTCCGGCCGCCTGGACGCACCTCGGCCTCGTTCCGCCGCAGGCAGCGGGCCCGGGCGGCACGGGGAGCGGCACGGGAACGGGACAACAGGGGCTCTTCGGGGCGTGACGGTGCGGACACTCGCCCGGACCGGAACCGGGGTGCGATGCTGGACGTTGTTCCAGCGATGCGGACTCGCCTAGACTCCGCCGATGCCGCCCTTTCCGGTCGGCGCGCCCACCCCCGAAGATCAGGCCGCGGGCTCTCCGCGACCGTGCGAAGGAAACCCGTCCCGTGAGCATCGTGACCCTCCTCCCCTTCATCGTCCTCATCGGGGCCATGTTCCTGATGACCCGCTCCGCCAAGAAGAAGCAGCAGCAGGCGGCGCGGATGCGTGATGAGATGCAGCCCGGTACCGGCGTACGCACGATCGGGGGGATGTACGCCACCGTCAAGGAGATCTCCGACGAGACCGTTCTCCTCGAGGTCGCCCCGGGCGTGCACGCCGTCTACGCCAAGAACGCGATCGGCGCGGTCCTCGAGGACTCCGAGTACAACCGGATCGTCCACGGCGACGACGACAGCGAGGGGTCCTCGGACTCCGGCACCGTCGTCCCGGACGACGCCTCCTCGCTGACCGGCGCCACCGACGTCACGGCCGAGGACGCGCCCAAGGCCGACCTGACGAAGAAGTCGGACGCGGCCGAGGCCGCGACCGAGGGGGAGAAGGACGGCAAGACCGACGGCGAGACCGACGCGAAGTAATCGCGACCGGGGACCGCGCGCACGCCCACCGGCGTACGCGCGCCCCCGAACGGTTCCACGTCTGCGGGGGATGGTCCCCACACATACTTCGTGGCCGTCGCGCACACCCGTCGCGCGGCGGTTGGACAGGGAGATACGACAGGTGGCAGCACCGAAGAAGGGCCGAAGGCCGGCGGGGGGACAGAGCCGGCCGGGCCGCGCCCTGGCACTCATCCTGATCGCCATGGTCGCACTCACCGGCGGCATGTTCTGGTCGGGGCACACCACCCCGCGCCTCGGCATCGACCTCGCCGGCGGTACGTCGATCACGCTCAAGGCCAAGGCGGATCCCGGCCAGGAGTCGGCGGTCAACGAGACCAACATGAACACGGCGGTCGACATCATCGAGCGCCGTGTCAACGGTCTGGGTGTCTCCGAGGCCGAGGTCCAGACCCAGGGCCGCGAGAACATCATCGTCAACATCCCCCGCGGGACGAACGAGAAGCAGGCCCGGGAGCAGGTCGGCACCACCGCCCAGCTCTACTTCCGGCCCGTCCTCACGGTGACGAACGGCGCGCCCCAGGTGGCCCCGAGCGCCACTCCCTCGGGCTCGGCCTCGCCGAAGCCGTCGGCCACCGCCTCCGCCCCGACCGCGGGCGAGAAGTCGTCGGCCACCCCGTCGGCCACCGCCTCCACCCGGGGCCGCGCGCTCACCGAGGCCCTCAGGGCCCCGAGCCCGACGCCCACCGGCAGCGCCTCGCCCTCGTCCTCCGCGACGCCGAAGGCCACCGGGACCCCGCAGGCGACCCCCACGCCCGACCCCGCCACCGCGGCGCTCGAGCAGAAGTTCGCCGCCCTGAACTGCCTCGACCCCAAGCAGCGCACCGCCGCCGGCCAGGGCGTCAAGGCGGACCAGCCCACCGTGGCCTGCGGTGAGGACGCCCCGGGGCAGTGGTCCAAGTACATCCTCGGCCCGGCCGAGGTGGACGGCCGCGACGTCGACGACGCCAAGGGCGTCTTCGACCAGCAGCGCGGCATGTGGATCGTCACCATGGACTTCACGGACGGGGGATCGAAGAAGTTCCAGTCGATCACCGGCAAGCTGTCGCAGCAGGCCGACCCCCAGAACCGGTTCGCGATCGTCCTCGACGGTGAGGTCGTCTCGGCCCCCTCGGTGCGCCAGACGCTGAGCGCCAGCGCCGAGATCTCCGGCAACTTCAACCAGGAGTCCGCCCAGGACCTCGGCAACATCCTGTCCTACGGCGCCCTGCCGCTCTCCTTCCAGACCCAGAGCGTCGACACCGTCACCGCCGCGCTCGGCGGCGACCAGCTGGAAGCCGGCCTGATCGCCGGCGCCATCGGCCTCGCCCTGGTGATCATCTACCTGGTCGCCTACTACCGCGGCCTGTCGCTGATCGCCATCCTCAGCCTCGGCGTCTCCGCGCTCCTCACCTACGTGATCATGGCCCTGCTCGGCCCGGCCATCGGCTTCGCGCTGAACCTGCCGGCCGTCTGCGGCGCCATCGTCGCCATCGGCATCACCGCGGACTCGTTCATCGTCTACTTCGAGCGCATCCGCGACGAACTCCGCGAGGGCCGCACGCTCCGCCCGGCCGTCGAGCGCGCCTGGCCGCGCGCCCGCCGCACCATCCTGGTCTCCGACTTCGTGTCGTTCCTGGCCGCGGCCGTGCTCTTCATCGTCACCGTCGGCAAGGTCCAGGGCTTCGCGTTCACGCTCGGCCTGACCACCCTGCTCGACATCGTCGTGGTGTTCCTCTTCACCAAGCCGGTCATGACGCTGCTCGCGCGGACCACGTTCTTCGGCAACGGTCACCCGTGGTCCGGTCTGGACCCGAAGCGCCTCGGCGCCAAGCCGCCGCTGCGCCGCACCCGCCGCACCACCGCCCCCGCCGGCCCTGTCGACCCGAAGGAGGCGTGAGATGTCGAAGCTCGGAGATCTCGGCGCCCGACTCCACCGCGGTGAGGTCGGCTACGACTTCATCGGCAACCGCAAGATCTGGTACGGCCTGTCCGTCCTGATCACCATCACCGCCATCGTCGCCCTGGCCGTCCGCGGCCTCAACATGGGCATCGAGTTCCAGGGCGGCGCCGTCTTCACCACCCCGAAGACGGACGTCTCCGTCAGCCAGGCCCAGGAGTACGCGGAGGAGGCCTCCGGCCACGACGCGATCGTCCAGCAGCTCGGCAACGGCTCGCTGCGCATCCAGGTCGGCGGCCTCGACACCGCGCAGTCCGACCAGGTCCGCTCGGAGCTCGCCGAGGACCTGAACGTCACCGAGGACAAGATCGCCGCCGAGCTGGTCGGCCCCAGCTGGGGCGAGCAGATCGCCAACAAGGCCTGGACCGGCCTCGGGGTCTTCATGATCCTCGTGGTGATCTACCTGGCCATCGCCTTCGAGTGGAGAATGGCGGTCGCGGCGCTCATCGCCCTCATCCACGACCTCACCATCACCGTGGGCATCTACTCCCTGGTCGGCTTCGAGGTCACCGTCGGCACGGTCATCGGCCTCCTGACGATCCTCGGCTACTCGCTGTACGACACGGTGGTCGTCTTCGACTCGCTCAAGGAGCAGACGAAGGACATCACGAAGCAGACCCGCTTCACCTACAGCGAGATGGCCAACCGCTCGATCAACGGCACCCTGGTCCGCTCGATCAACACCACCGTCGTGGCGCTCCTGCCGGTCGCCGGTCTGCTCTTCATCGGCGGCGGCGTCCTCGGCGCCGGCATGCTCAACGACATCTCGCTGTCGCTGTTCGTGGGCCTCGCGGCCGGCGCGTACTCGTCGATCTTCATCGCCACCCCGCTGGTCGCCGACCTCAAGGAGCGCGAGCCGTCGATCAGGGCCCTCCGGAAGCGCATCCTGGCCAAGCGCGCCGGTGCCGCCGCCAAGGGCGAGTCCCCGGACGGCCCGGACGCGTTCGACGGCGGCGCCGAGGCCGCCGTCGTCGGCCCCCGCGCCGGCCGCCGGGGCCGTGCCCAGGAGCACCGAGGATGACCGCCGGGGCCCAGGACGTCACCGGACTCCTGCTCAGCCGCATCCGCGACGTGCCGGACTACCCGAAGCCGGGCGTGCTGTTCAAGGACATCACGCCGCTGCTCGCGGACCCGGAGGCGTTCGGGGCCCTCACCGGCGTCCTCGCCGGGCTGTGCTCCGCGCACGGCGCGACGAAGGTCGTCGGCCTGGAGGCCCGCGGCTTCATCCTGGCCGCCCCGGTCGCCGTCCACGCGGGCCTGGGCTTCGTCCCGGTCCGCAAGGCCGGCAAGCTCCCCGGGGCCACGCTCCGCCAGGCGTACGAGCTGGAGTACGGCACCGCCGAGATCGAGGTGCACGCCGAGGACCTGGCGGCGGACGACCGCGTCATGGTCATCGACGACGTCCTCGCCACCGGCGGCACGGCCGAGGCCTCCATCGAGCTCGTCCGCCGCGCGGGCGCCGAGGTCGCGGGCGTCGCCGTCCTCATGGAACTGGGCTTCCTGCCGGGCCGTGCCCGTCTGGAACAGGCCCTCGAGGGCGCTCCGCTCACGGCGCTGATCACCGTCTGACACCGGGCTCCGGCCCGTACGGGGCGCTCCGGGGAATCCCTGGGGCGCCCCCGTCGTTTTCCGGAGTGCCCCGGTCCGGTCGTCCGGGGGCGTGGACCGTCCGTGGCCGGATCCGTTCACTCCCCGGGCGCGTGAGCAGTGCGGGTCCGGGGTCGATACCATGGCCGTTCCGGGCCTGACCGGGGAACCCGGAACCTCCCCCGGAGTCCGTCCGGGGAGACCCCCAGAGGAGCGCTCTTGCCAGACGAGGCCCAGCCACTCTCCGCCGCGCAGCCCGACCCGAAGGCCGAGAAGGCCGCGCCGGGGACCGGCACGCCCCAGAACGAGTCCGCGGAGACCGCGCCCGCCGCACCGGCCCCGGCGCCCGCGCCCGCCTCGTCCGCGCGTCCCGCGCCGACCGCGCCCGCCCGCTCGGGCGGCTCGTCCAACCGCGTCCGCGCCCGCCTCGCCCGCCTCGGCGTGCAGCGCTCCTCCCCGTACAACCCGGTCCTCGAACCGCTGCTCCGGATCGTCCGCTCCAACGACCCCAAGATCGAGACGGCCACGCTCCGCCAGATCGAGCGTGCCTACCAGGTCGCCGAGCGCTGGCACCGCGGCCAGAAGCGCAAGAGCGGCGACCCGTACATCACGCACCCGCTCGCCGTCACCACCATCCTCGCCGAGCTCGGCATGGACCCGGCGACCCTGATGGCCGGGCTCCTGCACGACACCGTCGAGGACACCGAGTACGGCCTCGACACCCTGCGCCGGGACTTCGGCGACCAGGTCGCCCTCCTCGTCGACGGCGTCACCAAGCTCGACAAGGTCAAGTTCGGCGAGGCCGCCCAGGCCGAGACCGTCCGCAAGATGGTCGTCGCCATGGCCAAGGACCCGCGCGTCCTGGTCATCAAGCTCGCGGACCGCCTGCACAACATGCGCACCATGCGCTACCTCAAGCGGGAGAAGCAGGAGAAGAAGGCCCGCGAGACCCTGGAGATCTACGCCCCGCTGGCCCACCGGCTGGGCATGAACACCATCAAGTGGGAGCTGGAGGACCTCGCCTTCGCGATCCTCTACCCCAAGATGTACGACGAGATCGTCCGGCTCGTCGCCGAGCGCGCCCCCAAGCGGGACGAGTACCTCGCCGTCGTCACCGACGAGGTCCAGGCCGACCTGCGCGCCGCCCGCATCAAGGCCACCGTCACCGGCCGCCCCAAGCACTACTACAGCGTCTACCAGAAGATGATCGTCCGCGGCCGTGACTTCGCGGAGATCTACGACCTGGTCGGCATCCGCGTCCTCGTGGACACCGTCCGCGACTGCTACGCGGCCCTCGGCACCGTCCACGCGCGATGGAACCCGGTCCCCGGCCGGTTCAAGGACTACATCGCGATGCCTAAGTTCAACATGTACCAGTCGCTGCACACGACGGTCATCGGACCCAACGGCAAGCCCGTCGAGCTCCAGATCCGCACCTTCGACATGCACCGGCGCGCCGAGTACGGCATCGCCGCGCACTGGAAGTACAAGCAGGAGGCCGTCGCCGGCGCCTCCAAGGTGCGCACCGACGTGCCGAGGAGGACCGGCAAGGACGACCACCTCAACGACATGGCGTGGCTGCGCCAGCTCCTCGACTGGCAGAAGGAGACCGAGGACCCCGGCGAGTTCCTGGAGTCCCTGCGCTTCGACCTCTCCCGCAACGAGGTCTTCGTCTTCACGCCCAAGGGCGACGTCATCGCCCTGCCCGCCGGCGCCACCCCCGTCGACTTCTCCTACGCGGTCCACACCGAGGTCGGCCACCGCACGATAGGGGCCCGGGTCAACGGGCGGCTCGTCCCGCTCGAATCGACCCTCGACAACGGCGACCTGGTCGAGGTCTTCACCTCCAAGGCCGCCGGCGCCGGCCCCTCGCGCGACTGGCTCGGCTTCGTCAAGTCCCCGCGCGCCCGCAACAAGATCCGCGCATGGTTCTCCAAGGAGCGCCGGGACGAGGCCATCGAGCAGGGCAAGGACGCCATCGCGCGGGCCATGCGCAAGCAGAACCTGCCGATCCAGCGGATCCTCACCGGCGACTCCCTCGTCACCCTCGCCCACGAGATGCGCTACAGCGACATCTCCTCGCTGTACGCGGCGATCGGCGAGGGCCACGTCACCGCCCAGTCCATCGTGCAGAAGCTGGTCCAGGCACTCGGCGGCGAGGAGGCCGCCTCCGAGGACATCGACGAGTCCGCGCCGCCGGCCCGAGGCCGCTCCAAGCGGCGCTCCAACGCCGACCCCGGTGTCGTCGTCAAGGGCGTCGAGGACGTCTGGGTCAAGCTGGCCCGCTGCTGCACCCCCGTCCCCGGCGACCCGATCATCGGCTTCGTCACCCGGGGCAGCGGCGTCTCGGTCCACCGCAGCGACTGCGTCAACGTGGAGTCGCTGTCCCGGGAGCCGGAGCGGATCCTGGACGTCGAGTGGGCCCCGACCCAGTCCTCGGTCTTCCTCGTCGCCATCCAGGTCGAGGCACTGGACCGCTCCCGGCTCCTCTCCGACGTCACCCGGGTCCTCTCGGACCAGCACGTCAACATCCTCTCGGCGGCCGTCCAGACCTCCCGCGACCGGGTGGCCACCTCCCGCTTCACCTTCGAGATGGGCGACCCGAAGCACCTGGGCCACGTCCTGAAGGCCGTGCGGGGCGTGGAGGGCGTCTACGACGTGTACCGCGTGACATCGGCCCGCCGGCCGTAACGACGGCGTACGAAGAGGGCGGCCCCGGTACCTGCGTACCGGGGCCGCCCTCCTGCGCGTACGGACGGGATCAGCCGCCGAACTCCTCCAGACCCTTCAGGGCCTGGTCGAGCAGGGCCTGGCGGCCCTCCAGCTCGCGCGAGAGCTTGTCGGCCCTGGCGTCGTTGCCGGCGGCGCGGGCCGCGTCGATCTGCTTGCGCAGCTTCTCGACCGCGTCCTGGAGCTGGCCGGTCAGACCCGCGGCACGCGCGCGCGCCTCCGGGTTCGTCCGGCGCCACTCGGCCTCCTCGGCCTCCTGGATCGCCCGCTCCACCGCGTGCATCCGGCCCTCGACCTTGGGACGGGCGTCGCGCGGCACGTGGCCGACGGCCTCCCACCGCTCGTTGAGGGAGCGGAAGGCCGCGCGGGCCGCCTTCAGGTCCGTCACCGGGACGAGCTTCTCGGCCTCGGCCGCGAGCTCCTCCTTCACCTTGAGGTTCTCGCCCTGCTCCGCGTCCCGCTCGGCGAAGACCTCGCCGCGCGCCGCGAAGAAGACGTCCTGGGCGCCGCGGAAGCGGTTCCACAGGTCGTCCTCGTGCTCGCGCTGGGCGCGGCCGGCCGCCTTCCACTCCGTCATCAGCTCGCGGTAGCGGGCCGCCGTGGTCCCCCAGTCGGTGGAGCCCGAAAGCGACTCCGCCTCCGCGACCAGGCGCTCCTTCGCCTTGCGGGCGTCCTCGCGCTGCGCGTCCAGGGACGCGAAGTGGGCCTTGCGGCGCTTCGAGAACGCCGAGCGGGCGTGCGAGAAGCGGTGCCACAGCTCGTCGTCGGACTTGCGGTCGAGCCGGGGGAGGCCCTTCCAGGTGTCCACGAGCGCCCGCAGCCGCTCGCCCGCCGAGCGCCACTGCTCGCTCTGGGCCAGCTCCTCGGCCTCCGTGACGAGCTTCTCCTTGGCGGCGCGCGCCTCGTCGGCCTGCTTCGCCTTCTGGACCCGGCGCTCCTCGCGGCGCGACTCGACCGTCTCGACGAGCTTGTCCAGCCGGGCGGAGAGCGCGGCCAGGTCGCCGACGACGTGGTGCTCGTCGACCTGGTGCCGGATGTGCTCGATCGCCGCGGTGGCGTCCTTCGCCGAGAGGTCGGTGGTCCTCACCCGCTTCTCGAGGAGGCCGATCTCGACCACCAGGCCCTCGTACTTGCGCTCGAAGTAGGCCAGGGCCTCTTCGGGGGTGCCGGCCTGCCACGATCCGACGACCTGCTCACCCTCGGCCGTCCGCACGTACACGGTGCCCGTCTCGTCGACGCGGCCCCACGGGTCGCTGCTCACAGCGCCTCCTCACCATGATGCCGTCGCGGGGTCGTACCCCCCGGGCATCGTCCACAGTTTCCCGGCGGGCCTCGCCCGCCTTCCGCAGCGCGGCCGACGGCCCACGCTGCACACCGCCAATCTAGGCGAACCGCGGCCCGGCTGTCCGCACTCAGCGCGACCGAGATTCGACGGTCGGCCCGCCGGTGCGGACGCGCGGGCTCACTTCTTCGTGACGGTGGCCTTCTCGATGGTCACGGCCTTCTTCGGGGCGCCGTCCGTGGCGCCGCCCTCGACACCGGCCGCGCCGACCTCCTGGACCGTCTTGAGGCCGGCCGCGTCGATCTTCCCGAAGGGGGTGTAGGTCGGCGGCAGCTTGGTGTCCTTGTAGACGAGGAAGAACTGCGAGCCGCCGGTGCCCGGCTGCCCGGTGTTGGCCATGGCCACGGTGCCGACCGGGAAGGTCACCGTGCCGTCCGCGCCCGCCTTGCCGAGGGCGTCCAGGTTCTCGTCCGGAATGGTGTAGCCGGGGCCGCCCGTGCCGGTGCCCTCGGGGTCGCCGCACTGGAGCACGAAGATGCCCTGCGTGGTGAGCCGGTGGCACTTGCTCCCGTCGAAGTACTTCTTGTCGGCGAGGTGCTTGAAGGAGTTCACCGTGCGCGGGGTCTTCGACGCGTCCATGGTGACCGTGATGTCGCCCTCGTTGGTCTTGAGCGCCATGGCGTACGAGGCCTTCCGGTCCACGGCGAGCTTCGGCTCCGGGTTCGCGGACCCCTGGGAGGGCGAGGGGGTCGGGGTGGTGGGCGCGTCGCCCGCCGCGCTGTCCGAGCCCTTCTTGGAGCCGTCCGACAGTGCCACCGAGGCGTACACGGCGCCGCCCGAGGCCAGCACCACCGCGAGGACGGCCGCGACGACGGTGTTGCGGCGCTTGTCCTTGCGGCGCTTCTCCTCCCGCCGCTCCTGCTGCCGTACGTACTTCTCCCTGGCAAGCTGCCGCCGCCGCTGATCGCTGCTGACCACCGGTCCGCTCCTTGTCGCTCGTCTGTTCCTGTCCTGGCCGGATGTGCCCGTACCGTATACGGGTTGGCTGTGGAACCGGCACCGCCGGTAGGCTCTGATCTGCTGAATCCCGTCATTCCCGTGATTTCCGCGCCCCCGTGCCGGACGACATCCAAGGACAAACGTGCTGATTGCCGGGTTCCCCGCCGGCGCCTGGGGCACCAACTGCTACCTGGTC
Source organism: Streptomyces sp. NPDC012825 (assembly GCF_042900925.1). Taxonomy (NCBI): domain Bacteria; kingdom Bacillati; phylum Actinomycetota; class Actinomycetes; order Kitasatosporales; family Streptomycetaceae; genus Streptomyces; species Streptomyces sp. NPDC012825. The sequence continues at coordinate 128,848 of NZ_JBIBBZ010000005.1, read as the reverse complement.
GCCCCCGCCGCGGGCGAGGAGTGCGTGATCGTCGACCCCGGCCACCAGGCCGCCCAGGGGGTCGAGGAGACGCTGAAGAAGCACCGGCTCAAGCCCGTCGCCGTCGTCCTCACCCACGGACACATCGACCACGTCGCCTCCGTCGTCCCGGTGTGCGGCGCCCACGACGTCCCCGCGTGGATCCACCCGTCCGACCGCTACATGATGAGCGACCCGGAGAAGGCCCTCGGCCGCTCCATCGGGATGCCCCTCATGGGCGAGCTGACGGTGGGAGAGCCCGACGACGTGCGCGAGCTCGCCGACGGATCCGCGCTGAAGCTCGCCGGTCTGGAGTTCTCCGTCGCCCACGCGCCCGGCCATACCAAGGGGTCGGTGACCTTCCGGATGCCCGAGACCACGGAGGTCCCCTCCGTGTTCTTCTCCGGGGATCTGCTGTTCGCCGGCTCCGTCGGACGCACCGACCTGCCCGGCGGTGACATGGACGAGATGCTCGGATCGCTGGCCCGCGTGTGCCTGCCCCTCGACAACTCGACCGTGGTGCTGTCGGGACACGGTCCCCAGACGACCATCGGCCAGGAGCGCGCCACCAACCCCTACCTCAGGCAGGTGGCCTCCGGCCTCGGGAGCCCCGACGCTCCCCGACGAGGAATGTGACGACTCACGTGAGCACCTTCAAGGCCCCCAAGGGCACGTACGACCTCATCCCGCCCGTCTCGGCGACCTACCTCGCGGTCCGCGAGGCCATCGCGGCCCCCCTGCGCCGCTCCGGCTACGGCTACGTCGAGACCCCCGGCTTCGAGGACGTGAACCTCTTCGCCCGCGGCGTCGGCGAGTCCACCGACATCGTGACCAAGGAGATGTACGCCTTCGAGACCAAGGGCGGCGACCGGCTCGCCCTGCGCCCCGAGGGCACCGCCTCCGTGCTCCGCGCCGCCCTGGAGGCCAACCTCCACAAGCAGGGCAACCTGCCGGTCAAGCTCTGGTACTCCGGCTCGTACTACCGCTACGAGCGCCCGCAGAAGGGCCGCTACCGCCACTTCTCGCAGGTCGGCGCCGAGGCGATCGGCTCCGAGGACCCGGCGCTCGACGCCGAGCTGATCATCCTGGCCGACGAGGCCTACCGCTCCCTCGGCCTGCGGAACTTCCGCATCCTGCTGAACTCGCTCGGCGACAAGGAGTGCCGTCCCGTCTACCGGGAGGCCCTCCAGGACTTCCTGCGCGGGCTCGACCTCGACGAGGACACCCTGCGCCGCGCCGAGATCAACCCGCTGCGCGTCCTCGACGACAAGCGCGAGTCCGTGCAGAAGCAGCTCGTCGGCGCCCCGCTCCTGCGCGACCACCTGTGCGACGCGTGCAAGGCGTACCACGAGGAGGTGCGCTCCCTGATCACCGCGGCGGGCGTGGTCTTCGAGGACGACGACAAGCTGGTGCGCGGCCTGGACTACTACACCCGCACCACCTTCGAGTTCGTCCACGACGGCCTCGGCTCGCAGTCGGCGGTCGGCGGCGGCGGGCGCTACGACGGCCTCTCCGAGATGATCGGCGGCCCCGCGCTGCCGTCCGTCGGCTGGGCGCTCGGCGTGGACCGCACGGTCCTCGCCCTGGAGGCCGAGGGCGTCGAGCTCGACCTGCCCTCCGCCACCAGCGTCTTCGCCGTCGCCCTCGGCGAGGAGGCCCGCCGGATCCTCTTCGGCAAGGTCACCGAGCTGCGCAGGGCCGGGATCGCCGCGGACTTCTCCTTCGGCGGCAAGGGCCTCAAGGGCTCCATGAAGGACGCCAACCGCTCCGGTGCCCGTCTCGCCCTCGTCGCCGGCGAGCGCGACCTCGCCGAAGGCGTGGTCCAGCTCAAGGACATGGAGTCCGGCGAGCAGCGGGCGGTCGCCCTGGACGACCTCCTGGACGCGGTACGGGCCCAGCTGGCCTGACCCCCGGCCGTACGCGGGAGGGACCCGGTGCGCGCGAGCGGCCGGGTCCCTTCCTTATGTCCATCGAACGGTGGACGGGGGCCTCCGTACGGCAGAATGACCGTGCCCAGCAGCCCGCGAGCGATGGATCGGAAACATGACGGAAGCAGTGGTGGACGACCCGGCACGCGGCACGATCGGAGCGAGCCGTGCCTTCTCCTGGCTCCTGGTGATCACGGGCGCGGCCGGCCTGCTCGCCGCCTGGATCATCACGATCGACAAGTTCAAGCTCCTGGAGGACCCCGGCTTCACCCCCGGGTGCAGCCTGAACCCGGTCGTCTCCTGCGGCAACATCATGAAGAGCGAGCAGGCCTCGGTCTTCGGCTTCCCCAACCCGATGATCGGCCTCGTCGCGTACGGCATGGTGATCGCGATCGGCGCCGGCCTGCTCGCCGGCGCCCGCTACCGCCGCTGGTACTGGCTCGGCCTCAACGCCGGCACCCTCCTCGGCGTCGTCTTCTGCGCCTGGCTCACCTACCAGTCGCTGTACGAGATCAACTCGCTGTGCCTGTGGTGCTGCCTGGCCTGGGTCGGGACCATCGTCATGTTCTGGTACGTCACCTCGCACAACGTGCGCCACGGCGTGATCCCCGCCCCCGCGTGGCTGAGGACCTTCTTCGGCGAGTTCACCTGGGTCCTGCCCGTCCTGCACGTCGGGATCATCGGCATGCTGATCCTGACCCGCTGGTGGGACTTCTGGACGAGCTGATCCCAGCGGCGTTGTCGGCGGCGTGACCTAGGCTTCATGGACGTGGAGCCCGATCTCTTTACCGCAGCCGCCGAAGACCGCCAGGAGAAGGACCCGTCCAGCAGCCCGCTGGCCGTCCGGATGCGCCCCCGCACCCTCGACGAGGTGGTGGGGCAGCGGCACCTGCTCAAGCCCGGCTCGCCGCTGCGCCGCCTCGTGGGGGACGGCGACGGCGGCCCCGCCGGCGCCTCCTCCGTGATCCTCTGGGGCCCGCCAGGCATCGGGAAGACCACCCTGGCGTACGTCGTCTCGAAGGCCACGAACAAGCGGTTCGTGGAACTGTCCGCGATCACCGCGGGCGTCAAGGAGGTCCGGGCCGTCATCGACGGGGCCCGGCGCGCCGTGGGCGGCTACGGCAAGGAGACCGTCCTCTTCCTCGACGAGATCCACCGCTTCTCCAAGGCCCAGCAGGACTCCCTCCTGCCGGCCGTCGAGAACCGCTGGGTGACGCTGATCGCCGCCACCACCGAGAACCCCTACTTCTCGGTGATCTCCCCGCTCCTCTCCCGCTCGCTGCTCCTCACCCTGGAGCCGCTGACCGACGAGGACCTGAAGGGCCTGCTCGCCCGGGCGCTCACGGAGGAGCGGGGACTCGGCGGGGCCGTGACCCTGCCGGAGGACGCCGAGTCCCACCTTCTCCGGGTCGCGGGCGGGGACGCCCGCCGCGCCCTGACCGCCCTGGAGGCCGCCGCCGGCGCGGCGATCGCCAAGGGGGAGGCGGAGATCACCCTCCAGACGGTCGAGGAGACCGTCGACCGGGCCGCCGTGAAGTACGACCGGGACGGCGACCAGCACTACGACGTGGCCAGCGCCCTCATCAAGTCCATCCGGGGCTCGGACGTGGACGCGGCCCTGCACTACCTGGCGCGGATGATCGAGGCGGGGGAGGACCCGCGCTTCATCGCGCGGCGCCTGATGATCTCCGCGAGCGAGGACATCGGCCTCGCCGATCCGAACGCCCTGCCGATCGCCGTGGCCGCCGCCCAGGCCGTCGCCATGATCGGCTTCCCCGAGGCGGCGCTGACCCTGAGCCACGCCACCATCGCCCTGGCCCTGGCCCCGAAGTCGAACGCGGCGACGACAGCGATCGGCGCCGCCCTCGCGGACGTCCGGGGCGGCCTCGCGGGCCCGGTCCCGGCGCACCTGCGCGACGGCCACTACAAGGGCGCGGCCAAGCTCGGCCACGCGCAGGGCTACGTCTACCCGCACGACGTGCCGGACGGCATCGCGGCCCAGCAGTACGCCCCGGACGCGATCCACGGCCGCCGGTACTACGAGCCCACCCGTCACGGCGGAGAGGCGAGGTACGCGGACGTGGTGGAGTGGACGCGGACGCGGCTGAAGGGCGACGAGCAGCGGTAGCGCGCTCAGGCGCGGGCGGCCTCGAAGAGCCGGTGCATCTCGCGGCGCAGCTCCGAGACCTCCCGCACCGGCTCGGGGAAGTCGAAGCGGGCGTCGAAGCAGTCTCCGGGACCCGCGCTGAAGCGGACCCGCAGGCCGAAGCGGTCGAGGGCGAGCGGGGCCACGTCCCGGGTGGGGACGAGGGCGGCCGAGCGCTCGCCGAGCAGCGAGGCCAGCTCCCGCAGCCGGTCGCCGTGCGCCGCCGCCAGGTGCTGGAGCAGCTCCGTCTCGTGGGCGTGCAGCGGATCGGGCGCGGCGGCGGCGAACTCCTCGGCGTCGATCCCGGCGGTTCCCCACAGGTCGTCCACGCGCGCCTCCCCGACCTCCAGGCGCAGCATCATGCGGCCCCTCTCGGCGACGCCCGGCAGACAGGTGAGCCAGCCGGAGACCCAGGCGCGGCCCCGGATGCGGTGGGGGACGGAGACGGGGGCCACGTCCGTGAGCTCCAGGACGACCGGCAGCTCGTCGTCCTGGGCGTGCGTGGCGGCCCGTACCGGCGGGGCGTCGGCGGGGTAGAGCAGGAAGATCTCGCCGTCGGGCCCCACGGCCCGCGCCTCGGGCGCGAGCTGCTCGGGCCGGTGCCCCTCGGCCCCGGGAATCAGCAGCACGCCGGAGCATGTACTCTGTACGAGAGTTCGTGTGCGCTCGGCTGCTGACGGCATCCGCGCGATTTCAAGTCCGCTGGGACGCGGCTGACCATGAGCTGATCGGACCTCCGTCGTATCGATGCCATCCAGGGCTTCATCCATGGATTGGGCGTCGTTCTTTGTGTTGCCGTCCGTGATGCGCGTGGTGTTCCCCGGGCGAGACATGCGATCTCCTTGAGTAAGGTGAGCCTAACCTAACCTACAACGGAGGTCTGGAGAACGTGCCTAACCAGTCGCGTCCCAAGGTCAAGAAGTCCCGTGCGCTCGGTATCGCGCTGACGCCGAAGGCCGTCAAGTACTTCGAGGCCCGCCCGTACCCGCCGGGCGAGCACGGCCGTGGTCGCAAGCAGAACTCGGACTACAAGGTCCGTCTGCTCGAGAAGCAGCGTCTGCGCGCCCAGTACGACATCAGCGAGCGCCAGATGGCCCGCGCCTACGACCGCGCCAAGAAGGCCGAGGGCAAGACGGGCGAGGCGCTGGTCGTCGAGCTCGAGCGTCGCCTCGACGCCCTGGTCCTGCGTTCGGGCATCGCCCGCACCATCTACCAGGCCCGCCAGATGGTCGTCCACGGCCACATCCAGGTCAACGGCCAGAAGGTCGACAAGCCGTCCTTCCGCGTCCGTCCGGACGACGTCGTCATGGTCCGCGAGCGCAGCCGCACCAAGCCGCTGTTCGAGGTCGCCCGCGAGGGTGGCTTCGCCGCCGACGGCGAGACCCCCCGCTACCTCCAGGTCAACCTGAAGGCGCTGGCGTTCCGCCTCGACCGCGATCCGAACCGCAAGGAGATCCCGGTCATCTGCGACGAGCAGCTGGTCGTCGAATACTACGCCCGCTGACGCAGGCGCGGTACCACCCACGCGGTGTTCAGCCCGCCGCTTCCCCGCCCTTTCCGGTGGGGGAGCCGGCGGGCTTCCGCGTTCCCGGGACCTCCGCCGACCGGCCCGTACGGAACGGGCGCGGCGCCGCCGGACCGCCCGTGGCCGGATCCCGGCGCCCGGCGAGCGCACGCTCCACCGCCGCGTCCGGCGAGAGCCTCCGGCCCTCCCGGAACGCCTCCTCGTACGCCCGCGCGCCCAGCGCCTCGCGCGCCCGCCCCTCGCACAGCACCCTCGGGCCGTCGAACGACTTCGAACCGAAGAGCCGGACGCCCACCGTGTCCCACATCGGCACCGCCGCCCCCTGGAGCACCGCCGCCTCCGCCGGATCCCCCTCGCCCACCGTCACCAGCGCGAGCAGCTCGATCGCCAGGACGAGCCCCACCAGATCGTGGAAGGCGTGGTTGATCGAGACGCACGCGGTCAGCAGCTCCCGCGCCTCCCCGTACGCGTCCCGGGTCCACGCCGCGTACGCCAGGACGTAGAGGGCGTACGCCCGCGTCCACAGCTCCCCGCGCTCCTCGCAGACCTCCCGGACCTCCCGGCAGAGGGCGACCGCCCCCTCCAGATCGCCCCGGAAGGCCCGCGCCATCGCCACCTCGACCCGGCCCATCAGCACGTTGCTGTTCAGCTCGCCCAGCTCCCGGTAGGAGTCGAGCGCCCGCCCGATCAGCTCCTCCGCGCGCGCCGGGTCGTCCGTGAGCAGCGCCAGACAGCCCATCCGGTGCGTCGCGTACGCCTCCGCCAGCGCGTTCCCCGAGGACCCGGCCCGCTCCCCGCACTCGTGGAGCGCCGCCACCGCCGCCGTGCCGTCCCCCTGGAGGACCGCCACGTACCCGAGCACCCACAGCGCCTTCAACCGCGCCTCCCGGTGCCCGGATTCGAGCCCGAGCGCCCGGTCCAGCCAGTACCGGCCCTCCGAGAGGCGCCCGCAGCCCGCCCAGGCGAACCAGAGCGTGCCCGCCAGGTGCTGGGCCAGGTGCGCGTCCTCCGGAAGCTCCAGGCACAGCTCCAGGGCGGCCCGCAGATCGGGCAGCGCCGCGTCCGTGCGCGCCGCCACCTCCGCCTGACGCGGACTGAACCACTCCAGCTCGCACCAGGTGGCCAGGCCCATGTACCAGTCGCGGTGCCGGCGCCGCATCCGCTCCGTGTCGCCGAGCGCCGCCAGCCACTCCGCCCCGTACGCGGCGACCGTGCCCAGCATCCGGTAGGCGGGGCCCGCCGGCGTGTCCTCCCGCGAGACGAGCGACTGCGCGAGCAACTCCCCGAGCAGGTCCAGGATCCGCTCCGGCGGCAGCTCGGGGCCCCCGCACACGTACTCCACCGCCTCCAGGTCGAAGGGCCCGGCGAACACCGAGAGCCGCGCCCACAGCAGCCGCTCCCGCGGCGTGCACAGCTCGTGGCTCCAGCCGATCGCCGTCCGCAGCGCCCGGTGGCGGGGGAGCGCCCCGCGCTCGCCGTCCGAGAGGAGCCGGAAGCGGTCGTCGAGCCGGTGCAGCACCTGCTCGGGGGAGAGCAGGGGGAGCCGTCCGGCGGCCAGTTCGAGGGCGAGCGGAATCCCGTCGAGCCGACGGCACAACTCCCGCACCACTTCCGGCACTTCGGGGCACGTGCGATCGGGACCCGCGACCCCGCCCGCACCGCACGGGTCCGTGGGGGCGCCCGCCGGCGTGTCCCGGGAGACCGGCGCGCCCGCCTCCGCCGCCCTTTCCGCGAGGAGCGCCACCGCGTCCGCCTCGCCCATCGGCGCCAGCGGGAACACCGTCTCGCCCGCCACCCGCAGGGGCCTGCGCCCGGTCGCGAGGACGGTGAGGCCGGGCGCGCGCGCGAGCAGCTCCCGCACCAGCGGGGCGCAGCTCTCCACCAGGTGCTCGAAGCCGTCGAGCACCAGCAGGACGTGCCGCTCCGCGAGGTGCTCCACCAGCGCCTCGCGCGGCGGCCTCGGCGTGTGGTCCGTGAGGCCGAGCGCCTCGGCCAGGGCGTGCGCCACCAGATCCGGGTCGCGCAGCGGCGCCAGATCGGCGAGCCGCACCCCGTCGCCGTGGTGTCTCCGCGCCTCGGCCGCCGTCCGCAGCGCGAGCCGCGTCTTGCCGACCCCGCCCACCCCCACGACCGTGACCAGGCGGGACGTTCCGAGGAGCGCCGCCAGCGCCGCCCGCTCGGCGGCCCGTCCGACGAACCGGTTCAGCTCCGCCGGGAGATTGCTCCGTCGCATGGGACACGGAGCGTACTCACCCGCCCGCACCGCGTACAACCGAATCCTGTGACGGGTGCCTCGCACGCGGTTATGCGGTACGGCACAACAGCCCGGGCGCGATAGGGTCGGGGGACGACTTTCACAAGGCCCAACGACAGCAGAGAGCGGTGCAGCGTGACCGGTGGAGAGGTTGCCGGGATCCTGGTGGCCGTCTTCTGGGCGATCCTCGTCTCCTTCCTCGCCGTGGCGCTGGCGAGGCTGGCGCAGACGCTCAGGGCGACCACCAAGCTCGTGGCGGACGTGACGGAGCAGGCCGTTCCCCTGCTCGCCGAGGCCTCCGCGACCGTGCGTTCGGCGCAGACCCAGCTCGACCGGGTCGACGCCATCGCCTCGGACGTCCAGGAGGTCACCTCCAACGCCTCCGCGCTCTCCACCACCGTCGCCTCCACCTTCGGCGGCCCGCTCGTCAAGGTGGCCGCCTTCGGCTACGGCGTGCGACGGGCGCTCGGCCGGAGCCGGGACGGGCAGGACGCGCCGCGCGCCTCCGCGCGCCGCACCGTGATCGTCGGCCGTACCGTGCCGTCCACGCGACGCCGGAAGCAGAAGGGCTGAGCCGTCATGTTCCGCCGCACGTTCTGGTTCACGGCCGGCGCAGCCGCCGGCGTGTGGGCCACCACCAAGGTCAACCGGAAGCTGAAGCAGCTGACCCCCGAGAGCCTCGCGGCCCAGGCCGCGAACAAGGCCGTCGAAGCCGGCCACCGGCTCAAGGACTTCGCCCTCGACGTGAGGGCGGGCATGGTCCAGCGGGAGGCCGAACTGGGGGAGGCGCTCGGGCTCGACGCCGCCGCCGACCCGGCCGCCGCACAGGGCCGGGAGTTTCCGGAGCCCCGCCGCGGGACCGGGCTCGGTCCCGCCGCGCCCTCGTACTTCACCCTTCCCACGAGTTCGTACAACCGGAATGAGGACCACTGATGGAGTCGGCTGAAATCCGCCGCCGCTGGCTGAGCTTCTTCGAGGAGCGCGGGCACACCGTCGTCCCTTCGGCGTCGCTCATCGCGGACGACCCGACTCTGCTCCTCGTCCCCGCCGGCATGGTGCCCTTCAAGCCCTACTTCCTGGGCGAGGTCAAGCCGCCCTTCTCGCGCGCCTCCAGCGTGCAGAAGTGCGTGCGCACCCCCGACATCGAAGAGGTCGGCAAGACCACCCGCCACGGCACGTTCTTCCAGATGTGCGGCAACTTCTCCTTCGGCGACTACTTCAAGGAAGGCGCCATCAAGCTCGCCTGGGAGCTGCTGACCACCCCGGTGGAGCACGGCGGCTACGGGCTCGAGCCGGAGAAGCTCTGGATCACCGTCTACCAGGAGGACGACGAGGCCGAGCAGATCTGGCGCGACGTCGTCGGCGTCCCCGCCGAGCGCATCCAGCGCCTCGGCAAGAAGGACAACTACTGGTCCATGGGCGTCCCCGGCCCCTGCGGCCCCTGCTCCGAGATCAACTACGACCGCGGCCCCGAGTTCGGCGTCGAGGGCGGCCCGGCCGTCAACGACGAGCGGTACGTGGAGATCTGGAACCTGGTCTTCATGCAGTACGAGCGCGGTGAGGGCTCCGGCAAGGAGGACTTCCCGATCCTCGGCGAGCTGCCGTCGAAGAACATCGACACGGGCCTCGGCCTGGAGCGCCTGGCGATGATCCTCCAGGGCGTCCAGAACATGTACGAGACGGACACCCTCAAGGTCGTCATCGACAAGGCCACCGAGCTGACCGGCGTCCGGTACGGCGCGGACCACGAGAGCGACGTCTCGCTGCGCGTGGTCGCCGACCACATGCGCACCTCCGTCATGCTCATCGGCGACGGCGTCACCCCCGGCAACGAGGGCCGCGGCTACGTGCTGCGCCGCATCATGCGCCGCGCCGTCCGCAACATGCGCCTGCTCGGCGCCACCGGCCCGGTCGTCCAGGAGCTCGTCGACACCGTGATCGGGACGATGGGCGAGCAGTACCCGGAGCTGGTCACCGACCGCAAGCGCATCGAGACGGTCGCCCTCGCCGAGGAGGCCGCCTTCCTGAAGGCCCTCAAGGGCGGCACCAACATCCTCGACACCGCCGTCACCGAGACCAGGGCCTCCGGCGGCACGGTCCTCTCCGGCGACAAGGCGTTCCTGCTCCACGACACCTGGGGCTTCCCGATCGACCTCACCCTGGAGATGGCCGCCGAACAGGGCCTCTCCGTGGACGAGGACGGCTTCCGCCGTCTGATGAAGGAGCAGCGGGACCGGGCCAAGGCCGACGCCAAGGCCAAGAAGACCGGCCACGCCGACATGACCGCGTACCGGGAGATCGCCGACGTCGGCGGCGCCACGCGGTTCACCGGCTACACCAACACCGAGGGCGAGACCACCGTCGTCGGCCTCCTCGTCAACGGCGTCCCCTCGCCGGCCGCCACCGAGGGCGACGAGGTCGAGGTCGTCCTCGACCGTACCCCGTTCTACGCCGAGGGCGGCGGCCAGATCGCCGACCAGGGCCGGATCAAGCTGCACAGCGGCGCCGTCATCGACGTCCGCGACGTGCAGCAGCCGGTCCCCGGCGTCTCGGTGCACAAGGGCTCCGTGCAGGTCGGCGAGGTGACCGTGGGCGCCACCGCCTACGCCGCCATCGACGTGCGCCGCCGCCGGGCCATCGCCCGAGCCCACTCGGCCACCCACCTCACCCACCAGGCCCTGCGCGACGCCCTCGGCCCGACGGCCGCCCAGGCCGGTTCCGAGAACCAGCCCGGCCGCTTCCGCTTCGACTTCGGCTCGCCGAACGCCGTCCCCGGCGCCGTCCTCACCGACGTCGAGCAGAAGATCAACGAGGTCCTCGCGCGCGAGCTGGAGGTCCACGCCGAGGTCATGCCGATCGACGAGGCCAAGCGCCAGGGCGCCATCGCCGAGTTCGGCGAGAAGTACGGCGAGCAGGTCCGCGTCGTCACCATCGGCGACTTCTCCAAGGAGCTGTGCGGTGGCACCCACGTCCACAACACCGCCCAGCTCGGTCTGGTGAAGCTGCTCGGCGAGTCCTCCATCGGCTCCGGCGTGCGCCGCATCGAGGCCCTCGTCGGCGTCGACGCGTACAACTTCCTCGCCAAGGAGCACACGGTCGTCGCCCAGCTCCAGGAGCTGGTCAAGGGCCGTCCGGAGGAGCTGCCGGAGAAGATCTCCGCCATGCTCGGCAAGCTGAAGGACGCCGAGAAGGAGATCGAGAAGTTCCGCGCGGAGAAGGTCCTCCAGGCCGCGGCCGGCCTCGTCGAGTCCGCCCGCGACGTGCGCGGCGTCGCCCTGGTCACCGGGCAGGTCCCGGACGGCACCACCGCCGACGACCTGCGCAGGCTGGTCCTCGACGTGCGCGGCCGGATCTCCGGCGGCCGCCCGGCCGTCGTCGCCCTGTTCACCACGGTCAACGGCAAGCCGCTGACGGTCATCGCCACCAACGAGGCCGCCCGCGAGCGCGGCCTCAAGGCCGGCGAGCTGGTCCGCACGGCCGCCAAGACCCTCGGCGGCGGTGGCGGCGGCAAGCCGGACGTCGCCCAGGGCGGCGGCCAGAACCCGCAGGCCGTCGGCGAGGCCGTCGCCGCCGTCGAGCGCCTCGTGGGGGAGACGGCGTGACGATGCGCCGCGGCCGCCGCATCGCGGTCGACGTCGGGGACGCCCGGATCGGGGTCGCCTCGTGCGACCCCGACGGGGTCCTCGCCACGCCGGTGGAGACCGTGCCGGGCCGCGACGTCCCGGCCGCCCACCGGCGGCTCCGCCTGATCGTCGAGGAGTACGGGCCGATCGAGGTCGTCGTGGGCCTGCCCCGCTCGCTCAGCGGGCGGGAGGGCCCGGCCGCGACCAAGGTCCGCGCCTTCGCCCGCGAGATGGCCAAGGGCATCGCCCCCGTACCGGTCCGGCTGGTCGACGAGCGGATGACGACGGTCACCGCGACCCAGGGCCTGCGGGCCTCCGGGGTGAAGTCGAAGAAGGGCCGGTCGGTCATCGACCAGGCCGCCGCCGTGATCATCCTTCAGAACGCTCTTGAGTCCGAACGGGTATCGGGTAATCCTCCCGGTGAGGGCGTCGAAGTGGTCATCTGATCGCGATACGGTAACGTTCCGCGCGATGCGGCGGCGTTCGAACAGCTGCCGCACTACGTAGAGGCGGATCGTCCGGAAGCCTCGCGGCTGTTTGGGGATCGATGACTGAGTATGGCCGGAGCCCGGGCTCCGAACCGTGGCACCCCGGGGACCCGCTCTACGGGGACCAGGGGTGGGAGGGCCAGCAGCACCCGCATCCGCAGCAGGCGAACCAGTACGACCAGGGCGGCCAGGGCGGCCAGGGCGGCCACGGCCACCAGGACCCGTACGGGCAGGGCGGCCAGGAGTACGGGGGCGACCCGTACCGGCAGCACCAGCCGCAGGCCCACGCCGATCCGCAGTACCAGCAGCAGCACTACCAGCCGCAGCAGCCGTACGACCAGCACCGGCAGCAGTACGGGACGGGGTACCAGGGCGGATACGACACGCCCGGACACCTCGGACAGCAGTACGACGGCCACTGGGAGACCGGCCAGGCGGCGATGGCCTACGGCGCGCCGCCGGCCGACCCGTACGGCGGCCAGAACCCGGACCTGTACGGCACGCCCGAGGCCTATCCGCCGCCCCGGCCCCCCGGCCACCGGCAGAACCCGCCGGAGCCGGTGGTCGACTGGGCGCCGGAGGAGGAGCCGCGCCGCGAGCCGGAGCCCGGTCCGGAACCGGAGGAGGAGAACCACCCCTTCTTCACCGGCGGGGACGACCGCGGCGCCGGGCGCGGCGGCCGGAACGACCGTGACGGCCGTGACGACGCGTACGACGACGACGAGGAGCCGGCGCGCGGCCGGGGCTCCCGCGGCGGCGACCGCGACCGCCGCGGCAGGGACAAGAAGCGCAAGGGCAAGAACGGCGTGGCCTGCCTGGTCGTCGCCGTCGTCCTGGTGGGCGGCGTCGGCGGCGTCGGCTACTTCGGCTACCAGTTCTGGCAGGGCCGCTTCGCCGAGGTGCCGGACTACGCGGGAAGCGGCACGGGCGAGGTCCAGGTCGAGATCCCGAAGGGGTCGTACGGCTCCGACATCGGCAACATCCTGAAGAAGGCGGGCGTCGTCAAGAGCGTCGACGCCTTCGTGTCGGCCCAGCTGAAGGCACCCAAGGGCAACACGATCCAGGCCGGTGTCTACACGCTGAAGAAGGAGATGTCGGCGGAGAGCGCGGTCGCGCTGATGCTCGACCCGGCGAGCCAGGCCAACCTCGTCATCCCCGAGGGCAAGCGGAACGTCTGGGTCTACGAGACGCTCGACAAGCGCCTGGACCTCAAGCCCGGCACCACCAAGGAGGTCGCGCTCGCGAAGGCGGACTCCCTGGGCCTGCCCGAGTGGGCCAAGCAGCACCCCGACATCAAGGACCCGCTGGAAGGATTCCTCTTCCCGGCGAGCTATCCGGTCGCGAAGGGCGGCAAACCCGAGGACGCCCTGCGCAGGATGGTGGCCCGCGCGAACCAGGAGTACGGCAAGCTGGACCTGGACGCGAAGGCACAGGCGGTCGGCCTGAAGGGGCCCTGGGAACTGCTGACGGTGGCGAGCCTCGTGCAGGTCGAGGGCAAGTACAAGCACGACTTCGACAAGGTCGCGCGCGTGGTCTACAACCGGCTCAAGCCCGGCAACATGGAGACCGTCGGCCGTCTGGAGTTCGACTCGACGGTGAACTACCTCAAGGGGCAGAGCACCCTCGACGTCGGCACGGTCGAGGACATGCGCAAGATCGACGACCCGTACAACACGTACAAGGTGATCGGACTCGTTCCCGGACCCATCAGCAATCCCGGCACGGAAGCGCTCCAGTCCGCGATCAGCCCCGCGGCCGGCCCGTGGTACTACTTCGTCTCGATCAACGAGGACAAGACCGTCTTCTCCGTGACGAACGAGGAGCACAACCGGAACGTGGCGGAGTACGAGAAGCAGCGGAAGCAGGGACAGTGAGCAAGCAGCGTCGCGCGGCGGTCCTCGGTTCGCCCATCGCCCACTCCCTCTCCCCGGTCCTGCACCGCGCCGCGTACGCCGAACTCGGCCTTCACGACTGGTCGTACGAGCGCTTCGAGGTCGACGAGGCGGCCCTTCCGGGGTTCGTGGGCGAGCTGGAGGGCAGCTGGGCCGGGCTCTCGCTGACCATGCCGCTCAAGCGGGCGGTCATCCCGCTGCTCGACGAGGTCAGCGACACGGCCGCGTCCGTGGAGGCCGTCAACACCGTCGTCCTCCACGAGGACGGACGGCGGGTCGGCGACAACACCGACATCCCCGGCATGATCGCCGCCCTGCGCGAGCGGGGCGTCGAGAAGGTGGAGGCGGCCGCCGTCCTCGGCGCCGGCGCCACCGCCTCCTCCGCCCTCGCCGCCCTCGCCCGGATCTGCGCCGGTCCCGTCACCGCGTACGTACGGAGCGAGGCGCGGGCCGAGGAGATGCGCGGCTGGGGCGAGCGGCTCGGCGTGGACGTGCGCACCGCCGACTGGGAGCGCGCGGCGGAGGCCTTCGAGGCCCCCCTGGTGATCGCGACCACCCCCGCCGGCACGACGAACGCCCTGGCCACCGCCGTCCCGAACACCGTCGGCACCCTCTTCGACGTTCTCTACGACCCCTGGCCGACCCCGCTGGCCGCCGCCTGGTCCGACCGCGGCGGCAAGGTCGTCGGAGGCCTCGACCTCCTCGTCCACCAGGCCGTCCTCCAGGTCGAGCTGATGACGGGCCGCGCGCCCGCCCCCCTCGCGGCCATGCGGGCGGCGGGGGAGCGGGCGCTGGCCGCCCGGTAGGCTCCCGTCGGCGCCCGCGACCGGCCGTCCCGGACGACGGGGAAACCGTTCCGGAACCTGAGACCCCCGTCCGGCAGCTGGACAGGAGTCCAAGGGGGCGCCCCGGACGTGGGAGGATCGGGGGTGGCGGGCCAGGGCCGCGCACCCGGGCGCGCCGTCGCAGTGCCAGGCGCGAGCATGAGGAGCATCGTTGAGCAGGTTGCGTTGGCTGACGGCCGGCGAATCCCACGGACCCGCGCTGGTCGCGACCCTCGAGGGTCTGCCCGCGGGCGTCCCGGTCACCACGGAGCTGGTGGCGGACCACCTCGCGCGGCGACGCCTCGGCTACGGACGCGGCGCCCGCATGAAGTTCGAGCAGGACGAGATCACCTTCCTCGGCGGCGTCCGGCACGGACTCTCCCTCGGCTCCCCGATCGCCGTCATGGTCGGCAACACCGAGTGGCCCAAGTGGGAGAAGGTCATGTCGGCCGACCCGGTCGACCCCTCGGAGCTCAAGGAGACGGGCCGCAACGCGCCCCTGACCCGGCCCCGCCCCGGCCACGCCGACCTCGCCGGCATGCAGAAGTACGGCTTCGACGAGGCCCGGCCGATCCTGGAGCGCGCCAGCGCCCGCGAGACCGCCGCCCGCGTCGCCCTCGGCGCCGTCGCCCGCTCCTTCCTCAAGGAGGCCGCGGGCATCGAGATCGTGTCGCACGTGGTCGAGCTGGCCGCCGCCAAGGCCCCGTACGGCCTCCACCCGACCCCCGCCGACGTCGAGAGGCTCGACGCCGACCCGGTCCGCTGCCTCGACGCCGACGCGTCGAAGGCGATGGTCGCCGAGATCGACCAGGCCCACAAGGACGGCGACACCCTCGGCGGCGTCGTCGAGGTCCTCGCCCACGGCGTGCCCGTCGGCCTCGGCTCGCACGTCCACTGGGACCGGCGCCTCGACGCCCGGCTCGCCGCCGCCCTCATGGGCATCCAGGCCATCAAGGGCGTCGAGGTCGGCGACGGCTTCGAGCTCGCCCGCGTGCCCGGGTCCCGGGCCCACGACGAGATCGTCAGGACCGACGACGGCATCCGCCGCTCCTCCGGCCGCTCCGGCGGCACCGAGGGCGGCCTCACCACCGGCGAGCTGCTGCGCGTCCGCGCCGCCATGAAGCCGATCGCGACCGTCCCGCGCGCCCTCGCCACCGTCGACGTCGCCACCGGCGAGGCCGCCGCCGCCCACCACCAGCGCTCCGACGTCTGCGCCGTCCCCGCCGCCGGCATCGTCGCCGAGGCCATGGTCGCGCTCGTTCTCGCGGACGCCGTCCTGGAGAAGTTCGGCGGCGACAGCGTCCCCGAGACCCGGCGCAACGTGCAGTCGTACCTCGACAACCTGCACATCCGGTGACCGCCGGACCCCTGGTCGTCCTCGTCGGACCGATGGGCTCCGGCAAGTCCACGGTGGGCGCGCTCCTGGCCGAACGCCTGGGCGCGCCCTACCGGGACACCGACGCCGACATCGTCGCCGCCGAGGGACGCGAGATCTCCGACATCTTCGTCGAGGACGGCGAGGAGCACTTCCGCGCCCTGGAGCGGGCCGCCGTCGCGCGGGCCGTCGCCGAGCACGGGGGCGTCCTCGCCCTCGGCGGCGGCGCGGTCCTCGACGCCGGCACCCGCGAACTGCTCGCCGGGCTGCCCGTCGCGTACCTCTCCATGGAGGTCGAGGAGGCGGTCCGCCGCGTCGGCCTCGGCGCCGCCCGGCCGCTGCTCGCCGTCAACCCGCGCCGCCGGTGGCGCGAGCTGATGGAGGCGCGCCGCCACCTCTACACCGAAGTCGCCCGCGCCGTCGTCGCCACCGACGACCGCACCCCCGAAGAGGTCGCGGACGCGGTCCTCTCGGCACTGGACATCAAGAAGGACGCATGACGACGGACCAGGACGTGACCCGCATCCACGTGGCCGGCAGCGCGGGCACGGATCCGTACGAGGTGCTCGTCGGCCGGCAGCTCCTCGCCGAGCTCCCCGGCCTGATCGGCGACCGGGCCAAGCGGGTCGCCGTGATCCACCCCGAGGCGCTCGCCGACACCGGCGAGGCCCTGCGCGCCGACCTCGCCGAGCAGGGCTACGAGGCGGTCGCCATCCAGGTGCCGAACGCCGAGGAGGCCAAGACCGCCGAGGTCGCCGCCTACTGCTGGAAGGCCCTGGGCCAGACCGGCTTCACCCGCACCGACGTCGTCGTCGGCGTCGGCGGCGGCGCCACCACCGACCTGGCCGGCTTCGTCGCCGCGACCTGGCTGCGGGGCGTGCGCTGGATCGCCGTGCCGACCACCGTCCTGGCGATGGTCGACGCGGCCGTCGGCGGCAAGACGGGCATCAACACCGCCGAGGGCAAGAACCTCGTCGGCGCCTTCCACCCGCCCGCCGGAGTCCTCTGCGACCTCGCGGCCCTCGACTCGCTCCCGATCCACGACTACGTCAGCGGCCTCGCGGAGATCATCAAGGCCGGCTTCATCGTCGACCCGGTGATCCTCGACCTCATCGAGGAGGACCCGCAGGCCGCCCGCACCCCGGCCGGACCGCACACCGCCGAGCTGCTCGTCCGCTCGATCAAGGTCAAGGCCGAGGTCGTCTCCGGCGACCTCAAGGAGTCCGGCCGCCGCGAGATCCTCAACTACGGCCACACCCTCGCCCACGCCATCGAGAAGAACGAGCGCTACAAGTGGCGCCACGGCGCCGCCGTCTCCGTCGGCATGGTCTTCGCCGCCGAGCTCGGCCGCCTCGCCGGGCGCCTCGACGACGCCACCGCCGACCGGCACCGCGCGATCCTGGAGTCCGTCGGCCTGCCGCTCAGCTACCGCGGCGACCAGTGGCCCAAGCTCCTGGAGACCATGAGGGTCGACAAGAAGTCCCGCGGCGACCTGCTGCGGTTCATCGTGCTCGACGGGCTCGCCAAGCCCACCGTCCTGGAGGGCCCCGACCCGGCCGTCCTGATCGCGGCGTACGGCGAGGTGTCGGCGTGAGCGAGCCGCGTCCGGTACTGGTGCTCAACGGCCCCAACCTGGGCCGGCTCGGCTCCCGCGAGCCCGACATCTACGGCGCCACCTCCTACAAGGGGCTCGTCGAGTCCTGCCGCGCCCTCGGCACGGAGCTCGGCTTCGACGTCGAGGTGCGGGAGACCAACGACGAGGGCGAGATGATCCGCTGGCTCCACGAGGCGGCCGACGGCTCGGTCCCGGTCGTGATCAACCCCGGCGCGTTCACGCACTACTCGTACGGGATGAGGGACGCGGCCGCCCAGCGGACCGCGCCGCTCGTCGAGGTGCACATCTCGAATCCGTACGCCCGCGAGGAGTTCCGGCACACCTCGGTGATCGCGGCCGTGGCGACCGGGACGGTCGCCGGGTTCGGCATCGGCTCCTACCGGCTGGCGCTGCGCGCGCTCGCCGAAGAGCTGTCCGACTGACGGGGCACCGGAAAGCGCCCCCGGCCGTTCCCCCTGTGGGGGCCGGGGGCGGTAACGTTCCGCCGTCCGGGTCCACGACCGGTCCCGGGTGACAACAGGCGTACGAGACGGAGTGGCACCGGATGCAGCACGCAGTGGGGGGTCCGCTGCCACCGCACGAGCGGCCGGGCGGGACGCCCGGCCCCGTTCCCGGGGCGGGCGACGGCGGCCGGCCGCCCGTACCGGAGGACACTCCCTACCCCGGGACGGCACCGGGCGCCGGCTCCCGCCCCGGCGTCCATCCGGCCGTGCCGCACGGGACGGCCGCGCCCCGGCACCCGGTCCCGCCCTCGGCGCCCCCGCACCCGCCGGCCCCGTCTCCCGCCGGGCCGGGACCGGGAGCGCGGAGCTGGGGCGCGAGCGCCTCCGGCGGCATACCGGGACACCAGGGACCCGGGCACGCCCCGGCGCCCCGGCCCCCCGCCGTCCCCGGGCCCCCCGCGGCCCCCCAGTACCCCGCCGCACCGCCGCCCCACCGCGCCGAGTCCACCGGGCACGTCCCGCTGCCGCCCGTGGGCGCGCCCCTCGCGCCGCCCGCGGAGCACGGCGCCGGGACCGGCGGCGCGACCCTGGCCGTGCTGCTCATCGGCCCCGCCGGCGCCGGCAAGACGACCGTCGCCCGGCACTGGGCGCAGCGCCGCCGCGTGCCCACCGCGCACATCAGCCTCGACGACGTCCGCGAATGGGTCTGCTCCGGCTTCGCCGACCCGCAGTCCGGCTGGAACGAGCACTCCGAGGCGCAGTACCGGCTCGCCCGCCGCACCTGCGGCTTCGCCGCGCGCAACTTCCTCGCCAACGGCATCTCCTGCATCGTCGACGACGCCGTCTTCCCGGACCGGCCCGTCGTCGGCCTCGGCGGCTGGAAGCGCCACGTCGGCCCCGGCCTGCTCCCCGTCGTCCTCCTGCCCGGCCTGGAGGTCGTCCTGGAGCGCAACGCCCAGCGCAGCGGCAACCGGCGCCTCTCGGACGAGGAGGTCGCCGCCATCCACGGCCGGATGGCCGGCTGGTACGGCTCGGGCCTGCCGATCATCGACAACTCCACGTACGACGTCGAGACCACCGCCCGCGTCCTGGACGACGTCCTCGCCCGCGCGATCGCGAGCCCGCCCTCCTGGTGAGCCCGCGCCCGTCGCGCACTCCGGAGCGCCCGGTCGGCCGTTCCGAACAGGCCGTCGCGCCCCGCTCCTCGTAGGCTCGGAGCATGTCAGAGGTGTATGCGGACCGCCGTGTACGGCTGCGCGACAGGTGCGCGGCCGCGGGCAGCCCGGCGGCCCTGGTCTCCCGCCCCGCCAACGTCCGCTATCTCGCGGGCGGATCCCCGCCGGGCGCCGTCCTGCTCGTCGGCCCCGAACCCGGGGCGGACGTCCTGCTCCGCCCCGTCGCGCCCGGGGACGAACCGGCCGACGGACGGCTCGACGAGCTGCTCCGGCAGCAGGTCCTGCCCACCGGGGGAGGGGACCCGGCCGTCGCCGCCGTCGGCCTCGCCCGCCGCACGGGCGCCGACGCGCTCGCCGTCGAGGAGCACCACCTGACGGTGACCCGGCACCGGGCCATGGGCGCCGTCGCCTCCGCCCCCCGCCTCACCGACCTCGACTGCGCCGTGGAGCAGCTCAGGATCGTCAAGGACGAGGACGAGATCGCCTGTCTCCGGATCGCCGCCGAGATCGCCGACCAGGCCCTCGGCGAGCTCCTCGAATCCATCCTGGTGGGGCGGACCGAACGCCACCTCGCCCTGGAGCTGGAGCGCCGGCTCGTCGACCACGGCGCCGACGGGGCCGCCTTCCCCACCTCGGTGGCGACCGGCCCGCACTCCGGCCGCCGGGGCCACCGGCCCACCGACCGCCGGGTCGAGGAGGGCGATTTCCTCTCCGTCTGCCTCGGCGCCGACTACCGCGGCTACCGCTGCGAGATCGGCCGCACGTTCGTCATCGGCACCACCCCCGCCGACTGGCAGATCGAGCTGTACGAGCTCGTCTTCGCCGCTCAGCGGGCCGGGCGGGAGTCCCTCGTGCCCGGAGCCGAGTACCGGGACGTGGACCGGGCGGCCCGCCGGATCCTGAAGGCGGCGGGGCACGCGGAGACCGCCGTCCCCCTCACCGGGCACGGGGTGGGGCTCGAAATCGACGAGGACCCGCAGTTGTCACCCTCGGCCATGGGTAAACTGGACGCTTGTGTGCCGGTCACCGTCGAACCGGGGGTCCACCTCCCGGGCCGGGGCGGGGTCCGGATCGATGACACGCTCGTCGTGCGCCAGGAGGCGGACGGCGGACCCGAGCTACTCACCATCACGACCAAGGAGCTGCTCGCGCTGTAGGGCGCGTACGCCCCTCCGGTCCCACGTCAGTCCAGAGTCCAGGAGATTCCGCAACCGTGGCTTCCACGAACGACCTCAAGAACGGCATGGTGCTCAAGCTCGAAGGCGGCCAGCTCTGGTCCGTCGTCGAGTTCCAGCACGTCAAGCCCGGCAAGGGCCCGGCCTTCGTGCGCACCAAGCTCAAGAACGTGCTGTCCGGCAAGGTCGTCGACAAGACCTTCAACGCGGGCGTCAAGGTCGAGACGGCCACCATCGACCGCCGCGACATGCAGTTCTCCTACATGGACGGCGACTACTTCGTCTTCATGGACGAGGAGACGTACGACCAGCTGATGGTCGAGCGCAAGGCCGTCGGCGACGCCGCCAACTTCCTGGTCGAGGGCTTCACCGCCTCCGTCGCCCAGCACGAGGGCTCGGTGCTCTACGTCGAGCTCCCGGCCGCCGTCACTCTGACCATCAAGCACACCGACCCGGGCGTCCAGGGCGACCGTTCCACCGGCGGCACCAAGCCGGCCACCCTGGAGACCGGCCACGAGATCCAGGTCCCGCTCTTCGTCACCACCGGTGAGAAGGTCAAGGTCGACACGCGCACCAGCGACTACCTCGGCCGGGTGAACAGCTAACCGTGGCCGCTCGGAGCAAGGCCCGCAAGCGCGCCTTCCAGATCCTCTTCGAGGCCGACCAGCGCGACGCCTCCGTGCAGGAGGTCCTCGCGGACCAGGTCCGGTACGCCCGGTCGGACGACCGGCAGCCCCCGGTCAACGAGTTCACGATGCAGCTGGTCGAGGGGTACGCGTCCCACGTGGCGCGGATCGACGAGCTCATCGCGACCTACGCGGTGGACTGGGACCTCGACCGGATGCCCGTCGCCGACCGGAACATCGTGCGCCTCGGCGCGTACGAGCTGATCTGGGAGGACGGCACGCCGGACGCGGTCGTGATCGACGAGGCGGTGCAGCTCGCCAAGGAGTTCTCCACCGACGAGTCGCCGGCCTTCGTCAACGGCCTCCTGGCGCGCTTCAAGGACCTGAAGCCGCGTCTTCGCCGGGACGTGGACGTCTGAGTCCCGCCCGCACCCGGTAGCCGAAGGGGCCCGCAGCGCCGAGCGCGCTGCGGGCCCCTTCGGCCTGTTCCGTGTTCCGGAAACCCTGAAGACCTCCACCGGCCCCAGAGAGACCCGTACGGGCCGGGAGAACACGAGATCCGTGGACGTCGGACGTCCACGGACCCGGGCGGTACGTTTCTGCTGAACCCTCCGAAGAGGTCAGGCCTCCTCGTGGGCGACCGCGCGGCGCGCGTCCGCGTCCAGCACGCCCCAGCTGATCAGCTGCTCGGTGAGGACCGAGGGGGACTGGTCGTAGATGACGGCGAGGGTGCGCAGGTCGTCCTGGCGGATCGACAGCACCTT
Organism: Streptomyces sp. NPDC012825; assembly: GCF_042900925.1. Lineage (NCBI taxonomy): Bacteria > Bacillati > Actinomycetota > Actinomycetes > Kitasatosporales > Streptomycetaceae > Streptomyces > Streptomyces sp. NPDC012825. Next base: position 106,977 of record NZ_JBIBBZ010000005.1, on the reverse strand, counting down.
GCCGTTGTAGTCGCCGCGCTGCGACTGGATCGTCGCGGCGTAGCGCTGGAGCGGGCCGGCCTTCTCCTGCGGGACGTGGGCCAGGCGCTCCAGGTCGAGGACCAGCTTCGGCGGCGGCTCGGCGGCCCCGCCCGGAGTCGTGCCCGGCAGGAGCTCCTGCACCGGCACGCCGTAGAAGTCCGCCAGCTCGGCGAGGCGCTGCACGGTCACGGCGCGGTCGCCCCGCTCGTACGAGCCGACCACCACGGCCTTCCAGCGGCCCTGGGACTTCTCCTCCACCCCGTGGAGCGAGAGACCCTGCTGGGTGCGGATGGCGCGGAGTTTGGCCCCGAGCTGCTTTGCGTATTCGCTGGACATAACGCTCCCGGACGCTGTGACGACATGCGGCTGCGCCGCGCGGCTGGTAACTCACTGTGAGGTTACGCAGCGTTACACCCACCCGTCAAGCCGAAAGGTCCGTACCGCCCTCCTCCGGGGGACGGCGCCCGGAGGGGCGCCGGGGGTGCGCGGAAGGCGCCGCGCCACCCCTGGTACGGTGGAGACGCAAGTACGACGTCCTTTAAGAGCCGTCCCGTGAGGCGGAGAAGGAGGTCCGTTTTCCATGGACACCCGGCTGGACACCCAGCAGCAGTACGGCGACGACGCGCGGCCCGTTCTCGAAGGCCCCGACATCGCGCGGGTCCTCACCCGCATCGCCCACGAGATCGTCGAGCGCGCCAAGGGCGCCGACGACGTGGTCCTCCTCGGCATTCCCACCCGCGGCGTCTTCCTCGCCCGCCGGCTCGCCGAGAAGCTCGCCTCCATCACCGGCACCAAGGTCCCGGTCGGCTCCCTCGACATCACCATGTACCGGGACGACCTGCGGATGCGGCCCGCCCGCGCCATCGGCCGCACCGAGATCCCCGCCGACGGCGTCGACGGGCGCCTCGTCGTCCTCGTCGACGACGTCCTCTTCTCCGGCCGCACGATCCGCGCCGCCCTCGACGCCCTCGGCGACATCGGCCGCCCCCGCGCCGTCCAGCTCGCCGTCCTCGTCGACCGCGGCCACCGCGAACTGCCCATCCGCGCGGACTACGTCGGCAAGAACCTCCCCACGTCGCTGCGGGAGACGGTCAAGGTCCTGCTCGCCGAGGAAGACGGTCGCGACACCGTCCTGCTCGGCTCCAAGGCCGCCTCCTAGCCGATACCGGCCTCCCCGCCGGGGCCGGGGCACCCCCCTGCCCCCGCACGCCCTCACGCCTCCCCACCACGGAGAGAAACCCCGATGATGCGTCACCTCATCTCGGCCGCCGACCTCACCCGCGACGACGCCGTACTGATCCTCGACACCGCCGAGGAGATGGCCCGGGTGGCCGACCGGCCCATCAAGAAGCTGCCGACCCTGCGCGGCCGCACCATCTGCAACCTCTTCTTCGAGGACTCCACCCGGACCCGGATCTCCTTCGAGGCCGCCGAGAAGCGCCTCTCCGCCGACGTCATCAACTTCGCGGCCAAGGGATCCAGCGTCTCCAAGGGCGAGTCCCTCAAGGACACCGCCCAGACCCTGGAGGCCATGGGCGTCGACGCGGTCGTCATCCGGCACGGCGCCTCCGGCGCCCCGTACCGGCTCGCCACCTCCGGCTGGATCGACGCCCCCGTCGTCAACGCCGGCGACGGCACCCACCAGCACCCCACCCAGGCCCTCCTGGACGCCTTCACCATGCGCCGCCGCCTCGTCGGCCGCGACGCCGGACTCGGCCAGGACCTCGCGGGCAGGCGGATCACCCTCGTCGGCGACGTCCTGCACAGCCGGGTCGCCCGCTCCAACGTCGACCTGCTGCACACCCTCGGCGCCGAGGTCACCCTGGTGGCCCCGCCCACCCTGGTCCCCGTCGGCGTCGAGACCTGGCCCTGCGAGGTCTCCTACGACCTCGACGGCGTGCTGCCGAAGTCCGACGCGGTGATGATGCTGCGCGTGCAGCGCGAGCGGATGAACGCCGCCTTCTTCCCCACCGAGCGCGAGTACTCGCGCCGCTACGGCCTCGACGGCGAGCGGATGGCGAAGATGCCCGACCACGCCCTCGTGATGCACCCCGGCCCCATGGTCCGCGGCATGGAGATCACCGCCGAGGTCGCCGACTCCGACCGCTGCACGGTCGTCGAGCAGGTCGCCAACGGCGTCTCCGTCCGCATGGCCGTGCTCTACCTGCTCCTTGGCGGCTCCGAGCCCGCCGTCACCACCACCCCCGCCGCGCGCACCGAGGAGAACAAGTAACCATGAGCAAGATCCTGATCCGCGGGGCGAAGGTGCTGGGCGGCGAGCCGCAGGACGTGCTGATCGACGGCGAGACCGTCGCAGAGGTCGGTGCGGACCTGTCCGCCGAAGGAGCGACCGTGATCGAGGCCGGCGGGCAGATCCTCCTGCCGGGCCTGGTCGACCTCCACACCCACCTGCGCGAGCCCGGCCGCGAGGACTCCGAGACCGTCCTCACCGGCACCCGCGCCGCCGCCGTCGGCGGCTACACCTCCGTCTTCGCCATGGCCAACACCCACCCGGTCGCCGACACCGCCGGTGTCGTCGAGCAGGTCTACCGGCTCGGCCAGGAGCACGGCTACTGCGACGTACAGCCCATCGGCGCCGTCACCGTCGGCCTGGAGGGCAGGAAGCTCGCCGAACTCGGCGCCATGCACGACTCCGCCGCCGGCGTCACCGTCTTCTCCGACGACGGCAAGTGCGTCGACGACGCCGTGATCATGCGCCGCGCCCTGGAGTACGTGAAGGCCTTCGGCGGCGTCGTCGCCCAGCACGCCCAGGAGCCCCGCCTCACCGAGGGCGCCCAGATGAACGAGGGGATCGTCTCCGCGGAACTCGGCCTCGGCGGCTGGCCCGCCGTCGCCGAGGAGTCGATCATCGCCCGCGACGTCCTCCTCGCCGAGCACGTCGGCTCCCGCGTCCACATCTGCCACCTCTCCACCGCCGGCTCCGTCGAGATCGTCCGCTGGGCCAAGTCCCGCGGCATCGACGTCACCGCCGAGGTCACCCCGCACCACCTCCTCCTCACGGACGAGCTGGTCCGCTCGTACAACCCGGTCTACAAGGTCAACCCGCCGCTGCGCACCGAGAAGGACGTCCTCGCGCTCCGCGAGGCGCTGGCCGACGGCACGATCGACATCGTCGCCACCGACCACGCCCCGCACCCGCACGAGGACAAGGACTGCGAGTGGGCCGCGGCCGCCATGGGCATGGTCGGCCTGGAGACCGCCCTCTCCGTCGTCCAGCAGACGATGGTGGAGACCGGACTTCTCGACTGGGCCGGCGTCGCCGACCGCATGTCCTTCGCCCCCGCCCGCATCGGCCGGGCCAAGGGCCACGGACGACCCGTCTCGGCTGGTGAGCCCGCGAACCTGACCCTGGTCGATCCGGCTTACCGTGGAGTCGTGGACCCCGCGGACTTCGCCTCCCGCAGCCGCAACACCCCGTACGAGGGCCGCGAGCTGCCGGGACGCGTCACCCACACCTTCCTGCGGGGCCGGGCAACGGTCGTGGACGGGAAACTGGCGTGACACCACTCATCGCAATCGCCGCAGAGGCAGCCGAACAGAAGTCGGCGGAGGTGACCGACTGGGCCGGCCGGCTCGGCTGGGTCGCCGGACTGCTGCTCTTCGTCGCCTTCGTGTACTGGCTCATGCGCCAGGGATGGAAGTGGCGCGGCAGCCTCCAGTCCGGCCTCCCCGCACTGCCCGCCGCGCCGGAGACGGCCGGTGCGGCGAAACTGACCCTCACGGGCCGCTACCACGGGTCCACGACCGCCGGGCAGTGGCTCGACCGGATCGTCGCCCACGGCCTCGGCACCCGCAGCCGCGTCGAGCTCACGCTCACCGACGCCGGGATCGCGGTCGTACGTCCCGGGGCGAACGACTTCTTCGTCCCGGCCGGCGCCCTGCGCGAGGCACGCCTCGACAAGGGCATCGCCGGCAAGGTCCTCGCCGAGGGCGGGCTCCTGGTCCTCACCTGGGAACACGGCGGCACCCTCCTCGACTCCGGCTTCAGGTCCGACCGGGCGGCGGAACACGCCGCCTGGGTCGAGACCGTCAACTCCATGATCAGCGCAACGGAAGGCATCGCACGATGACGACCTCCACCAGGGGACCCGCCAAGGCTCCCGCCGTACTCGTCCTGGAGGACGGCCGCATCTTCCGCGGCCGCGCCTACGGGGCCGTGGGGGAGACCTTCGGCGAGGCCGTGTTCTCCACCGGCATGACCGGCTACCAGGAGACCCTCACCGACCCGTCGTACCACCGCCAGGTCGTGGTCATGACGGCCCCGCACGTCGGCAACACCGGCGTCAACGACGAGGACCCCGAGTCCGGCCGCATCTGGGTCTCCGGCTACGTGGTCCGCGACCCCGCCCGCGTCTCCTCCAACTGGCGCGCGCGCCGCTCGCTCGACGAGGAGCTGGCGCGCCAGGGCGTCGTCGGGATCTCCGGCGTCGACACCCGCGCCCTCACCCGCCACCTGCGCGAGCGCGGCGCCATGCGCGTCGGCATCTTCTCCGGCGACGCCTGGACGGGCGTCCGCGACGAGGCCCTGCTCGCCAAGGTCAAGGCGCAGCCCGAGATGAAGGGCGCCGACCTCTCCGCCGAGGTCGCCACCAAGGAGACGTACGTCGTCCCCGCGGTCGGGGAGAAGCGGTTCACCGTCGCGGCGATCGACCTCGGCATCAAGGGCATGACCCCGCACCGGATGGCCGAGCGCGGCATCGAGGTGCACGTCCTGCCGGCCACCGCCACCCCCGAGGACGTCTACGCGGTCCGGCCCGACGGGGTGTTCTTCTCCAACGGCCCCGGCGACCCGGCCACCGCCGACGGTCCCGTCGCCCTCATGCAGGCCGTCCTGGAGCGGAGGACGCCGCTCTTCGGCATCTGCTTCGGCAACCAGATCCTGGGCCGCGCCCTCGGCTTCGGCACGTACAAGCTGAAGTACGGCCACCGGGGCATCAACCAGCCGGTCCAGGACCGCACCACCGGCAAGGTCGAGGTCACCGCGCACAACCACGGCTTCGCCGTGGACGCGCCCCTCGACAAGGTCTCCGACACCCCCTTCGGCCGCGCCGAGGTCTCCCACGTCTGTCTCAACGACAACGTCGTGGAGGGGCTCCGGCTGCTCGACCGGCCGGCCTTCTCGGTGCAGTACCACCCCGAGGCGGCAGCGGGCCCGCACGACGCCGCGTACCTCTTCGACCGCTTCACGTCTTTGATGGAAACCGCCCTCATGGAGGCCGAGCGTGCCTAAGCGCAGCGATATCCAGTCCGTCCTGGTCATCGGCTCCGGCCCGATCGTGATCGGTCAGGCCGCGGAGTTCGACTACTCCGGCACCCAGGCTTGCCGCATCCTCAAGGCCGAGGGCCTGCGGGTGATCCTGGTCAACTCCAACCCGGCCACGATCATGACCGACCCGGAGATCGCCGACGCCACGTACGTCGAGCCGATCACCCCGGAGTTCGTCGAGAAGATCATCGCCAAGGAGCGCCCCGACGCCCTCCTGCCCACCCTCGGTGGCCAGACCGCGCTGAACACCGCGATCTCCATGCACGAGCAGGGCGTCCTGGAGAAGTACGGCGTCGAGCTGATCGGCGCGAACGTCGAGGCGATCCACAAGGGCGAGGACCGCGACCTGTTCAAGGGCGTCGTCAAGGCCGTGAAGGCCAAGATCGGGCACGGCGAGTCCGCCCGCTCGGTCATCTGCCACTCCATGGACGACGTCCTCCAGGGCGTCGACACGCTCGGCGGCTACCCCGTCGTCGTCCGCCCCTCCTTCACCATGGGCGGCGCCGGCTCCGGCTTCGCCCACGACGAGGAGGAGCTGCGCCGCATCGCCGGACAGGGCCTGACCCTCTCGCCGACCACCGAGGTGCTCCTGGAGGAATCCATCCTCGGCTGGAAGGAGTACGAGCTGGAGCTGATGCGCGACAAGAACGACAACGTCGTGGTCGTCTGCTCCATCGAGAACTTCGATCCGATGGGCGTGCACACCGGTGACTCGATCACGGTGGCCCCGGCGATGACGCTGACCGACCGCGAGTACCAGGTCCTGCGCGACATCGGCATCGCGATCATCCGCGAGGTCGGCGTCGACACCGGCGGCTGCAACATCCAGTTCGCGGTCAACCCGGACGACGGCCGGATCATCGTCATCGAGATGAACCCGCGCGTCTCCCGGTCGAGCGCCCTGGCCTCGAAGGCGACCGGCTTCCCGATCGCCAAGATCGCGGCCCGCCTCGCGGTGGGCTACACGCTGGACGAGATCCCGAACGACATCACGGAGAAGACCCCGGCGTCCTTCGAGCCCACGCTCGACTACGTCGTGGTCAAGGCCCCGCGTTTCGCGTTCGAGAAGTTCCCGGCGGCCGACTCCACGCTGACCACGACCATGAAGTCGGTCGGCGAGGCCATGGCGATCGGCCGCAACTTCACCGAGGCCCTGCAGAAGGCCCTGCGCTCGCTGGAGAAGAAGGGCTCGCAGTTCGCCTTCACCGGCGAGCCGGGCGACAAGGACGAGCTGCTGCGCGAGTCCGCCCGCCCGACCGACGGCCGGATCAACACCGTCATGCGGTCCATCCGCGCCGGCGCCACCCCGGAAGAGGTCTTCGACGCGACGAAGATCGACCCCTGGTTCGTCGACCAGCTCTTCCTGATCAAGGAGATCGCCGACGAGCTGGCCGCCGCCGAGAAGCTCGACCCCGAGCTCCTGGCCGAGGCCAAGCGCCACGGCTTCTCCGACATCCAGATCGCCGAGATCCGGGGCCTGCGCGAGGACGTCGTCCGCGAGGTCCGGCACGCCCTCGGCGTCCGCCCGGTCTACAAGACGGTCGACACCTGCGCCGCCGAGTTCGCCGCCAGGACGCCGTACTTCTACTCCTCCTACGACGAGGAGTCCGAGGTCGCGCCGCGCGAGAAGCCGGCCGTGATCATCCTGGGCTCGGGCCCGAACCGCATCGGCCAGGGCATCGAGTTCGACTACTCCTGCGTCCACGCCTCCTTCGCGCTGAGCGAGGCGGGCTACGAGACGGTGATGGTCAACTGCAACCCGGAGACCGTCTCCACCGACTACGACACCTCCGACCGGCTCTACTTCGAGCCGCTCACGCTCGAGGACGTCCTGGAGATCGTCCACGCCGAGACCCTCGCCGGTCCCGTCGCCGGTGTCGTCGTCCAGCTCGGCGGACAGACCCCCCTCGGTCTGTCCCAGGCGCTGAAGGACAACGGCGTGCCGGTCGTCGGCACCTCCCCGGAGGCGATCCACGCCGCCGAGGACCGCGGCGCCTTCGGCCGCGTCCTGGCCGAGGCGGGCCTGCCGGCCCCCAAGCACGGCACCGCGACCACCTTCGCCGGCGCCAAGGCCATCGCGGACGAGATCGGCTACCCCGTCCTGGTCCGCCCGTCGTACGTGCTCGGCGGACGCGGCATGGAGATCGTGTACGACGAGGCCCGTCTGGAGTCGTACATCGCCGAGTCCACCGAGATCAGCCCCACCCGGCCGGTCCTGGTCGACCGTTTCCTCGACGACGCCATCGAGATCGACGTCGACGCGCTCTACGACGGCGAGGAGCTCTACCTCGGCGGCGTCATGGAGCACATCGAGGAGGCCGGCATCCACTCCGGCGACTCCGCCTGCGCCCTGCCCCCGATCACGCTCGGCGGGCACGACATCAAGCGGCTGCGGGCCTCCACCGAGGCCATCGCCAAGGGCGTCGGCGTCCGCGGCCTGATCAACATCCAGTTCGCGATGGCCGGGGACATCCTCTACGTCCTGGAGGCCAACCCGCGCGCCTCGCGGACGGTGCCCTTCACCTCCAAGGCCACCGCCGTGCCGCTGGCCAAGGCCGCCGCCCGGATCTCGCTGGGCGCCACCATCGCCGAGCTGCGTGCCGAGGGCCTGCTGCCGAGGAACGGCGACGGCGGCACCCTGCCGTTCGACGCGCCGATCTCCGTCAAGGAGGCCGTCATGCCCTGGAGCCGCTTCCGCGACATCCACGGCCGCGGCGTCGACACCGTCCTCGGCCCGGAGATGCGCTCCACCGGCGAGGTCATGGGCATCGACTCGGTCTTCGGCACCGCCTACGCCAAGTCCCAGGCCGGCGCCTACGGGCCGCTGCCCACCAAGGGCCGCGCGTTCATCTCGGTCGCCAACCGCGACAAGCGCTCGATGATCTTCCCGGCCCGTGAGCTGGTCGCCCACGGCTTCGAACTGCTCGCCACCTCGGGCACGGCCGAGGTCCTCAAGCGCAACGGCATCAACGCCACGGTCGTGCGCAAGCTCAGCGAGGGCGAGGGCCCGCACGGCGAGAAGACGATCGTGCAGCTCATCCACGACGGGGAGGTCGACCTCATCGTCAACACCCCCTACGGCACCGGCGGCCGGCTCGACGGCTACGAGATCCGCACCGCCGCCGTCTCCCGCGGCGTTCCCTGCCTGACCACCGTCCAGGCACTCGCCGCGGCCGTCCAGGGCATCGACGCGCTCAACCACGGCGGCGTCGGCGTCCGCTCCCTCCAGGAGCACGCCGAGCACCTCGTCGCGGCCCGCGACTAGCAGCCCGTACGGAGAAGGGGGACACCGGCCACAGCGCGGTGTCCCCCTCTTCATGACCGAACAAGGGATATTTCGGACGATGTACAAGCTGTTCTTCCACCTGGTCTTCAAGCGGATGGACCCCGAGCAGGCCCACCACCTGGCCTTCCGCTGGATCCGCCTGGCGGCCCGCGTCCCGGTGCTCCGCACCTTCGTCGCCGCCGCCCTCGCCCCCCGGTACGAGGGGCTGCGCACCGAGGCCCTCGGCCTGCGCATGCACGGCCCCTTCGGCCTCGCCGCCGGCTTCGACAAGAACGCCGTCGCCATCGACGGCATGGCGATGCTCGGCTTCGACCACGTCGAGATCGGCACCGTCACCGGCGAGGCCCAGCCGGGCAATCCCAGGAAGCGCCTCTTCCGGCTCGTCCCGGACCACGCCCTGATCAACCGCATGGGCTTCAACAACGAGGGCTCCGCCGCCGTCGCGGAACGCCTCGCCACCCGTACGCCCGTCTTCAGGACGGTCGTGGGCGTCAACATCGGCAAGACCAAGGTCGTCCCCGAGGTCGAGGCCGCCGCCGACTACGTGAAGTCCACCGAGCGCCTCGCCGCACACGCCGACTACCTCGTCGTCAACGTCTCCTCCCCGAACACCCCCGGCCTGCGCAACCTCCAGGCCACCGAGTCCCTGCGCCCCCTCCTGACGGCCGTGCGCGAGGCGGCCGACCGCACGGTCACCGACCGCCGGGTCCCGCTCCTGGTCAAGATCGCCCCCGACCTGGCCGACGAGGACGTGGACGCGGTCGCCGACCTCGCCCTGGAGCTGGGCCTCGACGGCATCATCGCCACCAACACCACCGTCGCCCGCGAGGGCCTCGGCCTGAAGTCCGCGCCCGAGCTGATCGAGGAGACCGGCGGGCTGTCCGGCCGCCCGGTCAAGCAGCGCTCCCTGGAGGTCCTGCGCCGCCTCCACGCGCGCGTGGGCGACCGCCTGGTCCTCGTCGGCGTCGGCGGCGTCGAGAACGCCGAGGACGCCTGGCGGCGCATCCTCGCCGGCGCCACCCTCGTCCAGGGCTACAGCGCCTTCATCTACGAGGGCCCGTTCTACGCCCGCGCGATCCACCAGGGCCTCGCCGCGCGCCTCGCGGCCTCCCCGTACGCCACCCTCGCCGAGGCCGTCGGCGCCGACAACCGAAAGGCCGCCCAGTGACGCTCTCCTTCGGATCCCGCCTGCGCTCCGCCATGGACGAGCGCGGCCCCCTCTGCGTCGGCATCGACCCGCACGCCGCCCTGCTCGACTCCTGGGGCCTCACCGACGACATCGCCGGTCTGGAGCGCTTCACCTTCACCGTCGTCGAGGCCCTCGCCGGCACCGTGGCCGTCTTCAAGCCCCAGTCCGCCTTCTTCGAGCGCTTCGGCTCGCGCGGCGTCGCCGTCCTGGAGCGCGCCGTCTCCGACCTGCGCGCGGCGGGCGGCCTGGTCGTCATGGACGCCAAGCGCGGGGACATCGGCTCCACCATGGCCGCCTACGCCGAGGCCTTCCTGCGCGAGGGCTCCCCGCTCTTCTCCGACGCGCTCACGGTCTCCCCGTACCTCGGCTACGGCTCCCTGAAGCCGGCCGTCGACCTGGCCCGCGAGTCCGGCGCCGGTCTCTTCGTCCTGGCCCTCACCTCCAACCCGGAGGGGAGCGAGGTCCAGCGGGCCGTGCGCACCGACGACCCCGCCGGGAGGACGATCGGCGCCACGATGCTCGCCCACCTGGCCGAGGAGAACGCGGGGGAGACCCCCATGGGCTCCTTCGGCGCGGTCGTCGGCGCCACCCTCGGCGACCTGTCCTCGTTCGACCTGGACATCAACGGCCCGCTCCTCGCCCCCGGCATCGGCGCCCAGGGCGCGACCCCCGCCGACCTCCCCGCCGTCTTCGGCGCGGCGGTCCGCAACGTCGTCCCGAACGTCAGCCGCGGGGTCCTGCGGCACGGCCCGGACGCCACCGCCCTGCGGGACTCGGCACTCCGGTACGCGGACGAGATCCGCGCGGCCGTCGGCGTCTGATCCCCGGCGGGACCAATCCGCAGGTCGGAGCGGATCGGGCCGGTTTCCGAGTCCGCTCCGGCCGGTCGTCCCGCCACTTGACGAAATCTTGGCTCAAAACCGGGTCGTTATGCCGGGAAAGTCCTGGTCGGTCGATGCTGACCAGGACTTTTCCGCTGTTCTCGCTGACTGGAGCGGCCTCGGCCGCTAGTCTCCGGGGCAGAGCAGGCGTTCAGCGGCCACTCCGCTGATCGTTGCTCCACTGGTGCGGGGCGACTAGGTTCCTCACCGGTCCGTATCCGACAGATCGACATCCGAGGTGACGTAGGCGTGGCTCTTCCGCCCCTTACCCCTGAACAGCGCGCAGCCGCGCTCGAGAAGGCCGCCGCGGCTCGCCGGGAGCGGGCCGAGGTCAAGAATCGACTCAAGCACTCCGGAGCATCCCTCCACGACGTCATCAAGACGGGCCAGGAGAACGACGTCATCGGCAAGATGAAGGTCTCCGCGCTCCTGGAGTCCCTGCCGGGCGTGGGCAAGGTCCGCGCCAAGCAGATCATGGAACGGCTCGGCATCTCCGAGAGCCGCCGGGTGCGCGGTCTCGGCTCCAACCAGATCGCCTCCCTGGAGCGGGAGTTCGGCTCCACCGGAGCCTGACCTTTCGGGACATTCCCGGCATGCGGCGTCCTCCCTGCGCAAGCAGGGGTGAACCACTGGAATAATCGCTGCATGGCAGCAGAGGTACGTCCGCGGCTGACCGTGCTCTCCGGCCCCTCCGGGGTCGGCAAGAGCACGGTCGTCGCGCATATGCGCAAGGTCCACCCCGAGGTCTGGCTCTCGGTGTCGGCGACGACGCGGAAGCCCCGCCCCGGCGAGAAGCACGGCGTCCACTACTTCTTCGTGACGGACGACGAGTTCGACAAGCTGATCGCCAACGGTGAGCTCCTCGAATGGGCCGAGTTCGCGGGCAACCGCTACGGCACCCCGCGCGCCGCGGTCCTCGACCGCCTCGACTCCGGCGAGCCCGTCCTCCTGGAGATCGACCTCCAGGGCGCCCGCCAGGTGAAGGACTCCATGCCGGAGTCCCAGCTGGTCTTCCTGGCCCCGCCGAGCTGGGACGAGCTGGTCCGCCGCCTCACCGGCCGCGGCACCGAGTCCCCCGACGTCATCGAGCGCCGCCTGGACGCCGCGAAGGTCGAGCTGGCCGCCGAGGCCGAGTTCGACACCACCCTCGTCAACACCTCCGTCGAGGACGTGGCGCGCGAGCTGCTAACGTTGATGCTGCTGTCTTCTGGGGAATGATCCCCAGGTCCCGCAGTGTGTCTGATCTTTTTTCCATCTTCGGAAGGTAGAGCGTGTCCTCTTCCATCACCGCGCCCGAGGGCATCATCAACCCGCCGATCGACGAGCTGCTCGAGGCCACCGACTCGAAGTACAGCCTCGTGATCTACGCGGCCAAGCGCGCGCGTCAGATCAACGCGTACTACTCCCAGCTCGGCGAGGGCCTGCTGGAGTACGTGGGTCCGCTCGTCGACACCCACGTCCACGAGAAGCCGCTCTCGATCGCCCTGCGCGAGATCAACGCGGGCCTGCTGACGTCCGAGGCCATCGAGGGCCCGGCGCAGTAAGCGCGCAGCGCTTGTAACGCTTGTCACCACAGGCCCGGCGGAACATCCGCCGGGCCTGTGGTGTCTCATGGAGTCGTACGCATCCGAGTGCGCGTCCGAGTGCGGGGAGTCGTGGAAGTCGTGGCAAAGCCGAAGGTCGTTCTGGGCGTCACCGGCGGCATCGCCGCCTACAAGGCGTGCGAGCTGCTCCGCCGGCTCACCGAGTCGGGCCACGACGTCCGGGTCGTGCCGACCGACTCCGCGCTGCACTTCGTCGGCGCCGCCACCTGGTCCGCGCTCTCCGGCAACCCCGTCTCGACCGAGGTCTGGGAGTCCGTCCACGAGGTGCCGCACGTGCGGATCGGCCAGGCCGCCGACCTCGTCGTGGTCGCCCCCGCCACCGCCGACACGCTCGCCAGGGCCGCCCACGGCCTCGCCGACGACCTGCTCACCAACACGCTGCTCACCGCGCGCTGTCCCGTCGTCTTCGCCCCCGCCATGCACACCGAGATGTGGGAGCACCCGGCGACCCGGGAGAACGTGGCGACCCTGCGCCGCCGCGGCGCCGTCGTCGTCGAGCCCGCCGTCGGCCGCCTCACCGGCGCCGACACCGGCAAGGGACGGCTGCCGGACCCCGGCGAGATCTTCGAGGTCTGCCGCCGCGTCCTCGCCCGGGGCGCCACCGCCCCCGACCTCGCCGGCCGCCACGTCGTCGTCAGCGCGGGCGGCACCCGCGAGCCCCTCGACCCCGTCCGCTACCTGGGCAACCGCTCCTCCGGCAAGCAGGGCTACGCCCTCGCCCGGGCCGCCGCCGCCCGGGGGGCCCGGGTCACCCTCGTCGAGGCCAACACCGGCCTGCCCGACCCGGCCGGCGTCGACGTCGTCCGCGTCGGCACCGCCGTCCAGCTCCGCGAGGCCGTCCTCGAGGCCGCCGCCGACGCCGACGCCGTGGTCATGGCGGCCGCCGTCGCCGACTTCCGCCCCGCGGTCTACGCCCCCGGCAAGATCAAGAAGAAGGGCGACGACGGCGCCCCCGTCGTCGAGCTCGTCCGCAACCCCGACGTCCTCGCCGAGCTCTCCGCCGACCGGTCCCTGCCCGGCCAGGTGGTCGTCGGCTTCGCCGCCGAGACCGACGACGTCCTCGCCAACGGACGGGAGAAGCTCGCCCGCAAGGGCTGCGACCTCCTCGTCGTCAACGAGGTGGGGGAGCGCAAGACCTTCGGCTCCGAGGAGAACGAGGCCGTGGTGCTCGCCGCGGACGGCACCGAGACCCCCGTGCCGTACGGACCGAAGGAAGCGCTCGCCGAGACGGTCTGGGACCTGGTCCTGCCCCGGCTGCGTCCCACCGGCTGAGATGTCCGGATCCGGTCGGCCCCGGCGCGGCGTCATCGGAGGGCCGTCACCCGGACGGAGGGACGAAACACCGCCTCGCGAGTGATTCGCGTCCCACCGGAGCAGTAACCCCGCCCCCGTCGGCGACCGGTTCCGGCCGCCACGGGGCATTCGCCAGGCGAGACACCTGGTCCATCGCCCGACCACGACCGATAGACTGTTCGTGGAACGTCGCGGGGCGCAGCCCCCTGCCGGTCCGAGCCACGAGTAGCCAGCAGCCGCTGCAACCCCAGGGAGCGTTGTGTCCCGTCGTCTGTTCACCTCGGAGTCCGTCACCGAGGGGCACCCCGACAAGATCGCTGACCAGATCAGCGACACCATCCTCGACGCACTGCTGCGCGAGGACCCCACCTCGCGCGTCGCCGTCGAGACGCTCATCACCACCGGCCTGGTGCACGTCGCCGGTGAGGTGACCACCAAGGCGTGGGCGGACATCCCCACCCTCGTCCGGAACAAGATCCTCGAGATCGGTTACGACTCCTCGAAGAAGGGCTTCGACGGCGCCTCCTGCGGCGTGTCGGTGTCCATCGGGTCGCAGTCGCCGGACATCGCCCAGGGTGTCGACACCGCGTACGAGAAGCGGGTCGAGGGGGCCTCCCAGGGGGACGAGGGTGACGAGCTGGACAAGCAGGGCGCCGGCGACCAGGGCCTGATGTTCGGCTACGCGTCGGACGAGACCCCCGAACTGATGCCGCTGCCGATCCACATCGCGCACCGCCTCTCGCGCCGCCTCACCGAGGTCCGCAAGAACGGCACCATCCCCTACCTGCGTCCCGACGGCAAGACCCAGGTCACCATCGAGTACGACGGCGACAAGGCGGTCCGCCTGGACACCGTCGTCGTCTCCTCGCAGCACGCGAGCGACATCGACCTGGAGTCGCTGCTCGCGCCCGACATCCGCGAGTTCGTCGTCGAGCACGTCCTCAAGCAGCTGGTCGAGGACGGCATCAAGCTGGACACCGACGGCTACCGCCTCCTGGTGAACCCGACCGGCCGCTTCGAGATCGGCGGCCCGATGGGCGACGCGGGTCTGACCGGCCGCAAGATCATCATCGACACCTACGGCGGCATGGCCCGTCACGGCGGCGGCGCCTTCTCCGGCAAGGACCCGTCGAAGGTCGACCGCTCGGCGGCTTACGCGATGCGCTGGGTCGCCAAGAACGTGGTCGCCGCCGGCCTCGCCGCGCGCTGCGAGGTCCAGGTCGCCTACGCGATCGGCAAGGCGGAGCCCGTCGGCCTCTTCGTCGAGACCTTCGGGACCAACACGGTCGACGTCGAGAAGATCGAGAACGCCATCGCCGAGGTCTTCGACCTCCGCCCGGCCGCGATCATCCGCGACCTCGACCTGCTGCGCCCGATCTACTCCCAGACCGCCGCCTACGGTCACTTCGGCCGCGAGCTGCCCGACTTCACCTGGGAGCGCACCGACCGCGTCGACGCCCTCAAGCAGGCCGCCGGGCTGTAGGCCCCGGAAGCGCACGACCGAAGCCCGGCACCCCGCGAGGGGTGCCGGGCTTCGCTCCGTCCGGGCTGTCGGTGGCGTCTGGTAGGTATGGGGCCGTGAGCAGCGAGAACGAGAAGCCCTCCGAGGAACCCGAGCAGCTCGCGCTCATTCGGGAGACCGTGCGGAAGGCCAAGGTGCCGAAGGCCAAACCGCGGACCTGGCGGGGAGCGGCCCTCGCCAGGGAACTGCCCGTCGCGCGGGTCGTCGTGAACAAGGGAGTGCTCCACCTCGACCAGTTCTTCGACTACGCGGTCCCCGAGGAGCTGGACGAGGCCGCCCGGCCCGGAGTGCGGGTGCGGGTGCGGTTCGGCGCCGGGGCGCACCAGGTCAAGAACGGGCGCCGGGAGGGCGGCCGGCTCATCGACGGCTTCCTCGTCGAGCGCCGGGCCGAATCCGACTACACCGGACCGCTGGCCGCCCTCGCCGACGTCGTCTCCCCGGAACCGGTCCTCGGACCCGAGCTGCTCGGCCTCGCCCGCGCCGTCGCCGACCGCTACGCGGGCAGCCTCGCCGACGTGCTCCAGCTCGCCGTGCCGCCGCGCAACGCCCGCGCCGAGGGCCGCCCCTCTCCGGAGCCGCTGCCGCCGCCGGACGCCCCGGAGCCGGGGAGCTGGACGCGGTACGAGCAGGGGCCCGCGTTCCTGGACTCCCTCGCGCACGGCGGGGCGCCCCGGGCCGTGTGGACCGCGCTGCCGGGGCCGTACTGGGCCGAGGAGATCGCCCGGACCGTCGCCGCGACCCTCGCCTCCGGGCGCGGCGCCCTCGTCGTCGTCCCCGACGGACGGGCCGCCGACCGGGTCGACGCGGCGCTGACCGGCGTCCTGGGGGAGGGGCGGCACGCGCTGCTCACCGCCGAGGCCGGCCCCGAGAAGCGCTACGCGCGCTGGCTCGCCGTGCGGCGCGGGGCGGTGCGGGCCGTCGTCGGCACCCGGGCGGCGATGTTCGCCCCCGTGCGGGACCTCGGGCTCGTCGTCGTCTGGGACGACGGCGACGGCAGCCACAGCGAGCCGCACGCCCCGCAGCCCCACACGCGCGAGGTGCTCCTGCTGCGCGCCGCCCACGACCGGTGCGCCTTCCTCCTGGGCGGTACGAGCTGCACCGTCGAGGCCGCCCAGCTCGTCGAGACCGGCTGGGCCCGGGCCCTGACCGCCGGCCGCGACCGGGTCCGCGCGGCCGCCCCCCTGATCCGTACCGTCGGCGACGGCGAACTCGCCCGGGACGAGGCCGCGCGCGCCGCCCGGCTCCCCTCACTCGCCTGGCAGACCGTACGGGAGGGCCTCAAGACCGGTCCGGTGCTCGTCCAGGTGCCCCGCCGGGGGTACGTGCCGAGGCTGGCCTGCGAGCGCTGCCGGACGCCCGCCCGCTGCCGGCACTGCGCCGGGCCCCTGGAGGCGCCCGGCCAGCGGGAGCTGCGCTGCGGCTGGTGCGGGCGCGACGATCCCGACTGGCACTGCGCGGAGTGCGGCGCGACCCGGCTGCGCGCCCAGGTGGTCGGCGCGCGGCGGACCGCCGAGGAGCTCGGCCGTGCCTTCCCGGCGGTCCCGGTCCGCACCTCGGGCCGGGACCACGTCCTGGACGGCGTGCCCGGGCGCCCCGCCCTCGTCGTCTCCACCCCCGGCGCCGAGCCCGTCGCCGAGGGCGGCTACGCGGCCGCGCTGCTCCTCGACGGCTGGGCCATGCTCGGCCGGCCCGACCTGCGCGCGGGCGAGGAGGCGCTGCGCCGCTGGATCGACGCGGCCTCCCTGGTGCGGGGGCAGGCCGAGGGCGGCACGGTCGTCGTGGTGGCCGAGCCGACGCTGCGGCCGGTGCAGGCCCTCGTCCGCTGGGACCCGGTCGGGCACGCCCGGCGCGAGCTGGCCGAGCGCGCCGAGCTGGGCTTCCCGCCGGTCTCCCGGATGGCCGCGGTGACCGGCCCGCCGGAGGCCGTCGAAGGCTTCCTGGCGGCGGCCGCGCTGCCCCCCGACGCCGAGGTCCTCGGTCCCGTGCCGCTGCCCGTGGTGCGCCCCGGCGGCGCCCGCCGGCCCGGCGACCCCCCGCCGGGCGAGCAGTGGGACCGGGCCCTGGTCCGGGTCCCGCCGGGCAGCGGCGCGGCCCTGGCGGCGGCCCTCAAACAGGCCAGGGCGTCCCGCCTGGCACGCGGCGGCGGGGATCCGGTACGGGTCCGCGTGGACCCGCCGGACATCGGCTGACGCCGGGCCCTCCCGCACGTGCGGGCGAAGCGGTCGTGGACGCGAGACGGCCGCCCGTCCCACGAGGGGCGGGCGGCCGTGGCGTCTCGTGCGTCAGACGTTGCGGGGCGCGGGGAGGACCGGCGGGCGGGGGTCCTCGCGGAGGGCGGAGCCGCCCGCCGAGGGCTGCGCGGGCATCGAACGGGCCGCGGGGACCGACGGGACGGGCCGGATCCCGCCCGGCTCCACCCCGTGCTCCTGCTCCGCGGCGGCGTTCTGCTGGGACGCCCGGCGGGCGCCGTAGCGGCGGTGGACGGCCTGCTTGGTGACCCCGAGCGCGGAACCCACCGCGTCCCACGAGAAACCGAGCGAGCGGTCGAAGTCGACCGCCGCGGTCACCAGGGTCTCGACGCTGTCCCGCAGCTCCTGGGCGAGGCGTACGGTCGGGGCGGGCGCGCGCCCGTAGACGACGAAGCCCGTCGACGGGCCGGAGCGGCGAGGGCGGTAGACATTGCCCAGCTGGGCCGTGAGCGTGCGCAACGCGTCCACCTGCCGCCGGACCCGCTCGATGTCCCGCACGAGCAGGTGCAGACTCGCCCGGGCCTGGGCGTCGTGGGTTGCGTGGTCGGCCATGTGAAAGCCTCTCGAACCGGCGATTAGGGGGGCGGGTCGCGAGGGAGCGGCGCGACCCGATGAGGTCAATCTCTCTTGACCAACGCGCCACCGGGAGTTGGGTCACGCTGCGGGCGCGTACACGCATATGCGCGGAGCGCCCGTCCTCGCGTACGCCCCCTCCGCCCCCGGCGCCGCGCGCCGGGCGGGAGCCGCCGGGCACCGCCTAGACTGGTGCGCTGCCCCAACGCCCCCGGAGAGACAGGCAGTCGCCACCCATGAAGCTCGTCTTCGCAGGCACCCCCGAGGTCGCCGTTCCCGCCCTGGACGCCCTGATCGCCTCCGGGCGGCACGAGGTGGCCGCCGTGGTCACCCGGCCCGACGCCCCGGCGGGACGCGGCCGGCGGCTCGTCGCGAGCCCGGTGGCCCAGCGGGCGGAGGAGGCGGGGATCGAGGTCCTCAAGCCGGCCAGGCCCCGGGACGAGGACTTCCTCGCCCGGCTGCGGGAGATCGCGCCGGACTGCTGCCCGGTCGTCGCGTACGGCGCCCTGCTGCCCAAGGCCGCCCTCGACGTCCCGGCCCGCGGCTGGGTCAACCTGCACTTCTCGCTGCTGCCCGCGTGGCGCGGGGCGGCGCCCGTGCAGCACGCGCTGATGGCGGGCGACCAGGTGACCGGCGCCTCCACCTTCCTCATCGAGGAGGGTCTCGACTCGGGCCCGGTCTACGGCGTCGTCACCGAGGACGTCCGCCCGACCGACACCAGCGGCGACCTGCTCACCCGGCTCGCCTTCGCCGGCGCCGGACTGCTCGCCGCGACCATGGACGGCATCGAGGACGGGACGCTCCAGGCCGTCCCGCAGCCCGTCGAGGGCGTCACCCTCGCCCCGAAGATCCGGGTCGAGGACGCCCACGTCGACTTC
Source organism: Streptomyces sp. NPDC012825 (assembly GCF_042900925.1). Taxonomy (NCBI): domain Bacteria; kingdom Bacillati; phylum Actinomycetota; class Actinomycetes; order Kitasatosporales; family Streptomycetaceae; genus Streptomyces; species Streptomyces sp. NPDC012825. The sequence goes on along the minus strand of NZ_JBIBBZ010000005.1, from coordinate 88,194 downwards.
GCGGCCCCCGCGCTCCGGGTGGACCGGGTGGTGCGCGGCTGCACCCCGGCTCCCGGCGCCTGGACCGTCTTCCGCGGCGAGCGCCTCAAGCTGATCCAGGTCACGCCCCTCCCGGACCGCACCGACCTGGCCCCGGGCGAGCTCTCGGTCGGCAAGAACGACGTGTACGCGGGCACCGGCTCGTACGCCGTCGAACTCCTCTGGGTCCAGCCCCAGGGCAAGAAGCCGATGAAGGCCGCCGACTGGGCCCGCGGGGTGCGGATCGCGCCGGGGGAGCGGCTGGGGGCGTAGGGGGCGCCTCGTCGACCGGGCCGGGCCCGCGGCGCCCGGCCCGGTCGGCAGGACACCGCCCGGGGCCCGCCCGGCCCTCCGGTGCGGGCCCGGGCGCGGCGGACGTAGGCTGGAGGCGTTCGACCTCGTCATTTCGTCACGCGGAGCACCTTTGAGCGAGCAGGCACGTCGCCGTCCCCCCAAGCCCTACCGGAAGCCCAAGAAGGATCCCGTCCGGATGCTCGCCTTCGAGGCGCTGCGGGCGGTCGACGAGCGGGACGCCTACGCGAACCTGGTGCTGCCGCCGCTCCTGCGGAAGGCCCGCGAGGGCGGGGACTTCGACGGCCGGGACGCGGCCCTCGCGACCGAGCTGGTGTACGGGACGCTGCGCCGCCAGGGCACGTACGACGCGATCATCTCCGCCTGCGTCGACCGCCCGCTGCGCGAGGTCGACCCGCCCGTGCTCGACGTGCTCGCGCTCGGCGCGCACCAGCTGCTCGGGACCCGGATCCCCACCCACGCCGCCGTCTCCGCCAGCGTCGAGCTGGCGCGGGTGGTGCTCGGCGACGGACGGGCCAAGTTCGTCAACGCCGTGCTGCGGAAGATCGCGCGGCAGGACCTGGACGCCTGGGTGGCGCAGGTCGCCCCGCCGTACGACGAGGACCCCGAGGACCACCTCGCCGTCGTCCACTCCCACCCCCGCTGGGTCGTCTCCGCGCTCTGGGACTCCCTCGGCGGCGGCCGCGCCGGGATCGAGGACCTCCTGGAGGCGGACAACGAGCGCCCCGAGGTCACCCTCGTCGCCCGTCCCGGCCGCTCCACCACCGAGGAGCTCGCCGCGGCCACCGAGACCCTGCCGGGCCGCTGGTCGCCGTACGCCGTGCGGATGGCGGAGGGCGGCGAGCCCGGCGCCATCGAGGCGGTGAAGGAGGGCAGGGCCGGCGTCCAGGACGAGGGCAGCCAGCTCGTCGCCCTCGCCCTCGCGAACGCCCCCCTCGAAGGCCCCGACGCCCGCTGGCTCGACGGCTGCGCGGGCCCCGGTGGCAAGGCCGCGCTCCTCGCGGCCCTCGCCGCCGGACGGGGCGCCGCGCTCCTCGCCTCCGAGAAGCAGCCGCACCGCGCCCGCCTGGTCGAGCGCGCCCTGGCCGGCAACCCCGGCCCGTACCAGGTGATCGCCGCCGACGGCACCCGCCCGCCGTGGGCCCCCGGCTCCTTCGACCGGGTCCTGATGGACGTGCCCTGCTCGGGCCTCGGCGCCCTGCGCCGCCGCCCCGAGGCCCGCTGGCGCCGCCGCCCCGACGACCTGGACGGCTTCGCCCCGCTCCAGCGCGCGCTGCTCACCGAGGCGCTGCGCGCGGTGCGCGTCGGCGGCGTCGTCGGGTACGCCACCTGCTCGCCGCACCTGGCCGAGACCCGGGTCGTCGTCGACGACGTCCTCAAGAGGACCGGCGGCGCCGAGCTGATCGACGCCCGCCCGCTGCTCCCCGGCGTCCCCGCGCTCGGCGAGGGACCCGACGTCCAGCTCTGGCCGCATCTGCACGGTACGGACGCCATGTACCTGGCGCTGCTGCGCCGGACCGTCTGACCTCCGGACCGCCCCACCCTTCGATCATCCGACCGCAATATCCCGGTCCGTCCCGGTCCCGGGCTCGTCGTTTCGTACCGAACCTGGTCCGGACCTGAATCGAAACCGCCCAGCGGCAAAGAAGTGCCCAAGAACGTGGGAGGCTTGGCGCATGGCGCAGATCAACCCCAGCATCCTGTCCGCGGACTTCGCCCGGCTCGCCGAGGAGGCGAAGGCGGTCGAGGGAGCAGACTGGCTGCACGTCGACGTGATGGACAACCACTTCGTCCCCAACCTGACGCTGGGTGTGCCGATCGTGGAGTCCCTCGCCCGCGCGACGGACACTCCGCTCGACTGCCACCTGATGATCGAGGACCCCGACCGCTGGGCTCCCCGGTACGTGGAGGCAGGCGCCGGTTCGGTGACCTTCCACGTCGAGGCGGCCGCCGCCCCCGTGCGGCTCGCTCGGGAGATCCGGGCCAAGGGCGCCCGCGCCTCCATGGCGCTCAAGCCGGCCACGCCCATCGAGCCGTACGAGGACCTGCTCCCCGAGCTGGACATGCTGCTGATCATGACCGTCGAGCCCGGCTTCGGCGGCCAGGCCTTCCTCGACATCATGCTGCCCAAGATCCGCCGCACCCGTGAGCTGATCTCCAAGCACGGCCTGGAGCTGTGGCTCCAGGTCGACGGCGGGGTCGCGGAGTCCACGATCGAGCGGTGCGCCGAGGCCGGCGCCGACGTCTTCGTCGCGGGCTCGGCGGTGTACGGGGCGGCCGACCCGGCCGCCGCCGTCGCCTCGCTGCGGGCCCGCGCCGAGACCGCGACGGCCTCCGCCGCGTGGGCGTGTGGCCACTGAGCCTCCGGCGGATGAACGCGGTCCGTCGGGCCGCCGACAGGACTGATCGGGGTCCGTCGTTTCTGACAGGATGAACGACGGAGCCGAAGAGTGAACGACCTCGGCACGCGAACGGCGTGACGTGAGCAAGCGGTACGTGAACGGCAGTGAGGAGAGCGCGGTGGCGGGTATGTCGGCGGGACGCTCAGCCCTGCGGATGGGCCCCGCGGAGCTGGTGCAGGCGGCGGCCATGGCCCGCCGCTTCTACCTGGAGGGCAAGTCCAAGATCCAGATCGCCGAGGAGTTCGGCGTGAGCCGCTTCAAGGTGGCCCGGGTCCTGGAGACCGCCCTGGAGCGCGACCTCGTACGCATCGAGATCCGGGTGCCGGCCGAGCTGGACGCCGAGCGCTCCGACGCGCTCCGCGCCCGCTACGGGCTCCGCCACGCCGTCGTCGTCGAGTCCCCGGCGGAGGGCGAGGACGAGTCGCCCGACCCGGAGAACCTCGGCGAGGTCGCCGCCGACCTGCTCGGCGAGCTGGTCACCGAGGGCGACGTCCTCGGCCTGGCCTGGGGCCGTTCCACCATCCACATGGCGGCGGCGCTCGACCGGCTGCCGCCCTGCACGGTCGTCCAGCTCACCGGCGTGTACGACGCCGGGACCGCCGAGCGCGGCTCCGTCGAGGCCGTGCGCCGGGCCGCCCAGGTCTCCGGCGGCGAGGCCCACCCGATCTACGCCCCCATGCTGCTGCCCGACCCGGCGACGGCCGCCGCGCTGCGCAGCCAGACCGGCATCGCGCGGGCCTTCGAGTACTTCGACAAGGTGACCGTCGCCTGCGTGTCCATCGGCTCCTGGGAGCCGGGCATCTCCACCGTCCACGACATGCTCTCCGACGAGGAGCGCGCCCACTACGCCTCCCTCGGCGTCGCCGCCGAGATGTCCGCCCACCTCTTCGACAGCGAGGGGCGCCGGGTCGGCCGCGACCTGGGCGAGCGCTGCATCACCGTCGAGGCGGACCGGCTGCGCCGGATCCCCGAGGTCGTGGCCATCGCCGGCGGCCAGCGCAAGGCGGCGGCGATCGGCGCGGTGCTCCGCTCCGGGCTCGTCACCAGCCTGGTGACCGACCGCGCGGCGGCGGACTACCTGCTCACCGAGTCGCGGCCGGGCACCCACCCGGCGCTCGACCGCACGGACCCCGACAGCTGAACCACGCGTGCCCCCCGGGGCCGGAGCCGTCCCGCACGGGTATGTTCGGGACATGCTGCTCCGGCCCCCGCGCGTGCTCCTCGCGCTCGTCCTCGCCGTCCTCCTGGGCGGCTTCCTGGCCGGCTGCTCCTCGAACGGCGGAGGCGCGGGAACCGCCGCCCCGCCCCGTACGACCGCCGCCGTCGCGCCCACCGGCGCCTCGGGACTGCCCACCGTGCGGGCCGCCGACCTGCCGCCCGAGGCGCGCGGGACGCTCGACCTCGTCGCGCGCGGCGGACCCTACCCGTACGCCAGGGACGGCGCCGTCTTCTCCAACTTCGAGAGGATCCTGCCCGGCGAGGAGCGCGGCTACTACCACGAGTACACCGTGAGGACCCCCGGCGAACGCGACCGCGGGGCACGCCGGATCGTCACCGGGCGCGGCGGCGAGACGTACTACACCGACGACCACTACGAGACCTTCCGGGAGGTGGTCGCGGATGGGCCTTGACGACCCCGTCGTCCTCGACCTGACCGGAGTCACGGACAAGGCCGCCCTCATGGACCGGTGCGCCGACGCGCTCGCGCTGCCCGACCGGTTCGGCCGCAACTGGGACGCCCTCGCCGACTGCCTGGCCGACCTGCCCCGGCCGGTCGTCCTCGTCGTCACCGGCTGGCGGGGGTACGCCGAGGCCCGGCCGGGCGAGTGGCGGACCGCCCGGGAGGTCTTCGCCGCTGCGGCCGACGAGAGCCCCGCCCGCCTCTCCGTCCTCCTCTCCCTGGGCGGGACCTTCGGAGGATCCTCCTAACCTCCTGCCGCAAGCCTCGGAGGATCGGCCCGGGACTGGTATGCGTACACCCGTGGGACAATGAACTACGTGCTTTTTCCCCTGGCTGAAATGCCTAGGGGCCGATCCGAACGACTGGGATGTCAGCACGTGCGTTTCCTCAATGACGTCAAGCCGCCCTACGACCTGACGTACGACGATGTGTTCATGGTGCCGAGCCGCTCGGCCGTGGGCTCCCGCCAGGCCGTGGACCTCTCCTCGCCCGACGGCACCGGGACGACCGTCCCGCTCGTCGTGGCCAACATGACCGCCGTCGCCGGCCGCCGGATGGCCGAGACCGTCGCCCGCCGCGGCGGTCTGGTCGTCATCCCGCAGGACATCCCGATCGAGGTCGTCACCGACGTGATCTCGTGGGTGAAGAGCCGGCACCACGTCCTCGACACCCCGATCGTCCTGGAGCCGCACCAGACCGTCGCCGACGCGCTGGCCCTGCTGCCCAAGCGCGCCCACGACGCCGGTGTCGTCGTCGACGAGGAGCGGCGCCCGGTGGGCGTCGTCACCGACGCCGACCTCTCCGGGGTGGACCGCTTCACCCAGCTCTCCGAGGTCATGTCCAAGGACCTGCTCCTCCTGGACGCGGACATCGACCCGCGCGAGGCCTTCAACACCCTCGACGCCGCCAACCGCCGCTACGCCCCCGCCGTCGACGCGGAGGGCAGGCTGGTCGGCATCCTGACCCGCAAGGGCGCCCTGCGCGCGACCCTCTACAGCCCGGCCGTCGACGAGAACGGCCGGCTGCGCGTCGCCGCCGCCGTCGGCATCAACGGCGACGTGGCGGGCAAGGCCAAGCTGCTCCTCGACGCGGGCGTCGACACGCTCGTCATCGACACCGCGCACGGCCACCAGGAGTCGATGATCTCCGCCATCCGGACCGTCCGGGCGCTCGACCCGCGGGTCCCGATCGTCGCGGGCAACATCGTCGCCGCCGAGGGCGTCAAGGACCTCATCGAGGCGGGCGCGGACATCATCAAGGTCGGCGTCGGCCCCGGCGCCATGTGCACCACCCGCATGATGACCGGCGTCGGCCGCCCGCAGTTCTCGGCCGTCCTGGAGTGCGCCGCCGAGGCGAAGAAGTACGGCAAGCACGTCTGGGCCGACGGTGGCGTCCGGCACCCGCGCGACGTCGCCATGGCGCTCGCCGCCGGCGCCTCCAACGTGATGATCGGCTCCTGGTTCGCCGGCACGTACGAGTCGCCGGGCGACCTCCACCAGGACGCCCAGGGGCGCTCCTACAAGGAGTCCTTCGGCATGGCCTCGGCCCGCGCCGTCAAGAACCGCACCTCCGACGAGTCCTCCTACGACCGCGCCCGCAAGGCGCTGTTCGAGGAGGGCATCTCCACCTCCCGCATGTTCCTCGACCCGCAGCGTCCGGGCGTCGAGGACCTGATCGACTCGATCATCGCGGGCGTCCGCTCCTCCTGCACCTACGCCGGTGCCGGCTCGCTCGCCGAGTTCGAGGAGAAGGCCGTGGTCGGCGTCCAGTCCGCCGCCGGCTACGCCGAGGGCAAGCCGCTGCACGCCAGCTGGAGCTAGTCCGCACGGACACGCGAAGGCCGTGGGCCCCGGGCATCGCTCCCGGGGCCCACGGCCGTCTCGTACGTGCGCTCATGCCGGGGCCGGGACGCCCGGGACCCCGCTCAGCACCTCCGCCACCGCCGCCGCGATCCGGGCGTGCCCCCGGTCGTTCGGGTGCAGGCCGTCCGCCAGGTGCTCCGGGCCGAGCAGCGGGCCGCCGGACAGGACGATCAGGTGTCCGTCGCCCTCGGCCGCCAGGTCCCGGCCCGCCCGCTCCATCGCCCGGCGCAGCTCCGTGAGGGTCGCGCCGAGGGCGTTGCGGGTGTGCTCGGCCTCCGGGCGCAGGACGGGCGAGACGATCAGCAGCGGGGTCCCGGGGTGGCCCGTGCGGACGAGGCCGACGAAGGCCCGCACCGTCTCGTACAGCCAGTCGGCCGTCGCGGGCGCCTTGGACCAGCAGTTGGTGCCGAAGGCCAGGGTGATCAGTTCGCCCGGGAGCCGCGCCAGGTGCTCGGCGAGCGGCAGTTCGCCGCGCGCCGCGCCCGCGTACCCCAGGTTGACCGGGTCGAGGCCCAGGAGGCGGCCCGCCGTGGCGGGCCAGGAGCGGGCCGGGCGGGTCGACCACCAGCCCTCGGTGATGGAGTCGCCGTGGACGAGCCAGCGGGGCCGGGCCGGGGCGGGGGAGAGGGCGCCGCCGACGGCCCGCAGGCCCAGCGGCACGGGCGCCTGGCCCTCCGGCAGGTACACGCTGAAGCTCCCGCCGCCCGGGGGCAGCGGAAGCTTCACGACGGCCTCGGCGGCCGGCCCCACACAGGTCTCCCCGACGAACCGCGCCCCGCTCCACAGGGCGAAGCAGTGGCGCAGGTCCCGCAGCGGGTCGTCCGCGTCCGGCACGGCCGCCCGGTAGCGCAGCTCCACCGCGCGCGTGCCGGGCGCCGCCGTGAACTCGATCCGCACCCCGATGGGGAGCTCGGCCCGCGCCGCCACGTCCCACGGCAGCCGCGCCAGATCGTCCGGATCGGCCCGTACGGGCCGCTTCCCGTCCAGCCAGGCCGTACCGCGCAGGAACGGTTCCGGGTCGAGCCAGTCCACCGGGTCTCCGATCGTCGGGCCGCAGGGCCTCGCGGAGCGGGTCGTCCGGCACGAGGAGCCCATGCGTGCGTGGATCGCTGCATGCCCCCGATGTACTGATTCATGCGGGGGAGCGCAATGTTTCCCCCGTCCGTGCCGTAAGTGCGCAATGATCATCCGTCATTGCGCAACAACCCTGCATTACGAGTGCGAACCCCTTCCGCTTAGGCTCGTGCCTCGTACCAGGAGTGGCGGCGACCGTCTGCTCGGCGGTTCCGTCCCCCGTGGGCCTGCTCCGGCATGCCCGCGCACCGCCGCGGTCCCCGCTCCGCCCCACAGGCAGCGATAAGGAGCCTCCGCAGTGCTGGACCACGGCGCAGCCCCACCGGTCGACGACACGACCGCCCCCAAGCCCTCCGCTCTCCGTGCCCTCGGCCGCCGAAAGCCGGTGGAAGCCCTGGTCGCGGAGGGTGGGCAGGGCGAGGGCGGCACCCTCCGCCGCTCCCTCTCGATGTGGCAGCTGACCATGATCAGCATCGGCGCCACGCTCGGCACGGGCATCTTCGTCGTCCTCGGCGACGCCGTCCCGGAGGCCGGCCCCGCGGTCACCCTGGCCTTCGTCATCGCCGGCCTCGCGGCCCTCTTCTCCGCCCTCTCGTACGCCGAGCTGGCCGGCTCCATACCGGTCGCGGGCTCCTCGTACTCGTACGCGTACGCAACGATGGGCGAACTCGTCGCCTGGGTCTGCGGCTGGTGCCTGGTCCTGGAGTACGGCGTCTCGGTCGCCGCCGTGGCCGTCGGCTGGGGCGAGTACCTCAACGAGCTGCTCGACGGCACGATCGGCGTCACCCTCCCCGCGGCGGTCTCCTCCGCCCCCGGCGAGGGCGGCTTCATCAACCTGCCGGGTCTGATCGTCGTCCTGCTCGCGATGGTCTTCCTGCTCGGCGGCGCCCGCGAGTCCGCCGTCGTCAACACGATCATGGTCTTCGTGAAGATCGCCGCGCTCGTGCTCTTCTGCGCCATCGGCTTCATGGGCTTCAAGTCCGGCAACTACGCCGACTTCATGCCGCTCGGCATGGCCGGCGTCGGCGCCGCCGGGGCCACCCTCTTCTTCTCGTACATCGGCTTCGACGCCGCCTCCACCGCCGGTGAGGAGGCGAAGAACCCGAAGCGCGACCTCCCCCGCGCGATCATGCTCTCGCTGCTCATCGTCACCGTCCTCTACGTCCTGGTCGCGGCCGTCGCGGTCGGCGCGTGGAACTGGAAGGACTTCGACGGCTCCGAGGCCACGCTCGCCGCGATCATGAACGACGTCAGCGGCCAGAAGTTCTGGGGCACCCTGCTCGCCGCCGGCGCCGTCATCTCGATCGCCAGCGTCGTGCTCACCGTGCTCTACGGCCAGACCCGGGTGCTCTTCGCGATGTCCCGCGACGGCCTCGTGCCCAAGGTCTTCGGCAAGGTCAACGCCAAGACCGGCACTCCCCGCGTCAACACCGTCATCGTGTCGCTGTTCTGCGGCGCCCTCGCCTCCGTCATCCCGCTGGGCAAGCTCGTCGACGCCACCAGCATCGGCACCCTGTTCGCCTTCGGTCTGGTCAACATCGCGGTGATCGTGCTCCGCAAGACCCGCCCGACGATGGACCGCACCTTCCGCGTGTCGCTCGGCTGGACCTTCCCGATCCTCGGCTTCGTGGCCTGTGCGTACCTCATGTACAACCTGGACGCGATCACCTGGGCCGTCTTCGGTTGCTGGATGGCCGCCGGGCTCGTGTTCTACTTCCTGTACGGCATGCGCCGCTCCCGTCTGGCCACCGCAGTGCCCTCAGCAGAGAAGTGATCCACCCGTAGTGCGACTCAACGACCTCGACGAACGCATCGTCCACGCCCTCGCGGAGGACGCCCGCCGCTCGTACGCCGACATCGGCTCGCTCGTGGGGCTCTCCGCGCCCGCCGTGAAGCGGCGCGTGGACCGGCTCCGGGCCGAGGGCGCCATCACCGGCTTCACCGTACGGGTGGACCCGGCGGCGCTCGGCTGGGAGACCGAGGGGTTCGTCGAGATCTACTGCCGCCACAACACCTCGCCGGACGACATCCGGCGGGGTCTGGAGCGGTATCCCGAGGTGGTGTCCGCGTCGACCGTCACCGGTGACGCGGACGCCGTCGTCCAGGTCTTCGCCTCGGACATGCGCCACTTCGAGCGCGTCCTGGAGCGGATCGCGGGCGAGCCCTTCGTGGAGCGCACCAAGTCCGTCCTGGTGCTCTCGCCGCTGCTGCGGCGCTTCTCCTCCGGCTCGCCCGCGTAGGACCCGCTCGCCCGGAGCCCACCTGCCCGGAGTCCGTCCGCCCGGGACCGCCCGTCCGCCCCGTGAGGGACTTGTACGCCCCCGGCCGGAGCCGTACGCAACGAATCGCCGTCCGGTACGAGGATCGCGCAACGGTTCGGCGGTCGGTCCGCAACGCTCCCGCCTTGTCCCGGCCGAGTCCGGAACCGTACCGTTTTTGACGTCTTCCCCCTGTACTCCGGACCCCCCGAGGATCGCCATGCCCGCGCTGCGCACCGCCCTGCTCCAGAGCTCCGGTGAGCTCGGTGACGTGGCCGCCAACCTCAAGATCCTCGACGAGGCCGCCGCCCGCGCCGCCGCCGCCGGGGCGGGCCTGCTGCTCGCCCCCGAGCTGTTCCTCACCGGCTACGCCATCGGCGCCGACATGGCCCGTCTGGCCGAACCGGCCGACGGCCCCTCCGCCCGCGCCGTCGCGGCCGTCGCCGTGCGCCACGGCCTGGCCGTCGGCTACGGCTACCCGGAGCGCAACACCGAGGAGCACGGCGTCCTCCACAACTCCGTGCGGCTCATCGGCGCCGACGCCGTCCCGCTCGCGAACTACCGCAAGACGCACCTCTACGGCGCCTTCGAGAACCAGTGGTTCACGCCCGGCGACGACGGCGTCGTCCAGGCCGAGGTCGGCGGCCTCACCGTCGGCCTGATGATCTGCTACGACGTCGAGTTCCCCGAGAACGTACGGGCGCAGGCCCTGGCCGGCACGGACCTCCTCCTCGTACCGACCGCGCTCATGCACCCCGCCGAGGTCGTCGCCGAGTCCGTCGTCCCCGTGCGCGCCTTCGAGAACCAGCTCTACATCGCGTACGCCAACCGGACCGGGCCCGAGGGCGACTTCGAGTTCGTCGGCCTCTCCGTGCTCTCCGGTCCCGACGGCACCGCCCGGGCCCGCGCCGGACGCGGTGAGGACCTGGTCGTCGGCGACGTCGACCCCGCCTTCCTGGCGGCCTCCCGCGAGCTGAACCCCTACCTCCGCGACCGGCGCCCGGACCTCTACGGCCCCCTGGTCTGAGCCCCCTCCCCCCCGCCTCACCCTTCTTCATCCCGTGCAAGGAGTCCGTACCCCATGACGTCCACGGTGCCCAACGCCGTCCAGCACACCGACGCGCAGCCGCCGATCACCATGTTCGGTCCGGACTTCCCGTACGCCTACGACGACTTCCTGGCCCACCCGGCCGGGCTCGGCCAGATACCGGCGACCGAGCACGGCACCGAGGTCGCGGTCATCGGCGGCGGCCTGTCCGGGATCATCGCCGCGTACGAGCTGATGAAGATGGGCCTCAAGCCCGTCGTCTACGAGGCCGACAAGATCGGCGGACGGCTGCGGACCGTCGGCTTCGAGGGCTGCGACGACTCGCTGACCGCCGAGATGGGCGCCATGCGCTTCCCGCCCTCCTCGACCGCGCTCCAGCACTACATCGACCTGGTCGGCCTGGAGACCACGCCCTTCCCGAACCCGCTCTCCCCGGCCACCCCCTCGACCGTGGTCGACCTCAAGGGCGAGTCGCACTACGCCGAGACCATCGACGACCTGCCGCAGGTCTACCGCGACGTCGCCGCCGCCTGGGGCAAGTGCCTGGAGGAGGGCGCCGACTTCTCCGACATGAACACCGCGATGCGCGAGCGGGACGTCCCGCGCATCCGCGAGATCTGGGCGCAGCTCGTCGAGAAGCTCGACAACCAGACCTTCTACGGCTTCCTCTGCGAGTCCGAGGCCTTCAAGTCCTTCCGGCACCGCGAGATCTTCGGCCAGGTCGGCTTCGGCACCGGCGGCTGGGACACCGACTTCCCCAACTCCATCCTGGAGATCCTCCGCGTCGTCTACACCGAGGCCGACGACCACCACCGCGGCATCGTGGGCGGCTCGCAGCAGCTGCCGCTGCGCCTGTGGGAGCGCGAGCCGGAGAAGATCGTCCACTGGGCGCAGGGCACCTCGCTCGGCTCCCTGCACGGCGGCGACCCGAAGCCGGCCGTGACCCGGCTGAACCGGACCGCCGGCAACCGGATCACGGTCACCGACGCCTCCGGCGACATCCGCACGTACCGGGCGGCGGTCTTCACCGCCCAGTCCTGGATGCTGCTCTCCAAGATCGCCTGCGACGACTCGCTCTTCCCGATCGACCACTGGACGGCGATCGAGCGCACCCACTACATGGAGTCCAGCAAGCTTTTCGTGCCCGTGGACCGGCCGTTCTGGCTGGACAAGGACGAGGAGACCGGCCGTGACGTCATGTCGATGACGCTCACCGACCGGATGACCCGCGGCACCTACCTCCTGGACGACGGCCCGGACAGGCCGGCCACGATCTGCCTCTCGTACACCTGGTGCGACGACAGCCTCAAGTGGCTGCCGCTGTCCGCGAACGAGCGGATGGAGGTCATGCTGAAGTCGCTCGGCGAGATCTACCCGAAGGTCGACATCCGGAAGCACATCATCGGCAACCCGGTGACGGTCTCCTGGGAGAACGAGCCCTACTTCATGGGCGCCTTCAAGGCCAACCTGCCGGGCCACTACCGCTACCAGCGGCGCCTGTTCACGCACTTCATGCAGGACCGGCTGCCCGAGGACAAGCGGGGCATCTTCCTCGCCGGCGACGACATCTCCTGGACGGCCGGCTGGGCCGAGGGCGCGGTGCAGACGGCGCTCAACGCGGTCTGGGGCGTGATGCACCACCTCGGCGGCTCCACCGACGCCACCAACCCGGGTCCGGGCGACGTGTACGACGAGATCGCCCCGGTCGAGCTGCCGGAGGACTGAGCCGTACGGTTCAGGGCCCGGCCAGGGGCGTGAGCAGCATCCGCCCCACCAGGCCCACCGACCGGTCGAGACGCTCGGTGAACTCCCCGGCCAGCTCGGGGAGGCCGCGCAGCTGCCAGAGCGAGCGCGCCGCCAGCCAGGCGCCGTCCCTGGCCCGGTCCAGGCTCCAGCAGCCGAGCAGATGGGTGAGCGGGTCCGCGAGCTCCAGGAGGTCCGGGCCCGGCATCAGCTCCTCCCGGATGCGCTCCTCCAGGAGGACCAGGACGTCCCCGACCCGGTCGAACTCGTCCTCCAGGTCGGCGGGCGCGCACTCCAGGTCCCCGCAGGCGTCCACGACGGCGAGCGCCAGGTCGTGACCGATGTGGGCGTTGATCCCGGCGAGCGCGAACTGGAGCGGGCGTACGCCGGGATGCCGCCGGTAGTGGAAGAGGGGCCGCCAGCAGGCGGGCGCCGGGCCCCCGGTGGCCAGGGCGTCGACCGCCGCGAGGTACCGCTCGGCGAACCGCACGTCGAGCGTGGCGGCGGCCCGCCGGTCCTCGAAGGCGCCCGCCGCGAGGGCGTGGCCGATCTCCTCCGTGACGGTCAGATAGACCCGGTTGAAGACGGCGACCCCGTCGGCCGGGTGCCAGGCCGAGCGGAGCGCCCGCATCCGGTCCACCACGGGGTCGACGGCGACGAAGGGTCCGAGCTGCTGGGTCTGCGCCATGGGGGCAGGCTCCCAGCCGCCGGGCCCGCGGGGGAGCCTTCCGGGCCCGGCTTCCCCAGAACGGGCGAATCCCTCAGCTCTTCGCCCCGCCGTCGGCTCCGCTCTCGTACGAGCTGGTGCCGGAGTCCAGGAGCGGTTCCTGCTCCTTGAGGTGGGCCGGGGCGAAGGCCCGCAGCACGTGGTAGCCGGTGATGACGACGATCGTGCCGAGCGCGATGCCGCCCAGCTCGAAGGTGTCGGTGAAGGTCAGCTTCACCCCGCCGACGCCGATGATGATGCCGGCGGCGGCCGGGACCAGGTTGAGCGGGTTGCGCAGGTCGACCCCGGCGTTGATCCAGATCTGGGCGCCGAGCAGGCCGATCATGCCGTACAGGATGACGGTGATGCCGCCGAGGACGCCGCCGGGGATGGCGGCGACGACCGCGCCGAACTTCGGGCAGAGACCGAAGAGCAGCGCGAAGCCGGCCGCGGCCCAGTAGGCGGCGGTCGAGTAGACGCGGGTGGCGGCCATGACGCCGATGTTCTCGGAGTACGTGGTGTTCGGCGGGCCGCCCACGGCGGTCGACAGCATCGAGGCGGCGCCGTCGGCGGCGATGGCGGTGCCGAGTTTGTCGTCGAGGTTGTCCCCGGTCATCTCGCCGACGGCCTTGACGTGTCCGGCGTTCTCGGCGATCAGGGCGATGACCACGGGCAGCGCGACCAGGATCGCGGACCACTCGAAGCCGGGACCGTGGAAGGAGGGCAGGCCGATCCAGTCGGCCTTCGAGACGCCGGAGAGGTCGAGCCGCCAGTGGTCGGCGACCTGCCCGGACGGGGACATCGAGTGGATCTTCCCGAAGGTCAGATCGAGCACCCAGGACAGCGCGTAGCCGAAGACCAGGCCGAGGAAGATCGCGATCCGGGACCAGAAACCGCGCAGGCAGACCACGGCCAGACCGGTGAACAGCATCACCAGGAGCGCCGTCCACTGGTCCTGCGGCCAGTACGTGGCCGCGGTGACCGGGGCCAGGTTGAAGCCGATCAGCATGACGACGGCGCCGGTCACGACCGGGGGCATCGCCGCGTGGATGATCCGCGCGCCGAACCTCCGCACCGCGAGACCCGCCAGGAAGAGCACGGCGCCGACGACCAGGACCGCGCCGGTCACGGTGGCGCTGGTGCCGCCGGAGGCCCGGATGGCGGCGGCGACGCCGACGAAGGAGAGCGAGCAGCCCAGATAGGACGGGACCGTGCCCCGGGTCGCCAGGAGGAAGATCGCGGTCGCGACGCCGGACATCATGATCGCGAGGTTCGGGTCCAGGCCCATGAGGACCGGGGCCACGAAGGACGCGCCGAACATCGCGACCACGTGCTGGGCGCCGAGTCCGACGGTCCGGGGCCAGGAGAGCCGCTCGTCCGGGCGGACGACGGCCCCCGGAGCGGGTGTTCTCCCGTCCCCGTGCAGGGTCCAGCGCACGCCGAGGTTCATGAGGTCGCTCCCGTTCTCCGGTTCCGGCGGTCGCGTCGGGACCGCAGAAGATCAGCCACATGGTATGCGCGGCCACCGGCCGGGGACGCCCGGGAGGACGGCGCCCCGGCCGGTGGCCGGCGTTACGCGGCCGGGCCCCCGCTCCTGGCGGGGACACCGTCCGCCGGAGACGCCCCCGGGGCCTTCGCGTCGGCGCTCCGGAGCACGCCCGCGCCCACCACCAGACCGAACGCGAGCAGGGTGACCAGGCCGAAGGAGAAGACGAGGGAGGTCGCGTCGGCGATGCCGCCGATCGCGGAGGGGGCGATCAGGCCCGAGGTGTACGTGATGGTGGCGACGCCCGCGATGGCCTGGCTGGGGTTCGGGCCGCTGCGCCCGGCCGCCGCGAAGGCGAGCGGGACGACGACCGCGACCCCGAGCCCGATGAGACCGAATCCGGCCAGGGCGACGGCCGCGTGCGGGGCGAGGACGACCAGGAGGCCGCCGAGGGTGGCGACGACGCCCCCGACCCGTACCGTACGGACCGCGCCGAAGCGGTCCACCACCCGGTCGCCGACCAGCCGCGCCACGGCCATCGTCAGGGCGAAGGCGGTCGTCGAGGCGGCCGCGAGCCCGGCCGAGGTGCCCAGCTCGTCGCGCAGGTAGACGGCCGACCAGTCGAGGCTGGCACCCTCCGCGAACACCCCGCAGAAGCCGATGGCGCCGATGACGAGCGCGGACTTCGGCGGCAGCGAGAAGCGCGGCGGCGCCTCCTCCTCCGGGGTGCTGCGCACGTCGAGGACGCCCTGGCAGAAGACCAGGCCGAGCGCCGTGAGGACCAGGGCCGCGACCAGGTGGTGCAGCCGGGCGTCGGCGCCGAGGTGGGCGGCGACCGTGCCGGCGGCGGAGCCGATCAGGGCGCCCACGCTCCACATGCCGTGCAGGCTCGACATGATGGAGCGGCCGAGCCGGGTCTCGGTCTCGACGCCCAGGGCGTTCATCGCCACGTCGGACATGCCGGCGGTCGCGCCGTACACGAAGAGCGCGCCGCACAGGCCCCAGACGTTCGGGGCGAGTGAGGGCAGGATCAGGGACAGCGTCCACAGGACGAGCAGGCCGCGCAGCGCGGTGCGGGCGCCGAAGCGGTGGGAGATCGCCCCGGCCAGCGGCATCGCGAGCGAGGCGCCGAGCGCGGGGAAGGCGAGCGCGAGCCCGAGCTGCCCCGCGCTGACGCCCGCGTGCTCCTGGATCCAGGGGATGCGGGTGGCGAAGCTGCCGGTCACCGCGCCGTGGACGCAGAAGACGGCGGCGACGGCGAAGCGCGCCCGCCGCAGGCGTTCGGTGCTGGTGACGGTCTCCGCCGCCATGGGGCCTCCCCGGTGTGTGCCGTGTCGGTGTCGGTAGCTGTGTCTGTGTCTGTGTCTGTGTCTGTGTCGTGGTGCGTCGCGTAAACTATCAGGAACCCTGCCTGATAAATAGTCCGCAGGGACGGGCCCCGTCCCGGGAACGTCTGAGAGGATCGCCGCATGGCCGCATCCCCGAGCACCGCACGGGCCATCAACGACCGGCTCGCCCTGCGACTGCTCCAGGACGAGGGCCCGTTGACGGCCGCTCAGCTCAAGACGCTCACCGGGCTCTCCCGCCCGACCGTCGCCGACCTCGTCGAGCGGCTCCGGGGCTCCGGACTCGTCCACGTGGTCGGCGAGGCCGGGGCCGAGCGCCGGGGCCCCAACGCCAGGCTGTACGGGATCGTCGCGGGCCGCGCCCACCTCGCCGCCCTCGACGTGCGGACCCGCTCGGTCTCCGTCTCCGTCGCCGACCTGCTCGGCACCACCCTCGTCGAGGCCTCCGCGCCCGTCGGCGACGACGGCGGCACCGGACCGGCCGTGGAGAAGGCCGTCACCCTCCTGGAGCGGACCGTGAAGGAGGCCGGCGTCGACGCGCCGCACAGCGTCGCGGTCGGCGCCCCCGGGCTCATCGAACCGGTCACCGGCGAACTCCGCGACTCCACGGGACTGCCCGCCTGGCACCGGCGGCTCGTCGCCGTCCTCCAGGAACGGCTTCCCGCGCGCGTGCTCGTCGAGAACGAGACCAACCTCGCCGCCCTCGCGGAGCTGCGCGAGGGCGCGGCCCGCGACCGAGAGGACTTCGTCCTGCTCTGGCTCGGCCAGGGCGTGGGCGCCGCCGTCGTCCTCGACGGACGGCTGCGCCGGGGGGCCTCGGGCGGCGCGGGCGAGATCGGCTTCCTGCCGGTGCCGGGCACCACCGGGCTCCCCTCGGCCACCGGCTGCGACGGCGGCTTCCACGAACTGGCCTGCACCGCCGCCGTCGAGGCGCTCGCCCGGGAGCACGGCCTGGACCCGGAGGACGCGCTCGCCTCCGGCCACGAACCCTTCCTGGACGCCCTCGCCCGTCGCCTCGCCGTCGGCGCGGCGGCCGTGGTCTCGGTCCTCGACCCCGGCTGCGTGGTCCTGGGCGGCGAGACCGGCCACAGCGGCGGCGCGGTCCTGGCGGCCCGGGTGGAGGCGGAGCTCGCCGCCCTCTCGCCGCTGCGCACCGAGGTCCGGGCCACCGCCCTCGGCGACGCGGCCGTCCTGCGCGGCGCCCTCCTCACGGCCCGGGACGCGGCCCAGGAGGACCTGTTCCCGTAGGGGGAGTCCCGGAGGAGGCTCCGCGTCCTTCCGGGAAACGCCTCCGCGCCGCGCCCCGGACAGGGAAGCGCGGCGCGGAGGGTGCCCGGCGGCGGCAAGGGCCGTGATTCTCCGCCGCCGGGGGCCTTCAGGGGCCGGGGATCAGCAGGTGCCGAGGTCCTTCCAGACGCCCCACTCGCCGGTCGTGCCCGGCTCCTGGTTCTGGGTCCACCACTGGGCCTTCCACTTGTGGCCCTTGTGGGAGACCTCGTTGCCCGCGTTGTAGACCGTCCCCGCCACGTACGCCGGGACGGTGCAGCCGACGGGCGGCTCCGTCGTCGGCGGGGTGGTCGGAGGCGTGGTGGGCGGGGTGGTGCCGGAGCCCGGCTCCACGACCGTCGTGCCGCGCGCCAGGTCACCGGCGAGGGCGTACGTCGTGCCGTTGATGTTCACCGTCCAGTTGGAGGGGGTGGACACCGGCAGGTAGTAGTTGAACGACAGGTCGACCGTCGCGCCCGGGGCCAGCGACTGCCAGGCCGGCAGCTTCAGCGAGACGCGGTGGAAGTCGCCCTTCAGCCCGCCCACGTTGGAGCCGGTGTGGTCGCTGCTGATGACCTTCGTGCCGAAGCCGGACTGGTCGGAGGCGTTGCTCGGCGCCGAGGTGCCGTAGTCGAACTGGAACTCGGTGCCGCCCGGCAGGGTGGTGTTGGTCCGGTTCGTGATCTTGACCTTGGGCGTGATCGGGTAGTTGGAGTCGCCGAGCTTGAACTCGGTGAACGCCGTCTCGATGTTCACGGCCTGGGTCGGCAGCGCCTTGTTGGACTTCTTCGCGCCGTACGGGGTGGCCGACTTGAACTTGTCGTACATCAGCGAGGTGAGCGTGGAGCCCATCTCGTACTGGCCCTTGGTGGCGTTCCAGGCGTAGTCGCCGGCCATCTCCCAGACCATGGTGCCGCCGATGCCCTTGTTCACCACGTAGTCGGCCTTGGCGGCCACCGACTGCTCGTCCTCGGTGGAGAGGAAGACCTTCTTCTGCGCGTTCCACAGCCACGGCGCGACCAGGGTCGAGTCGTACTTGCGGACGTAGGTGCCGGTCAGCGTGGTGTTCGCGGGGAAGCCGTACTTCGTGACGTAGTCGCCGACGATCCCCTTCTCCAGGTTCTTGGCGTGCCACATCGGGTTGGAGCCGGCGGGCGACTCCTTGCCCGCGGTGTCCTTGTCGTGCCAGAGGTTGTCGATGCCCTCGGCGCCGTCGCCGCACTTGGTCAGGCCGGCGCCGGCCGGGCAGGTGGCCGCGGTGGCCTTGCCCCAGAGGCCGTCGGTGCCGCCCTGCACGTTCTTGTGGCCGCGGGTGTAGTAGGGCAGGCCGATGTTGATGCGGCCGGCCGGCATCGAGCCGCGGAAGTAGTGGTACGCCCAGTCGGTGTTGAGGTAACCGATGTTGCCGTACTGCGCCGAGCCGTAGACGTTGGCGGCGGCGAGCTCGCCGTCCTTGCCGTCGTCGAAGAGGGAGGCGTTCGGGCCGACGTACTCGTTCCAGGCGCCGTGCAGGTCGTACGACATGATGTTGACGTAGTCCAGGTACTTCTGGACCTGGAAGGTCTCCATGCCGCGCAGCAGGTAGCCGGAGGAGGGGGCGGCGACGGTCAGCAGGTAGTGCTTGCCGTCGGCGGCGCCGGCCGTGTCCAGCTTCTCGCGCAGGGACTTCATGAGGGCCGCGTAGCCCTGCACGAGACCGGCGCGGCGCGCGTTGGCGAGCTGCCAGTCGAGCGGGTTGCCCGCGTCCTTCATCGTGGTCGGGTACTCGTAGTCGATGTCGACGCCGTTGAACCCGTACTTCCGGATGAAGTCGACGGCCGAGGTCGCGAAGGTGTTGATCCCGGCCTGGTTGACCGAACCGTCGGCGTTGGTGGCCATCGAGTAGAAGCCGCCGGAGTTCACCCGGTCGCCGTTGTCCGCGAAGTAGCCGCCGGTCTCCGCCCAGCCGCCGACCGAGATCAGCGTCTTGACGTTCGGGTGCTGCTTCTTGAACTTGTTGAGCAGGTTGAAGTGGCCCTTGTAGGCGAAACCGGGGTCCATCTCGGCCCCGGCGACGCCGGGCCAGGTCATCCCGGTGGCCGCGTTGTTCGGACCGTCCGTGCCCACGGAGAGCTTGTTGGCCCCGTCGACGTGCCCGAAGGCGTAGTTGATGTGGGTGACCTTCTCCCACGGGACGTCCTTGGCGAGGTACGACGGCTCGCCGTTCTTGCCGGTGCGCCAGCCCGTGAAGTAGCCGATGACCCGGCGCTGGTGGTCCGCGCCCATCTTCTCGCGGCCCTCGGCGTCGTAGACCGAGCAGTACGGGACGTCGACGCCGGGCGTCTTGTAGAGGCCGTCGGGGCGACAGGACTCGTTGTCGGCCGCGTACGAGACGCCGCCGGAGAGCGAGCTGAGCAGCAGTCCGGCGACGGCCGCGCCGGACGCGAGCAGCGAGGCTCTCTTCGTCGTGGGGGACAACACGATCGGTTCCTCCTGGGGAGGTGATGGAGCACAACGAACAAGGGGGTGGGTCGTGTTGGGTCCGTGGCGTGCGCACCCCGACGGACCGTTACCTCGAAGGTGACACGGAGATTAAGAGGACTAGACCAGTGCGTCAATAGGTCTGGACCAAAGAAGGGGAATGTGGGATCCTGTGAGCCAGCCCACAGGCTCGTGGCCGCACCGCCGTTCACCGGCCGTGGCACACTGGCCCTGTATCAGCAGCAGCGCACTCCGGGGTCGGTGTAATTCCGAACCGGCGGTATAGTCCGCGACCCGTCCGCAGCCAGCGGCCGGTTGACCAGGTGAGATTCCTGGACCGACGGTGAAAGTCCGGATGGGAGGCAGTGCGCGGCGGGTGACCCCTCTCCGGAGGTGTGCCGGCCGTACGTCCGCCGTTCGCCGGGTTTCCGGCGGACCGGACCTTCGGCCTCGGCGTACCCCGTGCGAGGCGTCCTTCCCGCTCCCTGTCGCCGCGACAGACCCCGGAGTCCGTGCCCGAAGAGGCAGGAGGACCCGGTGGACCGGCAGGCCGACACCACCGCCATGCGACGCGCCGTCGAGCTCGCCGCCCGCGCGCTCGGCGCCACCAGCCCCAACCCCGTCGTCGGGTGCGTCGTCACGGACGCCTCCGGCCACCAGGTCGGAGAGGGCTACCACCGGCGCGCCGGCGGCCCGCACGCCGAGGTCCACGCCCTGCGCGAGGCCGGTGTCCTCGCCCGCGGCGGCACCGCCTACGTCACCCTCGAACCCTGCGACCACACCGGCCGCACCGGACCCTGCTCCCAGGCCCTGATCGAGGCCGGGATCAGCCGCGTCGTCTACGCGGTCGGCGACCCGAACCCGCAGGCCACGGGTGGTGCCGACACCCTGCGCGGCGCCGGCGTCGAGGTCGAGCGGGGACTCCTGGAGGCCGAGGCCGAGGCCGTCAACATCGCCTGGCTCACCTCCGTGCGCCGCGGCCGCCCCTTCGTCCGCTGGAAGTACGCCGCCACCCTCGACGGCCGGACCGCCGCCGCCGACGGCACCTCCCGCTGGATCACCTCCCCCGAGGCCCGCGCCGACGTCCACCGGCTGCGCGCCGAGGCCGACGCCGTCCTGGTCGGCGGCGGGACGCTGCGCGCGGACGACCCGCACCTCGCCGTCCGGGGGATCGAGGACGCGACCCAGCCGCTGCGGGTCGTCCTCGACACCCGCGCCGGGATCCCGCCCACCGCCCGCGTCCTCGACGACGCCGCGCCCACCCTGGTCGTCGTCGGCGAGGACGCCGACACCCGGCACCTGCCCGACGCCGAACCGCTCCGGCTGCCCCTGCGCGACGGCCGGATCGGCGTGCACGACCTGCTCGACGCGCTCCACGCCCGGGGCGTGCGCTCGGTCCTCCTCGAAGGCGGCCCCACCCTCGCGGGCTCCTTCGTCGCCGTCGGCGCCGTCGACCAGGTCGTCGGCTACCTCGCCCCCGTCCTCCTCGGCGACGGCCCGCAGGCCCTCGCCGGGGCGGGAATCGGCACCATCGCCGAAGCGTTGCGGCTCGACATCACCGAGACCGTCCGCATCGGACCCGACCTCCGCATCACCGCCACCCTCAAGGGAGCCTGACCGTGTTCACCGGAATCGTCGAAGAACTGGGCGAGGTCGTCGCCGTCGAGCTGCTGGAGGACGCCTCCCGCTTCCGACTGCGCGGCCCCCTGGTCACGGAAGGCGCCCAGCACGGCGACTCCATCGCCGTCAACGGTGTCTGTCTCACGGTCGTCGAGCACGGCGACGGCGAGTTCACCGCCGACGTCATGGCCGAGACCCTCAAGCGGTCCAGCCTCGGCGCCCTCGGCGTCGGCTCCCGCGTCAACCTGGAACGGCCCATGGCCGTCGGCGGCCGCCTCGGCGGCCACATCGTCCAGGGCCACGTCGACGGCACCGGCACCGTCCTCGACCGCACCCCGTCCGAGCACTGGGAACTGGTCAGGATCGGCCTCCCCGCCCACCTCGCCCGGTACGTCGTCGAGAAGGGCTCCATCACGGTCGACGGCGTCAGCCTCACCGTCGTCGAGGTCGGCGACGACTGGTTCACCGT
The DNA here is from genome assembly GCF_042900925.1 of Streptomyces sp. NPDC012825. NCBI lineage: Bacteria > Bacillati > Actinomycetota > Actinomycetes > Kitasatosporales > Streptomycetaceae > Streptomyces > Streptomyces sp. NPDC012825. Next base: position 66,443 of record NZ_JBIBBZ010000005.1, on the reverse strand, counting down.
CAGCCTCATCCCCACGACCCTCGGCCTGACCACGCTCGGCGTCAAGAAGGGCGGCGACCCGGTCAACCTGGAAGTGGACGTCATCGCCAAGTACGTCGAGCGGCTGCTCGGCCCGAACACCGGGGAGAACGTCAAGTGAACTGGCTGAACTCCGAGGCGTTCACCGTCCTCGGCCAGCGCATCATCTGGGCCGACATGATCGGCAACGTCTTCGGGCTCGCCGCCCTCGCGCTCGGCTGGCGCCGCTCCGTCTGGACCTGGCCCGTGCAGTTCCTCGCCGGCCTGATCCTCTTCGGCGCCTTCTACGGCCACCTCACCGGCAGCGCGGGCAAGCAGGTCGTCGTCGTGCTCGTCGCGATCTACGGCTGGTGGCGGTGGCAGCGCGGCAAGGACCAGGGAGCCGACGGCCACATCACCGTGCGCTTCGCCACCTGGCGCGAGCGCGGCGCCATGATCGCCGCGGCCGCCGCCGGCACCGTCGCCGTCGCCCTGTTCTTCGAGGCCTTCCCGAAGCTGTCCTGGGACCCCTGGCCGGACGCGTACATCTTCGTCGGCACGGTCGTCGCCATGTACGCCCAGGCCCGGGGCATGGTCGAGTTCTGGTTCGCCTGGCTCCTCGTCGACCTGGTCGGCGTCCCGCTGAACTTCGCCAACGGCTACGCCTTCTCCGGCTTCGTCTACGTCATCTACGGCGCGCTCGTCCTGTGGGGCATGCGCGACTGGTGGCTCCGCTCCCGCACCGCCCCCGCTCTGGAAGGAGCCCGCGCATGAGTCCGCTCCCTCCCTGGGACGCCGCCGACCTCGCCCTCGACCCGGTCGAGCAGGCCGTCCGGGACATCGCCGCCGGCCGCCCCGTCGTCGTCGTCGACGACGAGGACCGCGAGAACGAGGGCGACCTCGTCATCGCCGCCGAGAAGGCCACCCCCGAGATCGTCGCCTTCATGATGAGCGAGTGCCGCGGCCTGATCTGCGCCCCCATGGAGGAAGAGGAGCTGGAGCGCCTCGAACTCCCGCAGATGGTCGACCACAACACCGAGTCGATGCGCACGGCCTTCACCGTCTCCGTCGACGCCTCCGCCGCCCACGGCGTCACCACCGGCATCTCCGCCGCCGACCGCGCCACCACCCTGCGGATGCTGGCGGGCGGACGCCACGAGCCCTCCGACTTCGTCCGCCCCGGCCACGTCTTCCCGCTGCGCGCCAAGCCCGGCGGCGTCCTCGTCCGCAACGGGCACACCGAGGCCGCCGTCGACCTCGCCCGCCTCGCGGGCCTGCGCCCGGCCGGCGCCATCGTCGAGATCGCGGGCGAGGACGGCGTCATGCTGCGCCTGCCCGAGCTGGTCCCCTTCGCCCGCAAGCACGGCCTCACGATCATCTCCATCGAGGACCTGATCGCCTACCGCCGCTCCGCCGAACCGACCGTCCGCCGCGAGGCCGAGGTCAGCCTCCCCACCGCGCACGGCGACTTCACCGCGTACGGCTACCGCTCCACCGTCGACGGCGTCGAGCACGTCGCCCTCGTCCACGGCGAGATCGGCGACGGCGAGGGCGTCCTCGTCCGGGTCCACTCCGAGTGCCTGACCGGCGACGTCTTCCACTCGCTGCGCTGCGACTGCGGCCCCCAGCTCCAGGCCTCCATGGACCGGATCACCGAGGCCGGCCGGGGCGTCGTGGTCTACCTGCGCGGCCACGAGGGCCGCGGCATCGGCCTGCTGTCCAAGCTGCGCGCGTACGAGCTCCAGGAGCGCGGCCGCGACACCCTCGACGCCAACCTGGAGCTCGGGCTGCCCGCCGACGCCCGCGACTACGCGGCCGGCGCGCAGGTCCTCGTCGACCTCGGCGTCCGCAGCCTGCGCCTGATGACCAACAACCCCGACAAGGTCGACGCCCTCACCCGGTACGGCCTCGTCGTCGAGGGCCGCGAGCCCATGCCGGTCCAGGCCGGCGAGCACAACCTCCGCTACCTGCGCACCAAGCGGGACCGGATGGGCCACGACCTGCCCTGGCTGGACGGTTCCCCCGCCCCCACCTGCGGCAACCAGTAACCCCGTACGCAATCACCGGCACCACCGGCACACCGGCACCACCGGCACATCGGCAAGGAGAAACATGAGCGGCAAGGGCGCACCCGTCCTCAGCGTCAAGAACTGCGGCGACCTCCGCGTCGCGGTCGTCGCGGCACAGTGGCACGAGAAGATCATGGACGGCCTCGTCGACGGCGCCCTGCGCGCCCTGAGCGAGCTCGGCATCGACGAGCCGACCCTGCTGCGCGTCCCCGGCAGCTTCGAGCTCCCGGTCGTGGCGAAGGTCCTCGCCGGGCGCGGCTACGATGCCGTCGTGGCGCTCGGCGTCGTCATCCGCGGCGGAACGCCGCACTTCGAGTACGTGTGCCAGGGCGTCACCCACGGCCTCACCCAGGTCTCGATCGACACCGGCGTACCCGTCGGATTCGGCGTCCTCACCGTCGACAACGAGGAGCAGGCGCTCGACCGGGCCGGCCTGGAGGGCTCCTCCGAGGACAAGGGCCACGAGGCCGTCACCGCCGCCGTCGCCACCGCCACCACACTGCGCACGGTCAGCGAACCCTGGCGCTGAGTGGCGTATTCGCACCCCGTATTCTTAGGACCATCATGGCGAACGGAACCCGTAAAAGCTTCGAAGAGCTCTTCGCCGAGCTCAAGCTCAAGGCCGAGACCGGCGACCCGGCCACCTCCCGCACCGCGGAACTGGTGGACAAGGGCGTCCATGCCATCGGCAAGAAGGTCGTCGAGGAGGCCGCCGAGGTCTGGATGGCCGCCGAGTACGAGGGCAAGGAAGCCGCCGCCGAGGAGATCTCGCAGCTGCTGTACCACGTCCAGGTGATGATGGTCGCCCGCGGGATCTCGCTCGACGACGTCTACGCCCACCTCTGAGCCGCACCCGCCCCCCGCACCACAACTCCCCAGGCAAAGGAAGCCGTCCCATGCTGCGCATCGCCGTCCCCAACAAGGGTTCCCTCTCCGGACCTGCGTCGGCCATGCTCCATGAGGCCGGCTACCGCCAGCGCAAGGAGTCCAAGGAACTGGTGGTCATCGACCCCGGCAACGAGGTCGAGTTCTTCTACCTGCGCCCGAAGGACATCGCGATCTACGTCGCCTCCGGGAAGCTGGACATCGGCATCACCGGCCGCGACCTGCTCCTGGACTCCGGCGCCAGCGCCGAGGAGATCCTCGCGCTGAACTTCGGCCGCTCCACCTTCCGGTACGCCACCCGGCCGGGCACCGCCGAGGGCCCCGAGGACTTCGGCGGCATGACGATCGCCACCTCCTACGAGGGCATCGTCGCCAAGCACCTCGCCGACCAGGGAATCGACGCCTCCGTCGTGCACCTGGACGGCGCGGTCGAGACCGCGATCCAGCTCGGCGTCGCCCAGGTCATCGCGGACGTCGTGGAGACCGGCACCAGCCTGCGCAACGCCGGCCTGGAGGTCATCGGCGAGCCGATCCTCACCTCCGAGGCCGTCGTCGTCCGCCGCCAGGGCGCCACCGACGACCACCCGCAGGTCCAGCAGTTCCTCCGCCGCCTCCAGGGCGTCCTCGTCGCCCGCTCGTACGTGATGATGGACTACGACTGCCGCGCCGAGCACCTGGAGCAGGCCGTCGCCCTCACCCCCGGCCTGGAGTCGCCCACCGTCTCCCCGCTGCACAACGAGGGCTGGGTCGCCGTCCGCGCGATGGTCCCCGCCAAGGACGCGCAGCGGATCATGGACGACCTGTACGAGCTGGGCGCCCGCGCCATCCTCACCACCGCGATCCACGCCTGCCGCCTCTGACGGCCGGACGGCGCACCTCCCACCAGGCACCACCAGGGTGTCACCAGGCACCACCAGGCACCGAGGAACCCGCATGTCCGAGCCCACGACGCCCGCCCTCCCGGTCACCTTCCGCCCCGGCCGCACCCGGGCCGTCCTGCTGACCGTGGGGGTCGTGATGTTCGCCACCGTCACCCTGGTGGCGATGATGCTGGAGCGGCTCGGACCGGGGGAGCGCGCCAGCTTCGTCTTCACGGCCGCGCTCTTCCTCGGGGTCCTCGTCCTGCTGAGCCGTCCCAAGGTGGTCGCCGACGACGAGGGCGTCACGGTCGTCAACATCACCCGGACCCGCCGGCTCGCCTGGGCGGAGATCCTCCGCGTCAACCTCCGCTCCGGCGACCCGTGGGTCTTCCTGGACCTGAGCGACGGCACCAGCCTGCCCGTACTCGGCATCCAGCCCGGCATCGCCAGGGAGGCGGCCGTCCGGGACGCCCGCGCCCTGCGGGCCCTGGCCGAGAGCCGGGGGACGGGCGCGGAGGGGGCCTGACCCCCAGGGGTCCGCATCGGGCGGGGCGTCCGGGAGGACCCCGGTCCGTCCCCCATCCGGAGCCGACCCCCTGCCCCTCGGGCCGTCGGCGTGACTACTCTGGAGGCGGTGGTGCCCGGCGCACCACCGCCTCGCGTGTGCAGGGCCGCCGCAGCGGCCCGCGAGGCCACCCCTTCGACCCGAGGAGTGACTCCCTCCAGCAATGGACGGATCGTCCGGTAGTACCCGCGCCGCCCCCTCCCAGGAGGCGGCGGCATGATCGTCTCCCTTCTGCTGCTCGCCGCGGCCTTCTTCCTGATCCTCGCCAACGGCTTCTTCGTGGCCGCCGAGTTCGGGCTCGTGACCGTCGAGCGCGCCGAGGCCGAACGGGCCGCGGCCACCGGCGACCGGCGCGCCCGCGCCGTCGTCACCGCGCTGCGCGAGCTGTCCTTCCAGCTCTCCGGCACCCAGCTCGGCATCACCCTCACCTCGCTCGTCGTCGGCATGCTCGCCGAGCCCGCGCTCGCCGGGCTGCTGCACGGGCCGCTCACCGCGACCGGACTGCCCGAAGGGGCCGTCTCCGGGGTGTCGGTGGTGATCGGGATGCTGCTCGCCTCCGCCGTCCAGATGGTCGTCGGCGAGCTCGTGCCCAAGAACTGGGCGGTCTCCCGGCCGCTCCAGGTGGCCCGCTTCGTCGCCACCCCGCAGCGCCGCTTCTCCGCCCTCTTCCGGCCGGTGATCGCCCTGCTCAACCGGGTCGCCAACCGGCTCGTCCGGCTCCTGGGCGTCGAGCCCACCGAGGAGCTGGACTCGGTCCGCACCCCCGGTGAGCTGGTCTCCCTGGCCCGGCACTCGGCCCTGGCCGGCGCCCTCGAACAGGACACCGCCGACCTCTTCGTACGGACCCTGTCCCTCGGCGGCCTCACCGCCGAGCAGGTCATGACCCCGCGCGTGAAGGTCAGCGCCCTCCAGTGGGACGCCACCGCGGCCGACGTCCTCAACCTCACCCGGGCCACCGGCCTCTCGCGCTTCCCGGTCTACCGCGACCGGATCGACGAGATCGTCGGCATGGTCCACCTCAAGGACGCGCTCGCCGTCGCCCCGCAGGCCCGGCTGCGCACCTCCGTCGGCCGGATCGCGGTCCCGCCGCTCCTCGTCCCCGAGTCGCTGCCCGCCCAGACCCTCCTGGAGCGGCTGCGCCGGGAGCAGCCGATCGCGGTGGTCGTCGACGAGTACGGCGGCACCGCCGGCGTCGTCACCCTGGAGGACATCGTGGAGGAACTCGTCGGCGAGGTCCGCGACGAGCACGACACGGCGGCCGACGGACGGCCCGAGCTGGTCGCCGTCCCCGCCGAGGACGGCCGCCCCGCCTGGGAGGCCGACGGCTCCTGCCGGGTCCACACCCTGCGCCGGATGGGCCTCGACGTGCCCGACGGGCCGTACGAGACCGTCGCCGGGCTCGTCGCCGACCTCCTCGGACGCATCCCCACCGCCGGGGACCGGGTCGAACTGCCCGGCTGGCACCTCTCGGTCCGCCGGGTCGACCGCTACCGCGCCGAATCCGTCCGGATCGTCCGTACGGACGCGGTGCCGGGCCCGGTGACGGTGCCGGTGTCGACGCCCTCCACCGGTCCGCTGGTCGCGGAGGGCGCCCGATGAGCACCCTCCAACTCCTCCTCGCCCTCCTCCTGGTCCTCGCCAACGGCTTCTTCGTCGGGGCCGAGTTCGCGCTCGTCTCCGTCCGGCGCAGCCAGATCGAGCCGCTCGGCGGGGCCCGGGCCAAGCAGGTCCTGTACGGCCTGGAGAACCTGCCGCGGATGATGGCGGCCGCGCAGTTCGGCATCACGATCTGCTCGCTGACGCTCGGCGCCGTCGCCGAGCCGACCGTGGCCCGGCTCCTCGAACCGGTCTTCCACGCGGTCGGGGTCCCCGAGGGGCTGATCCATCCGCTCGGCTACGTCATCGCCCTCGCCGCCGTCGTCTTCCTCCACCTCGTCATCGGCGAGATGGTGCCGAAGAACCTGGCGATGGCCGCGCCCGAACGGACCGCGCTGTGGCTGGCCCCGGCCCTCGTCGGCTTCGCCCGGCTCTGCCGTCCCGTGACGACCGCGCTGGGCGCCTGCGCCCGGCTGGTCCTGCGGGCGTTCGGGGTCGAGCCGAAGGACGAGGTGGAGGCCGTCTTCACCAGTTCCCAGCTGGGCCGGCTCGTCGAGGACGCCGGACAGGCCGGTCTGCTCGACCCGGCCGAGCAGGAGCGCCTGGAGGACGCCCTCGAACTGGGCTCCCGCCCGGTGACGGACGTCCTCATCGCCTCCGCCACCCTGGTCACGGTCCCGCCGTCCGTCACCCCGCGCGAGATCGAGGAGCTGACCGTGCGGACCGGGTACTCGCGCTTCCCGGTCCGCGCCGAGACGGGCGCCGCCTTCATGGGCTTCGTCCACGTGAAGGACGTCCTCGACCTGGACGAGCGGGAGCGCGCGGTGCCGCAGCGGCTGTGGCGGCCGATGGCGACGCTCCGGGCGGAGCTGCCGCTCGACGACGCCCTCACCGTGATGCGCCGCGCCGCGACCCATCTGGCGCAGGTCGCGGACGGCTCGGGACGGGTCCTCGGACTCGTCGCCCTGGAGGACGTCCTGGAGATGCTGGTGGGCGAGGTCCGCGACCCCGCCCACCGGGTGCGCCCCCGGACCGCCACGGTCACGATCCCGGTCACGGCTCCGGTGCCGGGCGCGCCCTCGTCCCCGGCTCCCGCGCGGAGCCGGTAGCCCGGCTAGGGCGTGTGTCGAAAGTCCCGCCTGCCCGGCGGCGCCCGGCACGCACGCTCGCCGCGTTGTCGGGATCGCCCCGATACGACCAGTATCGGGGCGACCCTCCGCCTTGCGATCGCACGCACCGGACACCGCCGGGCCTGCCCTTCGGGCAGACGGCGCTACTTTCGACACGCGCCCTAGTACGGGGGCGGTTCCTGCTGCGGGCCGCGGTCGACGGGACCGCGGCCCGACAGGACCTCCCCGTACGCCTGCATGAGGTCCGCGAGCCGGAGGGTGGCGAGGTCCTCCCGGGTCGGGCTGCCCGGGTAGCCGGAGAGCCGCAGGTCCCGGTAGGCGCAGGACTTCTCGTACAGGGTGCGCAGGAAACGCCCGTTGCCCAGTTCGTCGATCCAGCCCTGCTCGACGACATGGCCGCTGATCGAGCGCAGCTCGTCGCGGGCCTCGTCGTCCCAGCCGTCCCCGTTGGCCGCCGCGAGGACCTCGCCGATGGCGGTGAGTTCGAGCGGCCGGTACGACGGGAAGTCCACCCGGGTGGTGAACCGGGAGGACAGGCCGGGGTTGGTGGAGAGCAGCCGGTCCATCCCCTCGGGGTAGCCGGCCAGGATGACCACCAGGTGGTCGCGGTTGTCCTCGGCCCGCTTCAGGAGCACCTGGAGCGCCTCGTCGCCGTACGCGTCGCCCTTGCTGTAGCCGGTGTTCGAGAGCGCGTAGGCCTCGTCCACGAAGAGCACCCCGCCGACCGCCGAGTCGATCAGCTCGTTGGCCTTGACCGCCGTCTGGCCCAGGAACTCGCCGACCAGATCGGCCCGCTGGGCCTCCACGAGGTGGTCGCCGCCGAGCAGCCCGAGGGCGTAGAAGACCCGGCCCAGGATCCGGGCGACCGTGGTCTTTCCGGTGCCGGAGGGGCCGGAGAAGACGAAGTGCCGCTTCGGCGGCTGAACCGGCAGCCCCCGGTCGGCCCGGAGCCGTGCCATCTCCAGCTGCGCCGAGAGCGCCTTGACCTGGCGCTTCACCGGTTCGAGGCCGACCATGCCCTCCAGTTCGGCGAGCGCCTCCGCGAGCAGGGCCGGATCGGTGGGCCCGGCCGGGAAGCGCGGCGGCTCCGGCTGCCGGGGGACCCGCGCCTTCCGCCGTACGGCCTCCGGCGGCGCGGCCGGCGGCGCCGGGTCGGGCGCGAGCAGCAGTCCGTCGCCGAGCCCGCCGGTGTCCGGCTCGGTGCCCGGCACGGTGTCCACCGCGTCCTGGCCGAGGCCGCCGCCGACCGTGCCCAGGGCGACCGTCGCCAGCCCGGCCGGATCCTCCGTGCCGTCGTACCCCTCGAAGCCGTCGTACGCGGTGATCGCCGCGAGCCGCGCCGCCGTGTCCATGAACGCCGGGTCGATCCGGTGCACGGCCCGGTAGAGCGGCAGGGCGGCGGCGCTGCGCCCGGTGCCCTCGTGGGCGCGGGCCAGCCAGTACCGCAGCTCCTTGCGCTGCGGCTGCTCGCTGCGGCACCGCATCAGGGAGGCCGAGAGGAGCGGCTCGGCCTGGCCGTACATCTCCAGGCGCACCCGGGCCATGCCGCCGAAGAGCCCGGCCTCGATGCCGAGCAGCGGATCGTCGACGAGGGGCTCGGTGAGCCGGACGAGCTGCTCCCAGTCCTTGACGAGATAGGCCCGGCAGGCGTGCAGGAAGCGCACCTGGGGGTCGGTGTCGACCGGGGGGAGCCCCGCGAGGGCCCGGTCCAGCTCGGGCACGTGGCGCCCGTCGAGCCAGTGGGAGGCGTGCGCGAGCAGCAGGTCGCGCGGGCTCTCCAGGACCGGCTGCACCCACCAGCCCAGCCAGTACCAGGAGTTCAGGGTGCGCCGGTAGCGGGTCCGCTGCTCGCCGAAGCGCTCGCGGTGGCGGTACATGCGCAGCAGCGCGGTCGTGGTGTCGACCCGGAGCGCGTGCAGCCCGAGCCAGGCGTCCGCCATGCCGGGATCGATCCGTACCGCCGCCCGGAACTCGTCCTCCGCCTGCGGATAGGCGCCCATCGTGTAGGCGTCGACACCGCGCAGCCAGGCGAGCTCGGCCGGGGGCTGCGAGCCCTGCGTGCCGATGTCCATCGGGTCCCCCACAACCGTCATCGCATGGACGGGATTTGACCGCACCTGCGGGCATCGTACCCGCGCGGGGGTGGGCGCTTGAGGAGAAGCACATGATCCGGAAGCGGTGACCCTGGGTGAGCGCCGGGGGACTCGAAAGGCTCCGGAGGAGGTGCGAAAAGGGACTCCGGGGGCAGAACGAAGCCCCCGATCACGGGGGAACAATCGGGGGCTTCGCGTCCGCGGCGGCTCCGAAAAGCCGCACATTCAGAACGTAAGACCTGTACGGCCGCCGGGTCAAGCGGAGTTGGGGCACTTGCGCAAGCGGAGCCGGAGCCCCTCAGTTCGCGGTCAGAAACCCGTCACGGTGGGTGATGATCTGGTCCGTGCCCGCTGTCACGCGGGGCCCGGGAAGCCACTCGTACCCCTTCCGGCACTCCCGTACCAGGGTGTCGGCGAAGGGCCGGGAGGGGTCCTCGGAGAAATGGCGAGTCTCCGCCACGGTCCAGCCGTCCCAGAACGCCGCCTGCTCCGGCCCGTCCCGGTGCCTGCCCCGCTCCCAGGACTCCTCCGCGCCGCGCTCCATCCACAGCAGCCGCGCCAGGAAGGGCCGCACCGCCCGCCGGCCCGCGCCGACGCCCTCGACGAGGACCACCGGCGCCGGGGGCAGCGCGCGCGCCTCCCCGAAGCGCCGCAGTCGCCAGTCGTACGGACGGTAGGACGCGGCCGCGCCCCGCGCGAGGGGCTCCAGGACCTGCTCCCGCAGCCGGCCGGTCCACGCGAAGAGCTCCTCGTGGGTGGCGAGGTCGTCGAGGTGGAGGACGGGGGCGTCGCCGAGGGCGGCGGAGAGACGGGCCGCGAGGGTGGACTTGCCGGAGCCCGCGTGGCCGTCGACCGCGACCAGCCGGACCGGTCCGCAGGAGGGTGGGAGCCGGAGCAGCGCGCGGGCCGCGCGGTCGAGGTCGTCCATGGGCCCCAGGGTAGGGGAGCGGCGACCGCCGCAGGTCAGGGAGGTACCGCCGTCAGTGGACGAGACCAATATTGGTACGGCGACGCGGGGCGAAGTGCTGGCGGAGGCCCGCCGGGGCCGGGATAGTGGGCCCGCGCGACCTGTCCGTACGCCCGTGGTCCGGGGCGGGGCGGACGAGGTCCGGAGTTCCGCACGCCCGTCCGTCGGCAGATCGGCGCGTCTCGATGCCGGCCGCCCGTCCGCCCGCCGTTCTCGACTGGGGGTCACCGCCCATGACCAGCTCCACCCCGCGCAGAACCGTCCTCGCCGCGGCGCTCGCGGCCGCCGCCGGAACGGCTGCCTCCGCCGTCCCCGCCGTGGCCGCCCCCCGGGGTCGGACCCCCGCGCCCGGCTTCGTCGACAACCGCTTCTGGTCCTCGTACACGGACTGGCGGGGCGGTACCGCGGACGGCACGAAGGCGGTCCCGGGCCACCGTCCGGGCCTGGTCCTCGCCCACCCCGCGGGCCGCACCGACCACACCGACCCGCACACCGGGCGGACCTCGTCCTGGGAGTACGCGAGCTGGACCTCGCCCGTCCACACCTCCACCGTGCCCGCCACCGAGGTGATCGCCTCCTGGAACGCCCGCACGCCCCCCGGCACCTGGATCCAGGTCGAGCTCTCCGGCACGTACTCCGACTCCACGGCCACCCCCCGGTACGTCCTGGGCCGCTGGACCTCCGGCGACGGCGAGGACGACATCCGGCGCACCTCGGTCGACGACCAGACCGACGGCAGGAGCAGCGTCTGGACCGACACCTTCGCGATCGACGACCCGGCGAGCGGGCTGCGGCTGCTCTCGTACCGGCTGCGGCTGACCCTGTACCGGGCGCCGGGCAGCGGGCTCACCCCGACGGTGTGGCGGATCGGCGCCATGGCCTCGGACGTCCCGGACCGCTTCACCGTCCCGGCCTCCGCGCCCGGCCCCGCCCGCGAGCTGGCCGTGCCCCGCTACTCGCAGAACACCCACGTGGGGCAGTACCCCGAGTACGACAACGGCGGCGAGGCCTGGTGCAGCCCGACCTCCTCCCAGATGATCGTCGAGTACTGGGGCCGCCGGCCCTCGGCGGAGGACCTGGCCTGGGTGGACCCGGCCTTCGCCGACCCCCAGGTCTGCCACGCGGCCCGCCTCACCTACGACAACCAGTACGAGGGCTGCGGCAACTGGCCCTTCAACGCGGCCTACGCGGCCACCTACCCCGACATGAACGCCGTGGTCACCCGGCTGAACTCGCTCACCGAGCTGGAGGACCTGGTCCGCTCCGGCATCCCGGTCGTCACGTCGCAGTCCTTCCTCGAGGACGAGCTGACCGGCGCCGGGTACGGCACCTCGGGCCACCTGATGACCGTCGTCGGCTTCACCCCGGCCGGCGACGTCATCGCCAACGACCCGGCCTCACCCGACAACGAGGCCGTCCGCCGGGTCTACCGGCGGCGCGAGTGGGAGAACATCTGGCTGCGTACGAAGCGCTACGACGCGAACGGCAAGGTCAGAAGCGGCACGGGCGGCGTCTGCTACATCTTCTGGCCGACCGGACCGACCCCGTCCCGGCACCGCGCGTTGCGGCCGCTCGGCCTGGTGTGAGCGTGTGCGGCCCCACGGCCGTCTCGACGACCTGACGGCAGCGCTCCCGGCCGTCCTGCGTGAGGTGGCCGTACCTGCCCACCGTGACCTTGATCGAACATGTCACCGGAGCGGGCAGGCGGGCGACGAGTTCGCCTCGCTCCTCAGCCGGCCACCAGTCGGCGGCTTCCAGGCACCCCGACGCCATCGCCCAGACCGCCCGCCCCCACCCGCAGGGAACCGGCCGAGGCCGCCCACGCCTTCGAACGCGCCACCCGTTCCCACACGCGCGCCGAACAGGCCGACGGCCGAGCCCTCCGCTCCGCCGCGCGTGGCACCGTCCAGGCCGGCAACGTCCTCGGTAGAGGCGAGGACAGCTGCGTCACCGCGATGCTCCTGTCCACGATGGTCCTCGTCGCGATCGCCGCCATCCACTGGCACTCCACCCGCGGCCACGCCCGGCAGGCCGCCACCGCACGACAGCCCCGCAGCACCTGTGAGGGTCGGGCCCGCGGCGCCAACCAGCACTTCAACCGGCTGGACACCCACGGCCCCCGCTCTTGGGGTTGGTCAACCAAGAGGACGAGGAGGCGGTGCCGATGCTCAGCGAAGACCTTCGGACCCGGCGAGACGCAGCCGGAGACGGCAGCCAACGACCTCTTGCCGAGACTCCGGAAGGAGACGCGGCTCGGTGACGGCATCATCCCTCTCCGTGCCACCACCCCCCGACGAAATCCGAATCGGCGGCATCCTGGTGATGTGTGCGGCGTGCGGAGCCCGGTGCGACTGGATGGTCGTCCGCGACCGCAGCGAGATCAGTATCCGCTGCCGACGCGCCCACCAGTGGGGCGAACAGGAGCCGACCCGTGCGGACTACGAGGCGATGATCGACGTCGGTGGTCAGGACTGCCCGAGCCCGGAGGCCGCCGCCCGGGACGTGGGGTAGGACGGCACGCTCGCCGGCACCCACCAGTCGGAGCAGAGGTCCGAGTGGAACCCGGCGCCAGCGGCGTTCACGGCCTCTCACCGACGTGGCATCTGTTTCGACCCGAGCCCGATCGTGGGGGCCGATGTGGCCGCAGTCCTTGGTGAGGTGGTTGGCGTTCCGGGGACTGAGCTGTGACGGCTCGTCGTAGACGAGCCCCCGGGCCGCGTCCGCAGGACCGATCGAGGGGGACAGGCTCCGCGGCTCGAGTTGCGTCGTTCGTCGGGTACGCACAAGGCTCGGCGGCGTGGTCGTGGACCGCAGTCATACGCGGGTGGGCGGTAGGACGTATGAGTCCACCAGTCGTCAGCCACGTCTCCGAAGCGGTCGTCGAGGAACCCGGAGACGGCCCGACCGGAGTCGATGACCACGAAGTGGGCGTTGTCCAGCCTTGGTCAGGTCGTCCGGATAGCACCGGTCGTTCATGCCCTCATAACCTCCCATCTCAAGGAGAGACGAAGATCACTCCTTCTGCGGGAACTTAGAAGTCGATCTTGCACGCTCTTGTCTCCGTTACAGGCTCTTTCTCCTCCCGATACGTTCACATCGACATCACGTCAGTGATGAAAATGTCTACATAGAGATCGAGGAACTGTGACGATTCGCATGTCTGCGCCATTGGGGCGGGGACGGCCTTGGCGGCGGAGAGCTTCCGGTTACATAGCGGGAAGCGTTGCCCTGGCTCTGTCCCTCACCCTCCTGGACGGCGCCCATGTGATGGCCGCAACGCCCCGGGCGCTGTCCGCTCCTGAGAGCCAGGCCGTCACGCAGGCCTCGGACGTTCCGTCGGCGCGTGTCGCCGCGCGGTTGTCGGGCAGGCGTGTGGAGGCTCTTTCGGAGCGTACCGAGACCTCCACGACCTGGGCCAACAAGGACGGTTCGCTGACCACCGAGCTGTCCGCCGGTCCGGTTCGTTTCAAGGACGCGGTCACGGGCGCCTGGCGCGATGTGGATGTCGAGCTGGCCAGGCAGGCCGACGGTTCGGTCGCGGCCAGGGCCCACCCGCAGGGGCTGAGCCTGGCCGGGAAGTCCGGGGCGCCGGCGCGCTCGCTTCGTGCGGCGCAGTCCGCTCCGGCAACCGACCTGGTCACTCTCGGACAGGGTGACGAACAGATCACCCTTCAGTGGCGGGGCGGTCTGCCCGCGCCGAAGCTCGACGGGACCCGCGCCACCTATGTGAACGCGGTGCCCGGCGCGGATGTGGTGGTGGAGGCCACCCGCACCGGTTTCGAGCAGTTCGTGGAGATCAAGGAGAAGCCGGTCGAGGGCTACTCCTACACCCTGCCGCTGAAGACCAAGGGTCTGAAGGCCCGGCAGCAGGCCGACGGCAGCGTGCTGTTCACGGACAAGAAGTCCAAAAAGACCGCGGTCATGCCCGCCCCGGTGATGTGGGACGCCACGGTCGACCCGGTATCCGGCGAGCACACGCGCCAGGTCAGGGTCGGCATGAAGGTCGTCAAGACCAAGGGCGGCGTCGATCTCGTCCTCACCCCGGACGCGAAGTTCCTCGCCGATCCGGCGACGAAGTACCCGGTCACGGTCGACCCGTCCACCGCGTCCCTGTCGAATGTCTTCGACACCTACGTCCAGCAGGGCACGACGGTCGACTGGTCCACGGACGTCGAGCTGGACCTGGGCAACCCGGGCACGAAGAACGCCGACGGCACGTATCGCACTGCGCGTTCCTTCATCTCCTGGAACACCGCGCCGATCGCCGACGCGCTGGTGATGGACGCCGAGCTCAGTCTGTGGAACTTCCACTCCGGCAACTACACCGGCACCTCCTGCCCCAACCAGCCGTGGGAGGTGTGGTCCACCGGTGCCGCGACGACCTCGTCGCGGTGGACGGTCCAGCCGTCGTGGATCGCGGCGAAGGCCACGTCCTCGGAGACCCGGGGCAACGCCTCCTGCTCCACCCAGCCGGACGGCTGGATCAACGCCGACGTCACGACGATGGTGCAGGAATGGGCGTCGGCCAAGGCGGCCAAGTCGCACATGGGCCTGCGCGCCTCCGACGAGAACGTCACGGGACAGTGGAAGCGGATCAACTCCGCCAACGCCGCCTCCAACCCGCCCAAGCTGGTCGTCACCTACAACTACCGGCCGCGCACGGGCACGAAGCAGGAGGCCGGTCCTCCGTTCTTCTCCTACAACGGCGCCTACGTGGTCAGCACCACCACCCCGACCCTTCGGGACACCTTCGTCGACCCCAACGGTGACAAGATCCAGGGCGCGTACCAGATCTACGACACCGCCACCAACACCCAGGTCGGCGCCGTCCTGCGGTCCGCGTTCGTCCCGTCCGGGCAACCCGCCCCGGTCGTCGTACCGGCCGGCGTGCTGGCCAACGGCAAGACGTACCAGTTCCGCAGCAGCCCGTACGACGGCACCCACTACAACCTCGGCTGGTCGGAGTGGAAGACCTTGACGGTCGACACCACTTCCCCCATCGCCCCGACCGGCATCACCTCGACGGACTACCCGTCGAACGCCTGGGTCAAGGGCGCGGGCCAGGCCGGCACCTTCACCGTCACCCCCAACGGCACCGACCACAACTGGCTGGAGTGGTCCCTCGACGGCGTGACCTGGACCAAGGTCGCCACCGCCGGCTCCACCGCCGCCAAGGCCATCAGCGTCACCCCGCCGAAGAACGGCACCCACACCCTCCAGGTGCGGCAGGTCGACAAGGCCGACAACAAGTCCGAGCCGATCGAGTACGCCTTCCACGCCGGGCCCGGCGGCTTCGTCCAGCCCGCCGACGGCGAGCGCACCGCACGCCGACTGCCGCTCGTCGCAGAAGCCGACGGCACCAGGTACGACGCGGTGTCCTACTCGTGGCGGCGTTCCGAGGCCGACCCCTGGGTGACGATTCCTGCAGGTCACGTCACCTCCGGCGGCACCCCGCTCCCCGCCTGGCCGGTGCCGATGGTGAACGGCAGGAACGCGCCGCTGGTCTGGAACGCCACCGACACCGTCAACCCCGATGGCACCATCCAGATCAAGGCTGACTTCACCGGTCCGAACTCGGCCACCGGCAGCACGCAGCCGCTGAGTGTGGTCGTGGACCGGAACGCCTCCGGTGCCGCCGCCAGCGACGTGGGTCCCGGCTCGGTGAACCTGCTCACCGGCGACTTCACGTTGCCGGCAACGGACGCCTCGGCATTCGGCACCTCCCTGTCGCGCACGGCTTCCTCGCGTACCCCTGACAAGGGTGCGAACCAGGAGGGGCAAGCCGCGATCTTCGGCAAGGAGTGGGTTGCCGGTACCACTGCCGAGACGGCCAAGTCCGACTACTCCCACGTCCGCAGGATCTCCGACACCGCCGTCGCCGTCATCGGCTCCGACGGCACCGAGACCCACTTCACCGCGAACGCCGCGAAGACCGCGTGGATCGCCGAACCCGGCTCCGAGGATCTGACCCTCACCGGCAGCGTGACGGGATCCTTCACCCTCTCCGACACCGAGGGCCTGGTGACCGTTTTCACCAAGCCTGACGCATCCGCCACCACGTGGCAGGTCTCCAGCACCCTGGTGGAGGGAGTGTCCAACTCCACTGTCACGGTGATCTCCGAGACGGTGACGGTCGATGGCAAGAAGCTGGCCCGCCCCAAGCAGGTCATCGCCCCGACCTCGGCCGTCAGCACCGCCACCTGCGCGACCGCCCCGGCGACCAAGGGCTGCCGCGTCATGGAGTTCGTCTACGCGACCTCCACCACGGCGACCGCCGGCTCGTTCGGTGACGTGAACGGTCAGGCGAAGGAGATCCGTCTGTGGGCCACCGTTCCCGGTGCGGCCACGGCGACCGCGAAGTCCGTGCAGACGTACCTGTACGACAGCTCCGGCCGCCTGCGCCAGGCATGGAACCCGCAGATCAGCCCGGCGGTGAAGACCGAGTACGGCTACGACACCGCAGGCCGCGTCACCTCGCTCACGCCGCCGGGTGAACTTCCCTGGACCTTCACCTACGGCAAAGCCGGAAACGCTGCCGCCGCCGGTGACGGCATGCTCCTCAAGGCGTCGCGGTCCGGTCTGCAGCAGGGCACGGCCGGGACGGAGTCCGGAACGGCCACCACCAGCGTTGTCTACGACGTGCCACTGACCGGCAGCACCGCCCCGTACGCGATGGGCGCCGCCGATGTGAAGGCATGGGGCCAGCTGGACGCGCCGACGGACGCGGCCGCCGTGTTCCCCGCCGACACCCTCCCGGCGTCGGCTTCCGGCAGCGCGCTGACTGCTGCCGACTACAAGCGGGCCGAGGTGTACTACCTCGGTGCGTCCGGCCGTCAGGTCAACACGGCTTCTCCCGGTGGTCACATCACCACGACGGAGTTCGACCGCTTCGGCAACACCGTACGTGAACTCTCCGCCGCCAATCGGGCCGTCGCCCTCGGCACCGGCGCCGCCGACCAGGCCGCGCGGAACGACCTGGGCATCGCCTCGCTGCCTACGGCCGAGCGGGCCAACCTTCTGTCCACCACCTCGGTCTACAACGACAGTGGCACGCGTGAGACGGAGAAGTTCGGACCGCTCCGCCGGGTCGACCTGACCGCAGACCTCAAGTCGGGTACGACCACCCTCGTCGCCGCGGGCACGTCGGTGACCGCACGCACCTGGCTCGTCAACGAGTACGACGCGGGCCGGCCCACTGACGGCACGGCCAGCGTCAAGGACCAGATCACCAAGAGCACCGCCGGTGCACAGGTCCGTGAACACCCCGAGATCCAGGCGGACACCCGTACGTCCCAGATCTCCTACGACTGGGCCAAGGGCCTGCCCACCAAGACCGTCCACGACCCCAGCGGTCTGGCCGTCACCACCACGACCGAGTACGACGCCCAGGGCCGCATCACCAAGCAGCTCCCGCCCGGCGCCACGGGCACGGACGCCGGGACCCGGGTGACCACCTACTGGTCCGCGACCGGCACCGGCACCTGCCAGGGCCGGCCGGAATGGGCCGACCTGGTCTGCTCCACGGGGCCGGCCGGCGCCATCACCGGCGGCGGCGCCAACCCGGCGCAGCTGCCCACCACGACCACCGAGTACGACTGGTGGGGCAAGCCGTCCAAGGTGACGGAGACGGCGAACGGAACCACCCGCACGACCACCACGACGTACGACAGCGCCGGGCGGCAGACGAAGGTGGTCATCGCCGGGGGCGTCGGCCAGGCGGTGCCGGAAGCCACCACCGAGTACGACCCGGTCACCGGCCAGGCCGTCAAGACGACATCGCCCACCGGCGGCACCATCACCAAGGCGTACGACAAGCTCGGCCGCCTGATGTCGTACACGGATGCCGACGGCGGTGTCACCACGACCGAGTACGATCTGCTCGACCGTCCGGTCAAGACCACGGACAACACGCCCTCCACGGTCACCTACACCTACGACCACACGGTCGAGCCACGCGGCATGGCGACCACGACCACCGACTCCGTCGCGGGTGCCTTCCAGGCCACCTACGGGGCGGACGGTTCCGTCAACACGCAGAAACTGCCCGGCGGCTACACCCTCCGGCAGACGGAAGACACGATCGGCGGGCTTGTCGCACGCACGTACACGCGCGACAGCGACGGGGTCAGTGTCCTGACCGACACGGTCACCCGGTCCGTGTTCGGGCAGGTGGTGACCCACGCAGGCTGGTCCGATCAGTCCTACGCGTACGACAAGGTCGGGCGGCTCGTCACCACCGAGGACACTGCTGACACCATCTGCACCAAGCGGACGTACGCGTTCGACGTCCGCAGCAACCGCAAGTCCCTGACCTCTGCTCCGGGCATTCCCGGTCTTGACTGCCCCACGGCAGGAGGCACCACCACCAGCCACACCTACGACAGCGCCGACCGCATCGTCGACACGGGCTACACCTACGACGCGTTCGGCCGCACCACGGCTGCCCCCGGCAACGGCACGATCGGCTACTACGCCAACGATCTCGCCTACCAGCAGACCGTCAACGGCACGCGCCAGACCTGGCAGCTCGACGCCGGCCTGCGCTTCCGGTCCTGGAAGACCGAATCCGGCAGCGGCTCCACCTGGACGCAGACCGGCTCCAAGGTCAACCACTACGACAGCGACGGCGACAGCCCCCGTTGGATCACCGAGGACACCGCCACCGGCACACTGACCCGCATGGTCACCGGGCCGGACGGCCGACTGGCCGCCACCACGGCCAAGACCGGCGGCACGGTTCTGCAGCTCACCAACATTCACGGTGACGTCAGCCTGCTCCTGCCGCTGGACGTCGGCGTCGCACCCGCGGTGCTCGACGCCGACGAGTACGGCAACCCCCGGGCCGGTCAGGACGAGGCTCGCTACGACTGGCTCGGTGCCCACCAGCGGTCCGGTGAGACCGTGACCGGGCTCACTCTCATGGGTGCCCGGCTGTACAACTCGGTCACGGGACGCTTCCTGTCGATCGATCCCGTCAACGGTGGTAGCTGCAACAGCTACGACTACGTGTGCGGCGACCCCGTCAACATGCTCGACCTCGACGGACGCATGGCCGTGGCCGCTCTCGTCGCCGCCGCTGGACTCGGAGTGAGCCTCAGTACGGTGCTCACCGTCATCGGCGCCGCCGCCATCGTGGCGATCATCGGCCTCATCTGGTGGTACGGCAAGGACTGGGCCATCCGCAAGGTCAAGTACCTGTGGAAGGAAGCCAGGAAGTCCGGCAAGGAAAAGGGGAATGATGTCCCCAGCTTCGCGAGAGGGCAGCGTAAGCATTCAGGGGAATCCCTGGACCGGGCCACGGACCGGGTCATGAAGAGCGGTGGTTATCGGCCGCCGTACAAGAAGGGTCCCGGATCCATCTACAACAAGGTCCGCAAGTACCTGTCACGAAACTAAGTGCATCAGAGAAGGTCTGACGATCAACATGGCCGATCCATCCACGGTTTACCTGCTCTGGCACGTACACCATCGAGCGGCGGAAGAGGGGGAGGTCCGGCACTTCACGGCTCCCGACGACTTCTGGGCCGACGAAGAGGCCGGAGACGACGTGAAGCTCCTCGGCACCTACTCGAGCAGAGAGGTCGCGCGGGATCGTATCGAACGAGCCCGGCGGCTCCCCGGGTTCAGTGATGAGCCCGACTGCTTCTACGTCGAGGAGTTCGAAATCGACAAGGACGAGTGGACTGAGGGGTACGTGACAGACTGATCCACTCGTTGTACAGCGGCCCACCAGGGATGCCTGGTGGGCCGCGCCCTTTCCGCTTGTTTTCGGCGGCCTGATCGGTGGGGCCCATCGATCGGAGGACCGGCGCCGGACGTCGCGATGCCGGAGGTCTGTCGGGGATCGGAGAGTGCGGAGCGAGCACCGATCCGGCACGACGCACCCGAACGGACCGGAACGGACGCCGGAGAAAGTCAGCACCAGGTCAGCACCAGCGCGACCGCGCTCGATTCGCCTCACGCGGTCCGAGCCTGTGAGCTGTGTGTCTGTGCGGGACAGTGTGGCGTGGTGTGCGACACCCTCCCCTGTGGAGGACATCTAGCTCCGCACCAAGCGCTATGACGCCAACGGCAGGATCGGAAGCGGCACGGGCGACGTCTGCCATGTCTTCTGGCCGGCCGAGCCGACCCCGGCCCGGCACCGCGCGTTGCGGCCGCTCGGCCTGGTGTGACCGGCGGCGGCCGCACGGGCGTCATAGGCCCGGCGGTCCGGATCCGGACGGTCGCACGGGGCTCGTCGCCGAGGCCGCCGTCCGAGGGTGCCGTGTACGACACACCAGGTCGGCACCGTTTCGGCCGTCCTCCGGATTCGTGGCCGGCGGCGTGCGACAGGGCCTCGGCGACTGTACGGACGCGGTCCCGGTGAGGCCCGTGTGCTGTTCGGCGGTCGGCGGGTTCGAGCCCGACGAGGGGGAGTGGGGGAGCGGCGGCCGGTGTGAGCGCCGGAAGGGGGCGCACGGACAGGTGACGAGGAACGACGGTGCGGGGCCGGACGGCTGTTCCGGACGTGCGGGCGGCGGCGTGGCGTCCGGCACAGGAGGGGGTGCCAGCCCCGTCTCCCCGACCGCCTTCCGGCCGTCCGGCGCAAGGGCTTCGGGGCCCTCGGGTCCCTCCGGCGCGGCGGCGCGGTCCCGGGGGACGTGACGGACATCTCTACCCCCGGGCCGCCCCCGTGGCGCATGGTGGTCGCCATGACCTCCACCACCCACGCCCTCGCCCTCTTCCGCGCCCGCACGGGCGGTCCCCGGGACGACGACGGCCCCAAGCTCCTGGAGCACGTCCTCGGCTGGACCCTGGTCGTGCTGCTCGCCGTGCTCGTCACCCGGGCGGGCCTCATGTGACGGCGTCGGTGTGATCCCCCGGCGACCGGGTGAACCGGGGCCGCCGGGCGGGCATACTCCCCGCGACCCCGGCATCCCGCGTGCGACCCGCCCGCACCCGGCAGGGAGGAGCGTCCGGCCGTGCCCGACACCCCCGCGGACGGCGTGGAGCGCCGACTGCCCACCGACGAGGCCCGTGAGCTGCTCGCCCTGGTGCGTGACATCGCCCGGCGGGAGATCGCCCCGGCCGCCGCGGCCGAGGAGGCCGCCGGACGCTTCCCCCGCGAGCTGTTCGCGCTGCTCTCCCGCTCCGGACTCCTCGGACTGCCCTACGACCCCGCGTACGGCGGGGGAGGTCAGCCGTACGAGGTGTACCTCCAGGTCCTGGAGGAACTCGCCGCGGCCCGGCTCACCGTCGGCCTCGGCGTCAGCGTCCACACCCTCTCCTGCCACGCGCTCGCCGGCTACGGCACCGAGGAGCAGCGGGCCGCGCACCTGCCCGCGATGCTGGGCGGCGGCCTCCTCGGGGCCTACTGCCTCTCCGAGCCCTCCGCCGGGTCGGACGCGGCGGCACTGCGGACCCGGGCCGTCCGCGACGGCGACGGATGGACGATCGACGGCACCAAGGCGTGGATCACGCACGGCGGGATCGCCGACTTCTGCACGGTCATGGCCCGCACCGGCGGCCCGGGCGCGCGCGGCGTCACGGCCTTCCTGGTCCCGGGCGACGCGCCCGGCCTGAGCGCGGACCCGCCCGAGCGGAAGATGGGCATGGGCGGATCGCCCACCGCGCAACTGCGCTTCGACGGCGTACGGGTCCCCGACGCCCGGCGGCTCGGCGGGGAGGGACAGGGCTTCACGATCGCGCTCGACGCCCTGGACTCGGGGCGGCTCGGCATCGCCGCCTGCGCCGTGGGGCTCGCGCAGGCCGCTCTGGACGTGGCCGTCGGACACGCGCGGGAGCGCCGTCAGTTCGGCCGCCCGGTCGCCGACTTCCAGGGACTCCGCTTCCTCCTCGCCGACATGGCGACCCAGGTGGAGGCGGGCCGGGCGCTGTACCTGGAGGCGGCGCGACTGAGGGACGAGGGGCGGCCCTTCGGCCGGTGCGCGGCGATGGCCAAGCTCTTCTGCGCGGACGCCGCCATGCGGGTCACGACGGACGCGGTGCAGGTGCTCGGCGGGTACGGCTACACGGCGGACTTCCCGGTGGAGCGCTTCCTGCGCGAGGCCAAGATGCTCCAGATCGTCGAGGGGACCAATCAGATCCAGCGCGTGGTCATCGCCCGCCACCTGCTCGGACCAGAGTCCCGCTGACACGGACGGTCCGGTCCGCCCAGACGGGCCCCGCCGCGAGCCGGGCCCACTCCTGGTCGCGGTGACCGGGCAGGGTACGGCCCTGGCTCGCCCAGAGGGAGAGCACGTCCTGGTAGATGGGCGGGTGCGCGGGGACGGGAGCGGGAGCAGGAGCGGGAGCCGGGGCCGGGATCGAAGCCGGGCCGGGGATCGAAGCCGGAGCCAGGGCTGAGGCATGTGGCGGGGCCTGGGCAGAAGACGGACGCTGCTCCTGGGGCCGTACCCGGGCCCGGGGCTGGGTCTGCGACTCGACGGCCCGCGTCCCGGTCCGGGGCTGCGCCTGTGCCTGCGTCTGCGCCGGGACGGGGAGGGGCGGAGGCAGGGGCGCGGACACCGGCGCGGATACGGGAGCGGACGCCGACGTCGCAGCCGGGTGAGGAACCGATTCTTCAATGCGCGGCTCGGCCTGCCGGTGCCGACCGTAACCGCTGGAAGTCGTATGCAGCGTGGTCATGCCCGGACCAACGCGTCCCGGCGGCCAAGGGTCACCGCCGGGCGGATTCGAGCGGCAGTTCGCCCGGTACCCGGGCGGAGCCGGCGTACCGCCGGACCGTCGGGTTCCCCGTACCGCACCACGGGCGCGGCACGGGGAGACGGCCGGCGGCGGGCGGTCTCAGGCCGCGCGGCGCATCTGCGGCACCCGGATCGGGCGCGAGCCCGGGCCGCCGACGTGCGAGAAGGGCTGCGTGCGCCAGTCGAGGCCCCGGGGGAGCGTCAGGAGCAGCGCGGTGTCCTGCTCCAGGACCTCCAGGGAGTCGTCGGCCGGACGCGCCCCGGAGGCCGCGACGCCCGTGCCCGGGCACACCGTGAGGACGAAGGGGTTCCACGGCGTGGGGCAGAGCGCGTGCTCCGGCAGCACGTCCTCGTCCGCGAGCAGCGCGATGGGCTGCACGCACTCCGGGCAGACGACCCGGAACATCTCAAAGGTGTCGTACGCGTCGAGTTCGTCGGACGTGTCGACCGAATCAACAGGCTCCTGCATGGAGAATCTCCCCCTCGGCTGGGTCGGCCGGATCTGTGCGGCCTTCGACCACAGCAACCACTTCCCATACGGAACTCCGCATAACCGTGAGGCGGCGTTCCGAGCCCGGTGCAAACATGTGGCGTTCGTCACATGCTCGTCGCAGGTGCCCCGTGACGGCGCATAGCACCCCATAGAGGCCGCCCCGGGTTGTCCCCCGGCCTCCCCGGAGCACTAGGGTCACCGCATGGAGGAGCTGGATCGTCAGATCGTGGAGTTGCTCGTCAAGGACGGGCGCATGAGCTACACCGACCTGGGCAAGGCCACCGGCCTGTCCACGTCGGCCGTGCATCAGCGCGTCCGCCGCCTGGAGCAGCGCGGTGTCATCCGCGGCTACGCCGCCGTCGTCGACCCGGAGGCCGTGGGCCTGCCGCTGACCGCCTTCATCTCGGTCAAACCCTTCGACCCCAGCGCCCCCGACGACACCCCCGACCGGCTCGCCGACATCCCCGAGATCGAGGCCTGCCACAGCGTCGCGGGCGACGAGAACTACATCCTCAAGGTCCGGGTCGCCACCCCGCTGGAGCTGGAGCACCTGCTCAGCCGCATCCGCTCCCAGGCCGGCGTGTCCAGCCGTACGACCGTCGTCCTGTCCACCCCGTACGAGGCCCGGCCTCCGCGCGTCTGACCTGCCGGGCGACCGGCGGGACCTGCCGGACGGACCAGGTCCCCCCAGGTCCTAGCCTGGGGGCATGAGCGAGTCCATGCCCGCCGGGTCCCCCGGCGAACACCGCACCGTGCTGCTGCGCGGTGGAGAAGTCCACAGCCCCGCCGACCCCTTCGCCACCGCCATGGTGGTGGAGCGCGGGCACGTCGCCTGGGTGGGGTCGGAGGGCGCGGCCGACGCCTTCGCGTCCGGCGTGGACGAGGTGGTCGACCTGGAGGGCGCGCTCGTCACCCCCGCGTTCGTCGACGCGCACGTGCACACCACCGCCACCGGCTTCGCCCTCACCGGGCTCGACCTCTCCTCCGCCGCCTCGCTCGCCGAGGCGGCGGAGCGGATCCGGGCCCACGCCGCCGCCCGCCCCGAGGACCGCGTCCTCGTCGGCCACGGCTGGGACGCCTCCCGCTGGCCCGAGCGCCGCCCGCTCACCCGCGACGAGCTCGACGGGCTCACCGGCGGCCGTCCGCTCTACCTGACGCGGATCGACGTCCACTCGGCCGTCGTCACCACCGCCATGCTCGACCTCGTGCCCGGCGTCCGGGACCTGGACGGCTTCCACGACGGCCTGCGGCCGCTCACCGGCGACGCCCACCACGCCGTGCGCGCCGCCGCCTTCGGCGCCGTGTCGGCGCGCCAGCGCACCGAGGCCCAGCGCGCCGCCCGCGCCCGGGCCGCCTCCCTCGGCATCGGCACCCTGCACGAGTGCGGCGGCCCCCGGATCTCCTCCGAGGAGGACTTCACCGGACTGCTCGACCTCGCGCGCGAGGAGGCCGGACCCCGCGTCGTCGGTTACTGGGCCGACCTCGACGTGGAGCGGGCGCGAGCCCTCGGCGCGCTCGGCGCCGCCGGCGACCTGTTCGCCGACGGCTCCCTCGGCTCCCACACGGCCTGCCTGCACGAGCCGTACGCCGACCACGCCGACACCGGCCACACCGGCGCCGCCCATCTGGACGCGACCGCCGTCGCCCTCCACGTCGTCGCCTGCACCGAGGCGGGCCTCCAGGCCGGCTTCCACGCCATCGGGGACGCCGCCGTCACCGCGGTCGTCGAGGGCTTCCGGGACGCCGCCGAGAAGCTCGGCCCCACCCGGATCCGGGCCGCCCGGCACCGCGTCGAGCACGTCGAGATGCTCACCCCCGAGACGATCGCCGCCTTCGCCGAACTGGGCCTCACCGCCTCCGTCCAGCCCGCCTTCGACGCGCTCTGGGGCGGCGAGGAGGGCATGTACGCCGATCGGCTCGGCACCGAACGGGCCCGCACCCTCAACCCGTACGCCGCGCTGCTGCGCGCCGGAGTGCCGCTGGCCTTCGGCTCCGACAGTCCCGTCACCCCGCTCGACCCCTGGGGCACCGTCCGGGCCGCCGCCTTCCACCGCACCCCCGAGCACCGGATCTCCGCCCGCGCCGCCTTCACCGCCCACACCCGGGGCGGCTGGCGGGCCGTCGGCCGTGACGACGCCGGGACGCTGGTCCCCGGGGCTCCCGCCGACTACGCGGTCTGGCGCACCGAGGAGCTCGTCGTCCAGGCGCCCGACGACCGGGTCGCCCGCTGGTCCACCGACCCGCGCTCCGGCACGCCGGGCCTGCCCGACCTGTCGCCCGGCGCCGACCTTCCCGTCTGCCTGCGCACGGTGGTGCAGGGACGGACGGTGTTCGCGCGGCCGGACGCGTGACGCGGAGGCGCTCCCCCTCTTTCGGCCACCGACCCGCACCGCACGTCACCCGCCCCACCCGACCCGCCGCGCCGGAGCACCGCGGAGACCTCGCTATGGTGGGGGCCTGTGTATGCATCCGAAGGGGCAGTAGTGAACGACGGTGGCCAGAGGCGTTACGGCCCGCTCGGCAAGGCCTTGGTGATCATTCCGACCTACAACGAGGCGGACAACATCAAGCCGATCGTCGCGCGGGTGCGGGAAGCGGTACCCGACGCGCACGTTCTCGTCGCCGACGACAACAGCCCCGACGGCACGGGCAAGCTCGCGGACGAGGTCGCCGCCGAGGACGACCACGTGCACGTCCTGCACCGCAAGGGCAAGGAGGGGCTCGGCGCCGCCTACCTCGCCGGCTTCCGGTGGGGCATCGAGCACGGCTACGGCGTCCTCGTCGAGATGGACGCCGACGGCTCCCACCAGCCCGAGGAACTGCCCCGGCTGCTCACCGCCCTCAAGGGCGCGGACCTGGTGCTCGGCTCCCGATGGGTGCCGGGCGGCCGGATCGTGAACTGGCCGAAGTCCCGCGAGTTCATCTCCCGGGGCGGCAGCCTCTACTCGCGCGTGATGCTCGACGTGCCGATCCGCGACGTCACCGGCGGCTACCGGGCCTTCCGCAAGGAGACCCTGGAGGGCCTGGGCCTGGACGACGTGGCCTCGGCCGGCTACTGCTTCCAGGTCGACCTGGCCCGCCGCGCGGTCGCCGCGGGCTACCACGTCGTCGAGGTCCCGATCACCTTCGTGGAGCGGGAGGTCGGCGACTCGAAGATGAGCCGCGACATCCTCGTCGAGGCGCTGTGGCGGGTCACCGGCTGGGGCCTGACGGCGCGCGCGGAGAAGGTCGGCAAGCGGCTCGGCCGCAAGCCCTCCTGACCCCTTCGCCGATCCACGGGCGCCGGATCCCGGTCCACGAGGGGCCGGCCCCCCCCGGCCCATACGGAACGGCCCCGGCCCGCGAAGGCCGGCCCCCGGTGCGCGAGGGCCGGGCCCCGGTCCGCACGCGCTGATCCTTCCTTTACGCCGTTCCGGCGGGGCTCCGGGCAC
This sequence comes from Streptomyces sp. NPDC012825, assembly GCF_042900925.1. NCBI lineage: Bacteria > Bacillati > Actinomycetota > Actinomycetes > Kitasatosporales > Streptomycetaceae > Streptomyces > Streptomyces sp. NPDC012825. The sequence continues at coordinate 39,671 of NZ_JBIBBZ010000005.1, read as the reverse complement.
ACTGGGGACCATGACGACCGGCGTATCGCCCTCTCCCGCCCCCAAGAAGCGCTCCCGCGCGCGTACGTTCCTTCCGCTCGGCCTCGCCGTCTGGCTGGCCCTGGAGATCTGGCTGCTCACGGTGGTGGCGGACGCGGCGGGCGGGCTCACCGTCCTCGCCCTGCTCGTCGGCGGCGCCGTGCTCGGCACCGTCGTCGTCAAGCGGGCGGGCCGGCGTGCCTTCCGGAACCTCACCTCGACCTTCCAGCAGGCCCAGGAGGCCGCGCGGGCCGGCGGAGTGCCCGTCGCGCCGGAGCGGACCGGCGCGGAGGACCGCAACGGCTTCCTGATGCTCGGCGGCCTGCTCCTCGTGCTCCCCGGCCTCGTCTCCGACGCGGCCGGCCTGCTCCTGCTGATCCCCCCGGTCCGCTCCCTCCTCGGACGGTCCGCGGAGAAGGCCGTCGAGCGCCGGATGCGCGCCGCGTCCCCCGGCGGCCTCCAGGACGCCTTCCAGCAGGCCCGCATCCACCGTCCGGACGGGAAGGTGGTCCAGGGCGAGGTCGTCCGCGAGGACGCCCCCCGGGGCCCGTACCGGGCCGAGGACTCCCGCCCGCCCCTGACGCCCTGACCCCGGCGCCCCCTCGGGGGAGCGCGCACGGAAACGCCGCGGGGCCCGGTACACGTCTTCGTGTACCGGGCCCCGCGGCGTCGATCGTCCGGCGGTCCGCTAGGCGGACTTGCGGCTGTCGCGCGGATGCACGGCGATGTTCATGGCGCCGGAGCGCAGGACGGCCAGCCTTTCGGCGAGGACCTCCTCCAGCTCCTCGCGGGTGCGCCGCTCCATGAGCATGTCCCAGTGCGTACGCGCAGGCTTGCCCTTCTTCTCCTCGGGGCCGTCCCCGTCCACCAGGAGTGCCTGGCTTCCGCAGACCTTGCACTCCCACTCCGGCGGAATCTCCGCCTCCACCGAGAAGGGCATCTCAAAGCGATGTCCCTTCTCGCATGCGTACTCCACCGCCTGGCGCGGGGCCAGATCGATGCCGCGGTCGGTCTCGTAGCTCGTCACCACGAGGCGCGTGCCGCGAAGAGCTCGCTCACTCATGAATCGTGCCTCCCGGGCTTGTCGCCCACAGGACAGATGTCGCTGTCGTCGTTATCCGGTCAACGTCCGGTCGGCGGTAAAGATTCCCGTGCCGGGTCATGCGTCGCCCGTCGTGCCGCCCCTTGTTGTACCCACCAGTGCCCGTTTTGTCACATCTGACGGCAGGTGCGACATGGTGTCTTCACCAAAGCAGCACGCAGTAACGGTCCGCCTGGCAGGCCAAACGCGTACACTACCGCCCTTTCAGCGCCACGTCTAAACACGCTCCGGCACCGTGTTTCCCGCGGCCTCGACCGCGCGCCGCACCGGCACGCGGGCGAGCAGGACGAAGCCTACGACGAAGAAGATCAGCAGGGAGACGATGGCGTCACGGTAGCTCCCGGTCAGCTGGTACGCGAGACCGAACACCAGCGGACCCAGCCAGCTGAGCCCCCGGTCGCTCATCTCGTAAGCCGAGAAGTACTCCGCCTCCTTGCCGCGCGGCACCAGGTGCGAGAACAGCGAGCGCGACAGGGCCTGGCTGCCGCCCAGGACCAGGCCGATCGCGGCCGCCAGGGAGTAGAAGAAGACGGGCGCGTCGGCCGGCAGGACGTAGGCCGCCGCCAGGATCAGCGTCCAGACCGCGAGGGAGGCCAGGATCGTCCGCTTGGCGCCGTACGACCGGGCGAGCCGCCCCATGCCGAGGGCCCCCGCCACCGCGAGCACCTGGACGAGCAGGACCGCCGTGATGAGCGTCGTCTGGTCCAGGCCCAGCTCCTCCGAGCCGTACAGGGAGGCCTGCGAGATCACCGTCTGCACGCCGTCGTTGTAGACCAGGTACGCGAGGAGGAACGAGAGCGTCAGCGGGTGCCGGCGCATGTCCTTCAGGGTCGCCCGCAGCTGGCGCCAGCCGCTGCCGACCGCGCCCTCGCCGGTCCGCCCCCGATCCTCCGGGGGGATCCGCCGGTCGCGCAGCCGCCGCAGCGGCACGAGGGTGAACGCGCCCCACCACAGGCCGGCCGAGGCCAGGCAGATCCGGACCGCCTCCCCCTCGGCGAGGCCGAAGGAGTCGTGGCCCGAGTAGAGGACCAGGTTCAGGACGAGGACCAGCGCGCCGGACGTGTAGCCGAAGGCCCAGCCGCGCGAGGAGACCGCGTCCCGCTCGTCCGGCGCGGAGATCTGCGGCAGATAGGCGTTGTAGAGCGCCATCGATACCGAGAGCGAGGCGTTCGCCGTGATCAGCAGGAAGGCGCCCAGGAGGTAGCGGTCGCCGTCCAGGAAGAACATCCCGGCCGTGGCCGTCGCTCCCAGGTACGCGGTCGCCGCGAGCAGCGGCTTCTTCCGGCCCGTGCGGTCGGCCGCCGCGCCGACCAGCGGCATCGCGACCACCGCGACCACGATCGAGGCGGACACGGCGTACGCGAAGAGCGAGCCCGCCCGCACGGGTATGCCCAGCGGGTGGACGAACCCCTCCGGGTCGGCCGCCGCCCGCGCCACCGAGGTCAGGTACGGGCCGAGGAAGACGGTGAGCACGCTCGTCGAGTACACCGAGCACGCGAAGTCGTAGAAGTACCAGCCCCGCTGCTCGCGCCGCCGCTCGGCGGGGCCGGTGGCGTACTCCTCCGGCTCGGTGGTCTCAGCGGTCACGGCCGCGCCCCCTCGTTCGTCCCCGTGGGCCCGTGCCCCTTGCGGTCCCTCCCCGGGCCGCCCGGGCGCGTCAGGTCCACGCGCCCCGCTCGGTCAGCACCGAGCGCAGCGTCTCCAGGTGATCGGTCATGATGCCATCCACCCCCAGGTCGAGGAGAGAGTGCATGCGGGCCGGATCGTTCACGGTCCACACGTGGACCTGGAGCCCGCGCGCGTGCGCCTCCCGGACGAACCGCCGGTCGACCACCGTGACCCCGCCCTGGCGCTCCGGGACCTGCGCCGCCACCGCCCCGGCCCGCAGCGCCGCCGGGACGCCGAGGGAGCGCAGCCGCAGCCCGAGCACCCCGCGCACCCCGTACGAGGTGGCGAGGCGCGGACCGGCCAGGCGCTGCGCCCTGGCCACCCGGGCCTCGGTGAAGGAGCCCACGCAGACCCGGTCCCAGGCGCCGGTCCTGCGGATCAGGTCGACCAGCGGGGCCAGGGCCGACTCCGTCTTGAGGTCCACGTTCCAGCGGGCCTCCGGGAACTCCTCCAGGAGGTCGGCGAAGAGCGGCAGCGGCTCCCGGCCCGCCACCCGGGCCTCGCGCACGGCCTCCCACGGCAGGTCGCGGATCCGCCCCGAGGCGTCCGTGACCCGGTCCAGGGTCGCGTCGTGGAAGGCCACGAGCACCCCGTCGGACGTCGTGTGGACGTCGGTCTCGAAGTAGCGGTAGCCCGCCGCGGAGGCCAGGCGGAAGGCGGCCGCGGTGTTCTCCAGGCCGTTCGCCGTGCCGCCGCGATGGGCGAACGGGAGGGGGGAGGGGTGGTCGAGGTAGGGGTGGCGTACGCGAGTCACCGCCGCAGTATGGCCTGTTCCGGTGTCCCGGGGGCGGCCGCCGGGGGACGGACGGCCGTCGCGGGGCCGGCGTCCCCGGAGTCCTCGACGGTCCGGGCGTCTCCGGGGGCCTTCGTGGTCCGGGTGCCCATGGAACTCTCGGCGGTCCGGGCGTCCCCGGAGTCCTCGGCGGTCCCGGCGTCCTCGGTCGGGTCGTCCTCCCGCTCCGGGACCGCGAACCGGCGGAGGAAGAACTGGGCGAGCGGGCCGATGGAGAGCGCGTAGAGCACCGTGCCGATCCCCACCGAGCCGCCGAGCAGGAAGCCGGTCGCCACCACGGCCACTTCGAGGAACGTCCGCACCAGGCGGATGGAGCGGCCGGTGAGCCGGTGCAGACCGGTCATCAGGCCGTCGCGCGGGCCGGGGCCGAACCGGGCCGCGATGTACAGGCCGGTCGCGACCCCGTTGAGGACGATCCCGAGCACCATCAGCGGCACCCGCGCGACCAGGGCCTCGGACTCCGGGACCAGGGCCAGGGTGCCGTCCATCGCCAGGCCGATCACGAAGACGTTGGAGACCGTGCCGAGGCCGGGCCGCTGCCGGATCGGGATCCACAGCAGCAGCACCACCGCCCCCACCACGATCGACACCACGCCGATCGTCAGCCCGGTCTTCTCGGCGAGGCCCTGGTGGAGGACGCCCCAGGGCTCCAGGCCGAGCGCGCCGCGCACCAGCAGCGCCGAGCTGACGCCGTACAGCGTCAGCCCCGCGTACAGCTGGACGAGCCGGCGGGTGAGGTGCCGGCCGCGGAGGCCGGAGGCGATGGACAAGGGACTGCCCCCCAGGGTGGTGGTAGTGGACCGACTCGTGCCACTCTGTGGCAGGGGTTCGAGGGCCAACCATGGCCAATTCGAGGAAGGTGGACTGATTTCCATGGCTCAGTGGACTTCGGCGGTGGGACCGGCCCAGCTCGCCCGGCAGCTCCAGGCGCAGCAGCCCCGGTCGGCCGGGCCCGGCGCCCGCAAGCCGCCCGCCTACCGCGCCCTCGCCGACGGCATCCGGCTCCTCGTCCTGGAGGGCCGCGTCCCGGTCGCCGCCCGCCTGCCCGCCGAGCGGGAGCTCGCCCTCGCGCTCGCCGTCAGCCGGACGACGGTGGCCGCGGCCTACGAGGCGTTGCGCACCGAGGGCTTCCTGGAGTCACGGCGCGGCGCCGGAAGCTGGACCGCCGTCCCCGCCGGGAACCCGCTGCCCGCGCGCGGTCTGGAACCGCTGCCGCCCGAGGCACTCGGCTCGATGATCGACCTCGGCTGCGCGGCCCTCCCCGCCCCCGAGCCCTGGCTGTCCCGCGGTTTCCAGGGCGCCCTGGAGGAGCTGCCGCCCTACGCCCACACGCACGGGGACTACCCGGCGGGCCTTCCCGCGCTGCGGCAGACGCTCGCCGACCGGTACACCGCCCGCGGCATCCCCACCATGCCCGAGCAGATCATGGTCACGACCGGCGCCATGGGCGCCATGGACGCGATCTGCCACCTGTTCGCCGGGCGCGGCGAACGCATCGCCGTCGAGTCCCCCTCGTACGCCAACATCCTCCAGCTGATGCGAGAGGCCGGTGCCCGGCTCGTGCCCGTCGCCATGTCCGAGGGGCTCGGCAGCTGGGACCTGGGCCGCTGGCGCCAGGCGCTGCGGGACGCGGCGCCCCGTCTCGCGTACGTCGTCGCCGACTTCCACAACCCGACCGGCGCGCTCGCGGACGAGGACCAGCGGCGGCAGCTGGTGGAGGCGGCCCGCTCGGCCGGCACGGTGCTCGTCGTCGACGAGACCATGGCCGAGCTGCACCTCGACGACGACCTGGAGATGCCCCGGCCGGTCTGCGCCTTCGACCCGGCCGGCTCCACCGTCCTCACGGTCGGCTCGGCCAGCAAGGCCTTCTGGGCGGGCATGCGCATCGGCTGGGTCCGGGCCGCGCCCGACGTCATCCGCTCCCTGGTGGCCGCCCGCGCCTACGCGGACCTCGGCACCCCCGTCCTGGAGCAGCTCGGTGTGAACTGGCTGATGCGCACCGGCGGCTGGGAGGAGGCCGTGGGCCTCCGGCGCGACCAGGCCGAGGAGAACCGGGACGCGCTGGTGGCCGCGGTCCGCAGGGAGCTCCCGGACTGGGAGTTCACGGTCCCGCGCGGCGGCCTGACCCTCTGGGTGCGCACCGGCGGCCTCTCCGGCTCCCGGCTCGCCGAGGTGGGCGAGCGGGTCGGCGTCCGGGTGCCGTCCGGCCCGCGCTTCGGCGTCGACGGAGCCTTCGAGGGCTTCGTCCGGCTGCCCTTCACGGTGGGTGGCCCGGTCGCGGACGAGGCGGCCGTACGGCTCGCCGCCGCGGCCCGTCTGGTCGCCTCGGGGGCGGGCGGCGGGGCGGAGTCGCCGCGCTCGTTCGTGGCGTAGTCCCGCCGGGGCGATGCCTCGCAGGACGTACGGAGGGGCGGGTGCGGACCGTGGTGTCCGCCCCCGCCCCTCCGCGGCGTTCCGGGTGGCTCAGCCCTCCGCCGGGACCGGGGCGTGGAGCGGTGCCGGAGCGGGTGCCGCGGCCGGCTCGGCGCGGGGGGCCGGGGCCGGGTCGGGCGCGGTGACGGGGATCTTCTCGATCACCACCGTCGGCACGGGCGCGCTCGTGACCGCGCCCGTGGGCGCGGCCGGGGTCCGCTCCGGCAGGAGGTCCAGGACCGCCCGGCGGTGCGCGTCGCTCGTCGCGTCGTCGTACGGGTCGGGCGTCGCCGGCACCTGGAGCCGCAGGACCGGGCCGGTGCCCAGGCGCGCGTAGCCGCGGCCCGCGGGGACGTCGGGCGTCGGCGTGGTGTGCGGCTGGGCGCCGAGGACGGCGCCGATCTGTGCGGGAGTGGCGGGGCCGAGGACGATCCGGGCCCTGGTGTGGCTCCGTACCGCCTCGCTCAGCATGTCCACGTTGTCGAACTGCTCGGCCACCACCACCGTGACCTGGGCCGCCCGCCCGTGCCGCAGCGGCACCCGGAGCAGTTCCTGCGGGTCGGGGCGGCCGTCGGCGGCGGCCAGGTGGCCGAGGACGCCCGGCCGGTCGAGCAGGATCCACAGCGGCCGCCGGATGTCCTCCGGGGCGGGCAGGCCGGCCTGCCGGGCCCGGTTCGCGGCGATCAGGCGCCGCTCGGTCTCGTGCGCCGCCCACTCCAGGCTCGCCAGGGCGCCGGAGAGCCCGCACTCGACGGAGAGGACCCCGGTGCGGCCGGTCAGGCACGCGTACTCGCCGGTGCCGCCGCCCTCGACGATCAGGACGTCGCCGTGGGGGAGGGCCTGGAGCGCGATCGAGCGCAGCAGGGAGGTGGTGCCGCTGCCGGGCTGGCCCACGGCCAGCAGGTGCGGCTCGGTGGAGCGGGGGCCGGTGCGCCAGACCACGGCGGGGGCGTCCTCCGTACCGTCCGCCGCGACCACGGGCACGGTCCGCTGCACGGCGTCGGCGTCGGTGAAGCCGAGGACGGTCTCGCCCGGCACGGTGACGAAGCGCTGGGCGGCGATGGTGGTGGGCAGGGCGGGCAGCACGCTCAGGACGAGCCGGTTGTCCTCCTCGTCCCAGTCGAAGCGGTACTCGCGGCCGCGCCCCGACTTGGCGTGCAGCAGCTGCTCGATCCGGGCGCGCGCGGCGGGGTCGCCGTCGTCGAAGTACGGGGGGTACGCGATCCGCAGCCGGGTGGGACGCCCGTCCTCGTCGAAGGCGTACTCCCCGAAGGCGCCGCTCCAGTCGCCGCCGTGGGAGAAGAGCGGGGAGGGGTCCTCGGGGACGGAGAAGTGCGGCACGAGCGCCTCGTACAGGCCCTTGAGCCGGGCGGTCTCCGCCTCGTCGGGTCCGGTCCTGACCACCCGACGCTCGCGCCCCTTCCACCCGGCGGCGCCCATGACCGTGACGAGCGCGAGGAGCGGCCCGTACGGCAGGAGGGCGACGACCAGGACGCAGGCCGCGACCAGGAACAGCGTGGGACCACGCTTCTCCTTGGGGGTCGCGGCCCACCTGGCACGCGCGGACGCGGCCAGCTTCCGCAGACCGCGGGAGACCGTGATCAGCGGATGGAGCACGTCGGTGGCGCTGTCGGCGGCCGTGCGCGCGATCTCTCGACTACGGGCGATCTGCGCGCTGCCGCTGCTCAGAATGCGGGGGAGTGGTCGCCGGGCCACGTCGTACTCCTGAAGTGGTGGAAGGGGCTGAGGGGCGTCAGAACTTGATCCCGCCCAGGAGACCGGCGAGGCTCTGCCCGCCCGCCGTGATGCTCGGGGCGATGGCGGTGCCCGCGAGGTAGAAGCCGAACAGCGAGGTGACGATGGCGTGGGAGGGCTTCAGGCCGTCCTTCTTGAAGAACAGGAAGCAGATGATGCCGAGCAGGACCACGCCTGAGATGGACAGGATCATTGGGTGTTCTCCTGGTTGAGGGGACAGTCACCACGAGTTCTTCCAGGTTCACGGCAAGTATCTATGTGACTAAAGGTGCATTGGAGTGAAAAACGGGCTATTTCACTTGACCGGCGGACGGCGGACGCACGGCCGGGTGGCGAAAAGCGCGGGGTGCGCTATAGGCGGATCGGGAGGGACGGAACGGCGTGATCTTTGCCTTGGTCGCACACGGTCATGCCCCCGAACGGGCAGTACCCTGTCGATTCACCCGTACGGCCGCGCTCCCCGTGCACGGCCCGACAGCGCAGGAGAGAGGCGGTTCCACCCGATGAGCGAGACTCCGGACCCCGAGGTCATCGAGCTGGCGTCCAAGGTCTTCGACCTCGCGCGCACGGGGGACGCCGAGGCCCTCGCCGCCTATGTCGACGCGGGCGTCCCCGCGAACCTCACCAACGACAGGGGCGACACCCTCGTCATGCTCGCCGCCTACCACGGCCACGCGGCCGCGGTCTCCGCCCTCCTGGAGCGGGGCGCCGAGGCCGACCGTGCCAACGACCGCGGCCAGACCCCGCTCGCCGGCGCCGTCTTCAAGGGCGAGGGCGACGTGATCCGCGCCCTCCTCGCCGGCGGCGCGAATCCGGAGGCCGGGACTCCGTCCGCCGTCGACACCGCCCGGATGTTCGGCAAGGCCGAACTCCTGGAACTCTTCGGGACCCGGTGAACGGACGCTGAACCCCAGGTGAGGCGGCGTCGTAAATGTGGTCGCGGTGGCGAAATGGGTGGGTCATCATGACGTCGGACCCGGCGAAACGGGCCACCGACGAGAGGCAGAGGAAGATGGTCACTGGCAAGCGCAGGACGACGAGCGACCCGACATGCCGTCGCACGGCCTAGGCGTACACCGATGCACCGCCTGACCCGGTTCATCCCGGTCATCCCGGCATCCCCCGGTCGTGTCGACAGCTTGATGTGAGGCGTCTCCCCATGTTCGATCCAGTCATAGCGCCGAGCGGCACCCTGCTCGGCCTGCTGCAGCGGGGCCGCGGCGACGGCACCCTGCACGCGCTCGCCGCGCCACGCGCCGAGGCCCTCGCGGCCCTCAACCACTGCGTTCTCGACGACCCCCGCCACGACTGGCAGGTCGAGAACCGCTCCCTCTACTACGCCCGTCTCTACCTGGACCTCCACGGAGGTCTCGACGAGATCGAGGCGCACCTCTTCGGTGCCGAGGACCACCTCGACACCGAGGAGTCCCGCACCGGGCTCGCGCTCGCCGTCCTCGGCCACCTCGCCTCCTACGGACGCCAGGACGCCCTGCTGCTGCTCCGGCGCTACGCCGCGACCGGCACCAACTGGGCCTGGGCCCTGGACGAGCTGGCCCTCCGCGACGACGACGCCGGACTCCGCGCACTCGCCCCGTCCGTACTGGCCCGCTTCGCGGCCGGCGCGGAGGGCGACGCCGAGCTGGCCCGCACCGTGCGCGACGCCTTCGAGCCCCGGCCCTGGCGGCTGTGGGCCGAGGACCGGCGCGACACCGTGGGCCCCCGCGTCAGGGCCGCCATGGAGCAGGGCTCCTTCGACCGCTGGCAGCGCCAGATGCGCCCCGCCGGGCCCCGCCCCGGCTGGAGCGTGCGCGCCGTCCTCGACTGGGCGCAGGAGGGGTACGAGCGCGGTGCCGTCCTCCACGGCCCCGCCGCCCGCTGCCTCACCGCCGTCGCCGGACCCGAGGACCGGCCCGAACTCCTCGCCGCCGCCCGCGACGGCGCGGAAGGCGCCCGCGGCGCCGCCCTCCACCACCTCGCCGAGTCACGGGACCCCGCCGTCCTCGACCTCGTCGAGCACGCCGCCGACAGCGGCTCCCGCGCGGCCGCCGAGGCCGCCGTCGCCGCCTACCGGCGCATGTGCGGCGAGGACGCGGTCGCCCGCGCCCGCGCGTGGATCCGGCGCACCGACGCGCTCGGCACCGTCGCCGCCGAGGTACTGGCCTGCCGTGGCACCGCCGAGGACTCCCCCTCAGTCCTCGGCGCGCTGCGCGAGACCGTACGCTCCCAGGGCCCCGACGCCCCCGCGCTCCCCTTCCTCGTCGACGGCGCCGGGCGCCTCGGCATCGCCTGCGCGGCCCCCGTGCTGCGACACGTCTACCGGGAGACGGCCTCCTCCCAGCTGCGCGGCCGCACGGCCCGCGCCCTCGCCGCCACCGACCCCGCCTTCGCGACCGGCCTGGCCGTCGAGTGCCTCTGGGACTGCGAGGAGACCACCCGCGAGATCGCGGCCCAGCACGCCGAGACCGGCGACATCCGCGTCGCCGAACGCCTGCGCCGCCTCGCCGCCGACCCGGCCGAGGAGGTCGAGGTCCAGCTCGCGGTGCGCAACCGGATAGGGCCGGACCTGCAGGTCTGAGGACCTGGACGCCCGACGGGGGCGGGTCGCGCCGACGGCGTGGCCCGCCCCCCGTCGTCGCGTCGGCCTCTTTAGCCTCGCTCCCCGTCGTCGCGTCGGCCTCTGTAGCCTCGGCCCCCGTCGGGTTCCCGAAGGAACCGCACGGCGTTCCCGAAGGCGCCCCGCGCGGGAAACGCTCACGGGACGTTCCCTCCCCGTCCAGATCGACTTCGACGGAGACACGCCGGGCACGACGACAACACCCGTATGCGTGTCGTCATCGTCACCGAATCCTTCCCTCCCGACGTCAACGGTGTGGCGCACTGCGCTCTGCAGACCGCGCGCCACCTCGTCCGGCGGGGCCACGCCCCGCTCGTCATCGCCCCCGCCTCCGCCTCCGCCGATCCGGCTGCGGACGCCGACGCCCCCTGTCCCGTCGTCCGGGTGCCGTCCCTGCCCCTGCCCGGCTATCCGCAGGTACGGGTGGCCCTGCCCGGCCGCCGGGTCGCCGCGGCCGTCGCCGCCCACCGCGCCGACCTCGTCCACCTCGCCGGACCCTTCGTCCTCGGGGCGCGCGGGATGACGGCCGCCGCCCGGCTCGGCATCCCCGCCGTCGCCGTCTACCAGACCGATCTCGCCGGCTACGCGCGCGCGTACGTCGGAACCGGCGAGGGGACCGCCTGGCGCCGCCTCCGCGCCGTGCACGGCGCCGCCGACCGCACCCTCGCCCCGTCCTCCGCCGCCCTGCGCGACCTGGAGGCCCACGGCATCGCCCGCGTCCGGCTCTGGGGCCGCGGGGTCGACACCGCCCGCTTCCGCCCCGGGCTGCGCGACACCGCCCTGCGCCGCGAACTCGCCCCGAACGGCGAACTCCTCGTCGGCTACGTGGGCCGCCTCGCCCCCGAGAAGCGCGTGGACCTGCTCGCCGGGGTGTGCGGACTCCCCGGCGTACGGGTCGTGGTCGTCGGGGACGGCCCGAGCGGGCCCGCCCTGCGCACCGCCCTGCCGGAGGCCCTCTTCCCGGGCCGCCGCACGGGCGCCGACCTCGCCCGGATCTTCGCCTCGCTCGACGTCTTCGCCCACACCGGCCCGTACGAGACCTTCTGCCAGACCGTTCAGGAAGCCATGGCGAGCGGGGTCCCGGTGGTCGCCCCGGCCGCCGGCGGGCCCCTGGACCTGGTCGACCACGGCCGTACCGGGTTCCTCGTGCCCCCGGGCGACCCGGACGCGCTGCGCGACGCCGTCGCCGCGCTCGCCGCTTCGCCGGACCTGCGCGCCGCCCACGGCCCGGCCGGCCGCGCCGCCGTCGAGGGCCGCACCTGGGAGGCCCTCGGGGACGAACTGATCGGCCACTACCGGGAGGTCCTGCACGCGCGGACGGCGGTGGCGGCGTGAACGGCATCCGTACGACGGCGGACAGGGACACGGACAGGGACAGGGGTACGGCCACGGGGTCGGAGGTGAGCATGCGTACGGGCACGGGCGCGCGCACGGGCGGTCCCACCGGTCGCGGCGGGCTCAGGATCGTGCGGCTCGCCAACTTCGTGACCCCCACCTCGGGCGGCCTCCGCACCGCCCTCGACCGGCTCGGCCGCGGCTACCTCGCGGCCGGGCACGAGCCGGTCCTCGTCGTCCCCGGCGCCACCGCGAGCGACCGCCGTACCGAGCAGGGCCGGGTCGTCACCCTCCCCGGCCCCGTGCTGCCCGGCACCGGCGGCTACCGGGTCCTCGCCGACCGGCGCCGGATCGCCCGGCTCCTCGACGAGCTGGCCCCCGACCGGATCGAGGTCTCGGACCGCACCACCCTGCGGTGGACGGGCGAGTGGGCGCGACGCGCCCGCGTGCCCTCGGTCATGGTCTCCCACGAGACCGCGGACGGGGTCCTGCGCACCTGGGGCGTGCCGCCCGCCCTCGCGGCCCGCGCGGCGGACCGGCTCAACCGCCGCACCGCCTGGGCGTTCGCGCGGGTCGTCTGCACGACGGAGTGGGCGGAGCGCGAGTTCGTACGGATCGGGGCCCGCAACGTCGTACGGGCCCCGCTCGGCGTGGACCCGGACCGCTGCCGGCCCGACCGCCGCGACGCCGCGACGCGGGCCCGGTACGCGGGCGGGGAGCGGGTGCTGCTCCTGCTGTGCTCGCGCCTCTCCGTCGAGAAGCGGCCCGGCGCGGCCCTGGACGCCCTGGAGGAGCTGCGTGCCTCGGGGGTCGCGGCGGCGCTCGTGGTCGCGGGCGACGGGCCGCTGCGGGCCGCCCTGGAGCGGCGGGCGCGCGAGCGGCGCCTCCCGGTGCGGTTCGTCGGGCACCTCGCCGACCGGGAAGCCCTGGCGGACCTCCAGGCGGCGGCCGACGTCTGCCTGGCGCCGGGGCCCGCCGAGACGTTCGGGCTCTCCGCCCTCGAAGCCCTCGCCTGCGGGACCCCGGTCGTCGTCAGCGCCTCCTCGGCCCTCCCGGAGGTCGTCGGCACGGCCGGGGTCGCCGCCGCCGACACCCCGGCGGCCTTCGCCTCCGGCGTCCGGAGCCTCCTCGCCGTCCCGGAGGAGGCCCGCCGCCGGGCCGCACGCACGCGTGCGGAAGGTTTCACCTGGGACCGCTCCGTCGCCGCCTTCCTCCGCGCCCACGACGCCCTGCCCGTCCCGGAGCCGCTCGGCCCGGAGGAGCTTCCCGCTCCGGAGCCGCTCGCCCCGGAGGAGGTCCCCCGATGACGGGGGGCGCCATGCGCGCGGGAACGCGGAACGGGGTGGCGGGGCGGACGGCCGCCGGGCGCACCCGGAGCGGCCCGTTCACCGCACCGGTACGAACCGCACCGCCGTCCCCGGCACCGCCTGGGCCGCCGCGCCCAGGTCGGCCTCCCGGACGACCCCGACCACCGGGTAGCCCCCGGTCGTCGGGTGGTCCGCGAGGAAGACCACCGGCCGTCCGTCCGGCGGCACCTGGACCGCGCCGAGCACCATGCCCTCGCTCGCCAGCTCCCCGGGCACGGCCCGCTCCAGGGCCGGCCCTTCGAGCCGCAGCCCGATCCGGTTGCTCGCCTGGGACACCCGGTACGCGCGCGTGGCGAGGGCGCGGAGGGCGCCGGGGGTGAACCAGTCGTCACGGGGCCCGAGCCGGACCCGCAGGACGAGCGCGTCCGGCGGTCCCGGCCAGGGAGGGGCGTCGACCGGCGCCCGTACCGTCGTGTCCGCGCCCAGCGGCAGGACCGTCCCCCGGGCCAGGGGAGGCGGGCCGAGGCCGGACAACAGGTCGGTGGAGCGGCTGCCGAGCACCGGCTCGACCTCGATCCCGCCGCCGAACGCCACGTACGCCCGCAGCCCCCGCACGGCCGTCCCGACCTCGACCACCGCTCCGGCCGCCACCCGGACCGCCGTGCCCCAGGCGGCCGGGCGCCCGTCCACCCGGACCGGGCAGGGCGCGCCGCCCACCGCCACGGTCACCGCGCACCGGGTCCGCACCGCGCACCCGTCGACGGTGGTCTCCAGGACCGCCGCCCCCTCCGCGTTGCCCACGAGCCGGTTGACGAGCCGTACGGCCGCCGGGTCGAGCGCGCCCGAGCGGACCACGCCCAGGTGCGCGTAGCCCGGGCGCCCCAGGTCCTGCACGGTGGTCAGCGCCCCCGGCCGGACCACGGCGATCCCCCTGCCCGTCATCGCGTGCCCCGCGCGGTGAACCGGACCCGGGTCCCGGGGGAGAGGAGCGCCGCCGGTTCCCGCCCGGTGTCCCAGAGGACCGCGTCCGTGGTGCCGATCAGCTGCCAGCCGCCGGGGGAGGAGCGCGGGTACACGCCCGTGTACGGCCCGGCCAGGGCGACCGAGCCGGCCGGGACGGCGGTGCGCGGAGTGGCCCGCCGGGGGACCTCGTACCGCTCGCCGAGCCCCGTCAGATAGCCGAAGCCCGGCGCGAACCCGCAGAAGGCGACCCGGAAGTCGGCCGCCGTGTGGATCCGCACCGCCTCCTCGGCGGACACGCCCCAGTGCGCTGCGACCTCCGCCAGGTCGGGCCCGTCGTAGCGGACCGGCACCTCCACCACCCGCTCCACGCGCGCGGAGAGCGGCGCCACCTCCCACCCCGGCAGCTCGGCCGCGAGCCGCTCCGGGTCCGCCACCCCGTCGAGCAGCACGGTCCGCGCCGCCGGCACGACCTCCCGTACGGCGGGCAGGGCGCCGGCGGCCCGCCGCCGCAGCACCTCGGCGTGGAACGCCTCCGCCTCGGCGCCGCCGTCCAGCTCCACGAGCAGCGCCCCCTCACCCACGCGCAGCACGCGCACGCGTACGTCCGGGGAAGAGGCCCCGTTCCCGCTCATGCGAAGGCCTCCACCCGCACACCGGAGGACTCCAGGCCCTCCCGGACCCGCCGGGCGAGCTCCACCGCGCCCGGGGTGTCCCCGTGCAGACAGAGCGACCGGGCCCGGACGGCCACGGAGGCCCCGTCGTGCGCGGTGACCGTCCCGAGCCGGGCCAGGGCCACCGACCGCTCCACGACCTCGGCGGGGTCGGTGACGACCGCCCCCGCCCGCCCGCGCGGCACCAGGGAGCCGTCGGCCAGGTAGGCCCGGTCGCCGAAGGCCTCGGCGACGACCGGGAGCCCGGCCGCCGCGGCGGCCCCGTGCAGCCGGGACCCGGGCAGCCCCAGGACCGGCAGCGTCCGGTCCGCCAGCAGCACGCCCTCGACGACCGCCGCCGCCTGCTCGCCGTCCCGGACCACCCGGTTGTAGAGGGCGCCGTGCGGCTTCACGTACGCGACCCGGGAGCCCGCCGCCCGGGCGAAGACCTCCAGGGCGCCGATCTGGTACGCCACCTCGGCGGCCAGCTCCGCCGCCGGGACGTCCATCGCCCGCCGTCCGAAACCGGCCAGGTCGCGGTAGGAGACCTGCGCCCCGATCCGCACCCCGCGCGCGGCCGCGAGGTCGCACACGCGCCGCATGGTGGCCGCGTCCCCGGCGTGGAAGCCGCAGGCCACGTTGGCGCTGGTGACCACGGACAGGAGTTCCTCGTCGTCGGTCAGCGTCCAGCGGCCGAAGCCCTCGCCGAGATCGGCGTTGAGGTCGATCGACACCCGGTTCGTGCTCATCTGCGCCTCGCGGGGTGAGGGCGTGCCCGTGCGGGCACGGCGGGACCGTAGGGTGCTCTCAACGTAGAGGATCGTTGAACGATCCGACAAGAATCCGGTGGGAAGCGGTGGGCGGCGGCCCCGACGGGAGGCGTGTTGTCCCGTTCGTCGCCGTGCGGTTGACTTCCGTGCGGCCGGACCGGCGGCGGACGCCGCCGGAGCACCGGCGACCGAGAGGGAGGAAGCGCCGTGACGGGACGGGCGGGGAGCGGAGCCGGGGACCCGGGGGACCTGGCGGACGACCGCGCGCTGCTCGGGCGCACGAGCACCGCGGAGCGGGTCGCGGACATCCTGCGCACCCGTATCGCCGAGGGCCGCTTCGCGCCCGGCACCCGGCTCTCCGAGGACGGGATCGGCGGCGCGCTCGGCGTCTCCCGCAACACCCTGCGGGAGGCCTTCCGCCTCCTCACCCGCGAGCGCCTCCTGGTCCACGAACTGAACCGGGGCGTCTTCGTCCGCGTCCTCACCGCCGACGACGTGGCCGACATCCACCGCGTCCGCAGGCTCGTCGAGTGCGCCGTCGTCCGGGGCCTGGGACGGGCGCCGTTCGCCCTCGACGGACTCGCCGCCGCCGTCGCGGACGGCGAGAGCGCCGCCCGCGGCGGCGACTGGGACGGCGTCTCCACGGCCAACATCCACTTCCACCGCGAACTCGTCGCCCTCGCGGGCAGCGCCCGTACCGACGAGCTGATGCGCGGCGTCCTCGCCGAACTCCGCCTCGCCTTCCACCTCGTCGGCGAGCCGCGCGCCCTCCACGAGCCGTTCCTCGCGCGGAACCGGGAGATCCTGGACGCCCTGCGCGCCGGCGAACACGGCACGGCGGAACGCCTCCTCGCCCGCTACCTCGACGACTCCCTCGCCCGGGTCGCGGACGCCTGCGCCCGGGCCGCCGACGCCTGCGGCTGAACCTCCGGACCCCGTCGCATCCGCACTGTTTCGACCGTTGTCAGTACGAGGACCTAATCTGTGCACCGTGACTTCGCCTGCCTCGACGGACCTCGCTCCGCCCCAGCTCAGCGCGGGGCCGCGGCCCGCGCAGGGCCCGGCCGCCGACGAAGGGCTCGCGCGGCGGCTCCGCGCGCTCGCGTGCACCGCCCCGCTGCACGACCTGGACGCCCGCAAGGCGAACCTGGCCGGCGAGTACACGGTCTACGCGATGGCCGAGGTGGCCCTCGCCGCGATCGACCTGATCACCCTGAACATGGACTTCGACACCGGCGCCGACCACGAGCAGATGGTCGCCCGCCTGCTGCCCCGCGTCGCCGCCCAGGCCCCCGAGCGCCCCGCCGCCGAGCACGAGCGCGTGGCCCGCTGGGTCCTGGAGAACCTGATCAACGTCGGCAGCGTCGACCGCGGCTTCCGCGCCGTCTACGGCACCTTCGGCACCGACGGCGTCTACGTCCGCAGGGACTACGACTTCAAACTCGTCGAGGAGGTCCCGGGACACGGGGGCGGGATCTACCTCCGCACCACCGACGAAGCGGTCAACGTCCTCGTCGGAGCCCTCGACACGGACGTCACCAGCGCCCAGATCGCCGCCGAGGTGAAGCTGGAGGTCCTCATCAACCGGGGCCGCCTCGCCGACGCCCAACTCGCCGCCGAGCAGGCCCGCTACCGGACCGTGCAGTACGCCGAGACCCTCCGCAGGACCCTGGAGGCCACCCGGCGCAACGTCCGCGCCGTCGACTGGCTCCAGGCCGTCCCCGACATGATCGCCGAGGCGCTCGACCACGTGGCCGACCGCTACCGCCACGAGAACGCGATCCTCACCAACATCCGCAAGGCGCGCGACGAGGCCGAGGCCGCCACCGACGCGAAGACCGCCGAGCACAAGCGGCGCGCCGCCGAACTCGTCGACATCGTCAAGGACTGCATCCGGCGCCACACCCAGCTCCAGTCCCGCCTCCTGGAGGCCGGGCCGCTCTTCCGCGCCGAGCAGGACCGCCAGGCCTTCGCCGTCCCCACCGCGTACACCGGACTCGACCTGTACGGGCAGCTGGTCGCCCCGCTCCTCACGCTCCCCGTCGAGCAGGCCACCCGCGCCACCGACGCCTTCTTCGCCCACGGCACCGGCCTGCGCACCCCCGCCTCCGTCCGCCTGGGCGACCTCGTCGACCTGCTGCTCACCCCGCCCGTCGAGCGCGAGCACCTGGGCGCGGAGATGCCCGAACCGGACCTGATCGCCACCCCCGACGACTCCCGCTTCAGCGAGGAGCAGCTCGGACACGCCATGCGCCTGCTCGACCTGGAGCACGACGCCCCGCGCCGCCTCTCCGGCCTGCTCGCCGAGGCCCGCGCGATCGACCCCGACCTGCCGTACCTCGTCGCCCTCCTCGCCGTCCACGCGGCGAGCCCCCCGGTCGGCACCGCCTACCGCCAGGGCGAGGAGCGGCTGCTCTTCGCCGTCGACGACGGCACCCCGCTCGACGACCCCGAGTTCGGCGGCGCCGACCTCGTCGTCGGTACGGCACTCCTCGACGCGGCGGGCATGGCCGCCGACCGCAAGGAGGCGACGTGACCCTCGTACCCCCCGCCACCCCGCCCTCCTGTACGGAGGAGGGGGCCGGCCCCGTCCCGACCGGCCCGCAGGACCCGAACGACCGGCCGGGGCCGACCGACTTGCAGGGCTCGCACGATTCGCAGGGCCCGACCGACCTGCCGGATCCGGCAGTTACCGCCGCGCCCGGAACCACCGCCGCGCCCGAAGCCGGGGTCCTTCCGGCGCCACGGCGGGAAGCCGACGCGCGGGAGCCGGTACGGAAAGCAGTGCGTGAGCCGGCATCCGGAGCCGGTACGGAGTCCGGGGCGGGCGTCGTGCCGGACTCCGGAGCCGGTACGGAGTCCGGGGCGGGCGTCGTGCCGGACCCCGAAACCGGGCCGGAGCCCGAGGCGGGCGCCGAACCGGACGCCGAAGCCGCCCCGGCCCCCCGCACCCACCCCCGTCTCGGCACCGTCCCCCTGTCCGGGCCGTCCCGCACCGGGGCCGCGCGGCGGCGGGGCGAGGTCCCCTCCGTACGGGCCGTGCGGCTCGCGGACGGGCCGCCCGCGCCCGCCGGGAGAGCCGCCGCCCCGGCCGCCGTCACCCCCGTCCCGCTGCCCGTACCCCGGCCCGCCGACCGCGCCGTACCGACCGAGAACCGTCCCGAGGAGCCCCAGCCGTGAGCGAGACCCACGCCGAGCACGCCGACGCGTGGAGCGAGCAGGAGCCCCCGCACGCCGACGCGTGGAGCAGGCCGGAGCCCCCGCAGACCCCGGCCGCCCCCGCCGCGTCCGGCGGCTCCGCGGTCACCCCCGCCGACGCCGCCGACGCGGCCCGGCTCGTCTCCTTCGGGCTCCAGCCCAAGCTGCTCCCGGCCCGCGACGCCGAGTACGCCGAACTCCTGCGCCGCTACCGCGAGGACCCCGCCTTCGCGCGCCTCGCCGACGCCGTCGCCACCGGCCTCGGCCTCGTCGTCCTGGAGGTCTCCCCGCGCGCGGGGATGGCCGTCACCGCCGGCGAGGACTCCGTCTTCGCCGTCCGCATGGGCGACTACGCCCGCCGAGCCGCCACGGACTCCGCCGACCGGTTCCTGCACGGCCTGGCCCACCTCGCCGTCGCCGCCATGGCCTTCCCCCGCCCCGAGGACCTCGCCGACGACTCGTACATCGGCCGGTTCACCGTCAACGGCGTCGACGCCTTCGTGCGCCAGGCCTGCCTGCGCCTCGAACAGCGCGCCGAGGAGGAGGGCGAGAACACCGACCCGGCCTCCGGCGCCCCCGGCCTGGAGGCCGCCTGGCGGACCTACGCCCGCCGCAGCGCCACCGGCGCCACCAAGGACGCCCGCAGGCTCGCCGGCTCCACCACCGGCATCGTCGGCAAGGCCGCCGCCTTCCTCACCGACTCCGGCTTCCTCCAGCGCACCGGCGACGAGGGCGGCGGCTCCTACCGCACCACCGCCCGCTACCAGCTCCAGGTCCGCGACATGGCCGGCTCCGCCGCCATGGCCGAACTCCTCGACCTCGGCGTCGTCCCTGTCGGCGACGGCTCCGCGACCCTCCTGCCGCCGTCCGAGGACGACGACCTGGAGCTCGTGGCCGACGCGGGCCTCCCGTTCCACTCGTAACCCGCTCACGTCCCGCGCGGTCCCGCCGCCCCACCGACCTTCCCAGCACGAGAGTCCCCGCCATGTACGAGCTGTCCCGGGTCCGCCTCTACTCCATCGGCCCCGCCGGCGCACGCTACGCCGACACGGTCCTGGACCTGCGCGGAGTCGGCGCCCCGGTGCCCCACCCCGCCCCCACCCAGGCGGAGTTCTTCGAGGACGAGCCGGTCGGGCCGCCGCGCCGCCCGGCCCCCGCGGGCGTGCTCTTCCTGGAGAACGGCGGCGGCAAGTCCGTCCTCCTCAAGCTGATCTTCTCGGTCATGCTCCCCGGTCACCGCAACACCCTCGGCGGCGCCAGCTCCGGCGTGCTGCGCAAGTTCCTCCTCGCCGACGACTGCGGCCACGTCGCCCTGGAGTGGCAGCACACCCTCACCGGCGAACTCGTCGTCGTCGGCAAGGCCAGCGAGTGGCGCGGCCGCCAGGTCTCCAACGACCCGCGCAAGTTCGCCGAGGCCTGGTACTCCTTCCGCCCCGGCCCCGGCCTCAGCCTGGACAGCCTGCCCGTCGCCGAGGCCACTTCGGTCCGCCCGCCCGTCGAGGGCGCCTCCGGCGCGCGCGGCCGCCGCCGCACCATGAAGGGCTTCCGCGACGCGCTGACCGAGTCCGGCAAGAACTACCCGCACCTGGAGGTCGTCTGGGAGGAGATCCACGACCGCTGGAACGAGCACCTGGGCGAGCTCGGCCTCGACCCCGAACTCTTCCGCTACCAGCGCGAGATGAACGCCGACGAGGGCGAGGCCGCCGGCCTCTTCGCGGTCAAGAAGGACTCCGACTTCACCGACCTGCTGCTGCGCGCCGTCACCGACACCCGGGACACCGACGGCCTCGCCGACCTCGTCGGCGGCTTCGGCGACAAGCTCGGCCGCCGCGCCGAACTGACCGCCGAACGCGACTTCACGGCCGGCTCCGTGGACCTCCTGAACCGGATCGTCGAGGCCGCCGGAACCCGGGCCCACGCGCGCGAGGTCCACACCGCCGCCGAGCGCCGCACCCGCACCCTCGCCCGCCGGCTCTCCGCCCGCGCCGCCGAGGAGCGCGGCCGGGGCGCCGAACTCGCCCAGCAGGTCACCTCCGCCGCCCACGCCGTCGCCGAGACCGAGGACGCCCGCGGCCGCAGCGCCCTCATCGCCGCCGAACTCGCCTACCGCCACGCCTCCCTGGCCCTGGCCGCAGCCGAGAAGGGCGCCGCCTCCCAGCGCCGCGAACTCACCGACGCCCGCACCCTGCACTCCGCCTGGCAGGCCGCCGAGGCCGTGCTCCGCCACCGCGCCGCCGGCGACCGCTCCGCGCGCGTGGCCGCCGCCATCCGCGAGGCCGAGCGCGACGCCGCCCCCGCCCTCGCCGCCCGCGCCGGGGCCGCCGCCGACCTCGTACGGGCCCTCGCCGCCGCCGCCGAGGACGGCGAGCGGCACGCGGCCGAGGAGGAGGAGCGCTCCACCGCCCTCCAGGAGGCGGGCGAGACCGCCCACCGCGACGCCACCGCCGCCGCGACCGAGGCCCAGCGCGCCCGCAGCGAGGCCGGCCACCTGCGCCAGCGGCTCGCCGAGGTCGAGCAGGAGACGGCCGAGGCCGTACGGGCCGGCTGGCTCGACGACACCGCTCCCGACGCCGACCCGGCCCGCGCCGCGCTCGCCGCCAGCGACGCCGAGAAGACCGCGGTCGCCGCCTGGGACACGGCCCGCGAGACCGCCGCCGCCGCCATCGAGCGCGCGCGTGAGGCCGCCGCCGCCGAGACCCGCGCCGAACTCGCCGCCGCCCGCGCCGCCGACGCGGCCGCCGCCGCCGGGAACGCCCACGACGCGGAGCGCCGCGCCGCCGAGGCCCTCGCCTCCGAGGAGCGCCTCGCCGAACTCCTGGGCCTGCCCTCGGGCGGACACACCGCCGGGTACGACGGCACGCCCCACGGCGGACCGCTCACCGTCACCGACCTCGACCGGTCCGCCGACGAACTGCGCTCCCTGCTCGACGGGGCCGTCGCCTCCGCCGAGCGGCAGCTCTTCGAACTGCGCACCGCCGCCGCCGACGACTCCCGCATCCTCGGCGCCCTCGGCGACGGCGGCCTGCTGCCGCCGGGACCCGACGTCCTCGCCACCGTCGAACACCTCGGCGAGCACGGCATCCCCGCCCTCCCCGGCTGGCGCTACCTCGCCCAGGCCGTGGCCCCCGCCGACCACGCGCGCGTGCTCGCCGCCCGCCCCGAACTCGTCGACGGCGTCGTGATCACCGACCCCGTCTCGTACGGACGCGCCCGCGAGGTCCTGGCCGCCGCCGCCCTGCTGCCCCGCTCCGCCGTCGCCGTCGGCACCGCCGCCGCCCTGCTCGCCCCCGTACCGGCGCGGGCGGACGGCGAGGACTCCGGCGTCTTCCTCGTACCGCCGAACCCGGCCATGCACGACGAGCACGCGGCCGACGAGGAGCGGCACGCCCTGCGCGCGCGTGCCGCCGCCCGCGACGAGGAGATCCGCGCCCTCGCCGCCCGCCTCGCCGGCGACCGCTCCCTCGCCGCCCGGATCGGCGCCTGGCGCGCCGACTGCCCGCCCGGCATGCTC
Organism: Streptomyces sp. NPDC012825; assembly: GCF_042900925.1. Classification (NCBI taxonomy): domain Bacteria; kingdom Bacillati; phylum Actinomycetota; class Actinomycetes; order Kitasatosporales; family Streptomycetaceae; genus Streptomyces; species Streptomyces sp. NPDC012825. The sequence continues at coordinate 17,575 of NZ_JBIBBZ010000005.1, read as the reverse complement.
GCCGAACTCGCCGCCGCCGCCACGGCCGCCCGCGAGAGCGCCGAGGCGGCCGCCGCGACCCTCGAAGAGGCCCGTACCGTCCGCGCGGAGGCCGACGAGACCGCCGCCGAGGCGACCCGCGTCCGCGACGAGCGCCAGGAGGCCGCCCAGCGCGCCCGCCGGGTCGCCGACGCCCTCGCGGGCCTGGCGTTCCGGCTGCGCGAGCGGTCCGCCTGGCAGGCCAGGCTCCGCGAACTCGCCGACGACGCCGCCGAGTCCGAGGCCCGTGCCCAGACCTGTCTGGAGCGCGCCCGGGCCGCCGACGAGGACCGCCGGGCCGCCCAGCGCGCCGCCGACGACGCCCACCGCACCGCCCGCGCCCTGCGGGCCGAGCGCGCCGAGATCGCGGGCGCCCCCGACCCCCTCCCCGAGGCGGACCCGGCCGCGCCCCGCACCGCCCTGCCCACCCTCCGCGAGGCCTACCGCGCCGCCTCCCAGCTGTACGAGAAGGTCGGCGTCGGCGCCGACCTGCGCGCCGAGCAGGCCCGCGCCGAGAGCGACGAGTCCGCCGCCCTCGCCGAGCTGAACCGCCTCACCAACAAGGTCCGCACCCGCGCCGAACAGCTCCTGGAGTCCACCGACGGCGCCGACGGCCCGTCCCGGCAGGCCGCCGCCGCCCGCGCCGAGTCCCTGGTCCAGATGCTGGAGACCCGCGCGTCGGAGGCGAGCGAGAAGCTCGGCCGGCTCCGCGGCGAGGCCGAGCGCCTCGCCCCCGAGGACGGCGGTGCGCACACCGAGCTGTCCGAGGAGCTCGTCCCCGCCGACGCCGAGCGCGCCCAGGCCCTCCTGCGCACCGCCACCGCCGAACTCGCCGCCCGCAGCGCCGCCCTGGAGTCGGCCCGCGCCGCCCACGCGGGACTGCTCCGGGACCACCGCGCCGCCGAGGACGCGGCCGGCGGCTTCGACGAGACGGCGGCCCTGCTCCGGGACCAGCTCCGCGACCACGCGGACGAGGAGCGGGAGGAGACCGAGCCGTATCCCGGCACCCTGGAGGAGGCCCGTACGGCGGCGGCCGAGGCGCGCCGGGCGCTGCGCGGCAGGACCGGCGAGCTGTCCGCCGCCGACGCCGCCGTGCGGGAGGCGAGCGACGTCCTCGTCCGGCACGCCAACTCCACCCGCTACGAGCAGGTCCGCACCCCGGCCCGTCAGCAGATCCGCGAACTCCCGGCGTCCGCGCTCCCCGAGCACGCCGCCAAGTGGGCCGAGGCCTTCGCGCCCCGGCTGCGGGTCCTCACCGACGAACTGGCCCAGCTGGAGCGCAACCGCGACTCGATCGTGGACCGCCTCCGCGGCCTCGTCGAGTCCTCCCTCGCCACCCTCCGCTCGGCCCAGCGGCTCTCCCGGCTCCCCGAGGGCCTCGGCGAGTGGTCGGGCCAGGAGTTCCTGCGCATCCGCTTCGACGAGCCCGACCAGGCCACCCTCGCGGAGCGGCTCGGCGAGGTCGTGGACGAGGCCACCCGCGCCGCCGTGAAGAAGAACTCCGACCTGCGCCGCGACGGCATGTCCCTGCTGCTCCGGGGCGTGCAGGCGGCCCTCGAACCCAGGGGCGTCTCCGTCGAGATCCTCAAGCCGGACGCGGTGCTGCGCGCCGAGCGGGTCCCCGTCGGGCAGATGGGCGACGTCTTCTCCGGCGGCCAGCTCCTCACCGCCGCCATCGCCCTGTACTGCACGATGGCGGCGCTCCGCTCCAACGACCGGGGCCGCGACAAGCACCGCCACGCGGGCACGCTGTTCCTGGACAACCCGATCGGCCGCGCCAACGCCACGTACCTCCTGGAGCTCCAGCGGGCCGTGTCGGACGCGCTCGGCGTCCAGCTCCTGTACACGACGGGCCTGTTCGACACGACGGCGCTCGCCGAGTTCCCGCTGGTGATCCGGCTCCGCAACGACGCCGACCTGCGGGCGGGACTGAAGTACATCAGCGTGGAGGAGCACCTGCGCCCGGGGCTTCCGCGGACCGAGCCGGAGGGGGAGGCGGTCCACGGCGAGATCACGGCGACGCGGATGTTCCGCCGTCACCAGTCCGACGACCCGGCCCCGACGGACGCCGCGTAGCCGCGCGCGGGACCGTCCGCGAGACGGAGAACGGCCCGGTCCCCTCGGGGGACCGGGCCGTTCTCGGTGTTCCTCAGGCCGCCTCGGACAGCGGCGCCGTCTCCATCCGGCCCTCGTCGCGCCGCGTCCGCAGCGACGGACGCGCCGTGCTGCTCGGCTCCGACACCACTCCGTTGCGCTGGCGCCACACCTGACGGGTGACCCAGACGTCGAGGACGCTCCAGGTGGCCACGACCGTCGAGACCACCGCGGTGATGGTGATCGGGAAGGCCAGCCACGAACCCGCGAGGCTGCAGAAGAACGCCACCACCGCCTGGATGAGGGTCACCGATGTGAGCAGTACGGCCCGCACCGCGGCGTCGCGCACCGGATCGGGCATCCGCCGTCGGCCCCGCTCGTCCTCCACCCACAACTGCCGCGCCGACCGCGCCTCGTGTTCCATTGTCCTGTCACTCCCCACCACTGAACGACTTCGGGGAACGGCTGCCCGTTGTGAGCGCCTTTACGCGGACAGAACACTCCCCGTACGTATTGACGCACGTCAGAGGGAAAAGGTTTCGCCCCTCCGGAGACGAACGCGAGACCTTTTACGAGCGGAACGCACAGTTCCAGCCATCTCCGCAGGCCGGCGGAGTGGCACGTCGTCAGGTGTCCTGCGCCACAGTGACCGACCTCAACTCCCGGAATAACGGGACATCTGATGATCAACGCTCACTCGACAGGCTGAAAATAGCCCGGACACACCTTCGGGAAGGCCACGATGCAGTAGTAGGCTCGCGCCGCCGTTTGTTGAAACTCAAGGTTGACGCCGCGTGTTGACGCCCGACGTCACGAAGTGAAGGACCCTCGCGACGAACGGGGGCCGAGCTGGGGGAGGCCATGCGCTTTCGCGGGAAGTCCATCCGCAGGAAGATCGTGGCGTTGCTGCTCGTACCGCTCGTCTCCCTCACCGGCCTGTGGGGGTTCGCCACGGTCCTCACCGGCCGCGAGGCCGACCAGCTCCTCGACGTCGGCTACATCGTCGACAAGGTCGGCTACCCCCTGGAGGACACCGCCCGGGTCATCCAGCTCGAACGCCGCCAGTCGCTCGTCTACCTCGCCGATCCCCGGGGCTCCGACGCCCTCGGCTCGCTCCAGGAGACCCGCAGGGCCACCGACCGGCAGATCGCCCGCATCCGCGCCAACGCCGCCGAACCCGGCGTCCGCGAGGAGATGCGGCCCGTCACCGCCCAGCGGATCGACAGCCTGCTCGAAGCGCTCGACGGCCTCGAATCGCTCCGCCGCTCCGTGGAGAACCGCAGCATCGGCCGCATGCAGGCCCTCGACTTCTACAACCGGCTCGTCGACCCCTGCTACAGCTTCCTCGTCACCCTCCACGCCCTGGAGAACGTGGAGATGGACAAGCAGGGCCGCGCCCTCGTCGGCGTGACCCGCGCCCGCGAACTGCTCTCCCGCGAAGACGCCCTCATCCTTTCCGCGCTCGTCGCGGACCGCGTCACCGCCCAGGAGATCCGCGCGATATCCGACCTGATCGCCAACCGGAAGCAGTTCTACGAGGTCAACCTCGAACTCCTGCCGGTCGCCGAACGCGACCGCTTCGAGAAGTTCTGGCGCGGCCCCGAGACCCTGGCGCTGCGCACCGCCGAGAACGCCGTCGTCGAACAGGGCCCCACCGACAGCCCGCGCGCCGTCACCGCCGCCCGCTGGCAGGACCAGGCCGGCCCCGTCCTCGACGTCCTCGCCCGCGAGAACACCGCCGCGGGCGACCGCTACCAGGAACGCGTCCGGCCCGCCGCGTACAGCGTCCTCCTCAAGGTCGGCGTCGCCGGCGTCCTCGGCTTCCTCGCCCTGCTCGCCTCGATCGTCATCTCCGTCCGCATCGGCCGCGTCCTCGTCCGCGACCTGCGCCGCCTCCAGAAGGAGGCGCAGGAGGTCTCCGGCGTCCGCCTGCCCAGCGTCATGCGCAGGCTCGCCGCCGGCGAACAGGTCGACGTCACCACCGAAGTGCCCCACCTGCGCTACGGGGAGGACGAGGTCGGCCAGGTCGGCCAGGCCCTCAACACCCTCCAGCGCGCCGCCGTCGAGGCCGCCGTCAAGCAGGCGGAGCTGCGCCGCGGCGTCTCCGAGGTCTTCGTCAACCTCGCCCGGCGCAACCAGGTCCTGCTCCACCGCCAGCTCACCCTCCTCGACACCATGGAGCGGCGCACGGAGGACACCGACGAACTGGCCGACCTCTTCCGGCTCGACCACCTCACCACCCGCATGCGCCGGCACGCCGAGGGCCTCGTCATCCTGTCCGGCGCCGCCCCCTCCCGCCAGTGGCGCAAGCCCGTCCAGCTCATGGACGTCGTCCGCGCCGCCGTCGCCGAGGTCGAGGACTACGAGCGGATCGAGGTGCGCCGACTGCCCCGCCTCGGCGTGGGCGGCCCCGCCGTCGCGGACCTCACCCACCTCATCGCCGAACTCCTCGAGAACGCCACGGTGTTCTCGCCCCCGCACACCGCCGTCCAGGTGCTCGGCGAGCGGGTCGCCAACGGCTTCACCCTGGAGATTCACGACCGCGGCCTCGGCATGAACCCCGACGCCCTGCTCGACGCCAACCTCCGGCTCGCCGAGACCCCCGAGTTCGAGCTCTCGGACACCGACCGCCTCGGCCTCTTCGTGGTCAGCCGGCTCGCCCAGCGCCAGAACGTCCGGGTCTCCCTCCAGACCTCCCCGTACGGAGGGACCACCGCGGTCGTCTTCATCCCGGCCGCCCTGCTCACCGACGCGCCCGAGACGGAGGGCGCCGGCTTCCGCCTGGACCGCAAGGTCTCCGACCGCGCCGACGACGGCTCCGCCGCGCTGCCCGTCCGCCGCCCGGCGCTCGCCCGGGTCCCCGACGTCACCGCCGCGCCCCTCGACGGCCCCGTCGAGCTGGAGGCCCCGCTCGACGACGACTTCGACGTGCTCCTCGACCGGTCCGCGGACCTCCTCGACACCGAGAGCGAGCGCGGCGGCCTCTTCAAGCCCCGGGACCGGCGCCGCACCGGCCTCGCCCCCGCGGGCGAACAGCACGAGCAGGCCCCGGACCGGACCACGGCCGGCCGCGACGAGGGGGACGGGCCCGCCCGCCGCCCCGTACCGCTGCCGCGCCGCCACACCCCGACGCTCGTCGTGGACCACGGCCGGCGCCTCGACGGCCCCGACCGCGCCCACCCGCTCCCCGGCCGGTCCCACCCCGCCCCGGGCCGCCCGGGCAACGGCTCCGGCCCCGGACCCGGCCACGACGACCGCCAGGGCCCCACCCTCGTCCCCGTCCGCCGGCAGGACCCCGCGGGCCCCGCGGGCCCCGTCCGCCCGAACGATCCCGTCCGCCTGAACGATCCCGCACGCCCGGAAGGCCCCGCGAAGTCCCAGGGCCCCGCGCGTCCGGAAGGCCCCGCGCGTCCGCAGGGTCCGGTACGCCCCCGGAACCCCGTACCGCCCGCCACCGCCCCCGCCCCGCCGGAGGCCCCGGCCCCCGCGCTCTTCGACGGCCTGCCCCGCCGCGTCCGCCAGGCCAGCCTCGCGCCCCAGCTGCGCGAGGCCGACCGCGAGACCGGCACCGGCAAGGAGACCGCCGCGCCCGCCGGACCGGACTCCTTCGAGCGCGACGCCGAGGAGGTGCGCGCCCGGATGGCCGCCATGCAGCGCGGCTGGCAGCGCGGACGACGGCACACCGCCGGCCCTGACGACCCGACAGCACCAGGAACGACACCCGAGGGGGACGGTCGATGACCGCACCGAACGCCGCAGCACCCAGCACGACCTCCGGAAACGGCGAACTGAACTGGCTCCTCGACGAACTCGTCCAGCGGGTCGGATCCGTCCGGAAGGCCCTAGTGCTCTCCAGCGACGGACTCCCCACGGGCGCCTCCCGGGACCTGACCCGGGAGGACGGCGAGCACCTGGCCGCCGTCGCCTCGGGCTTCCACAGCCTCGCCAAGGGCGTCGGCCGCCACTTCGAGGCGGGCAAGGTGCGCCAGACGGTCGTCGAGCTTGAGGACGCCTTCCTCTTCGTCACGGCCGCCGGTGACGGCAGCTGCCTGGCGGTGCTCGCGGACGCCGACTCCGACGTCGGCCAGGTCGCCTACGAGATGACGCTGATGGTGAAGCGGGTCGGGGCCCACCTCGCGACGGCCCCCCGGACCGGACTGCCCTCGGGAGGGTGAGTGGGACGGCATGAGTGACGAAGCCGAGCGGAACCGGACGGCGGAGGAGCGGACCCCGCGCCCCCACCACTGGTTCGACGACGAGGCCGGACCGGTGGTCCGCCCGTACGCGATGACCCGTGGCCGGACGAGCGCCGCCACCCGCCACCGGCTCGACCTGATCGCGCTGGTCGTCCCCGAACCCGCCGCCGAAGACCCCGGCCGGGACCAGACGCTCTCCCCGGAACACGTGGAGATCGTCGAACGCTGCTCCGAGCAGCCCCAGTCGATCGCCGAGCTCGCCGCCGGACTCGACCTCCCCGTCGGGGTGGTCCGGGTCCTCGTCGGCGACCTCGTCGAGGACGAACTCGTCCACGTGACCCGCCCCGTTCCGCCGGCCGAGCTGCCGGACGTGAACATCCTCCGCGAGGTGATCAATGGCCTTCGGGCGCTCTAACCGCACCAAGCCCTTCGTCGAACCGGTGACCCTGAAGATCCTCGTCGCCGGAGGGTTCGGGGTCGGCAAGACGACCCTGGTGGGCGCGGTCAGCGAGATCAGGCCCCTGCGGACCGAGGAGATGCTCAGCGAGGCGGGGCGACCCGTCGACGACCTGCAAGGCGTCGAGACCAAGACGACCACCACGGTCGCCATGGACTTCGGCCGGATCACGCTGCGCGAGGACCTCGTCCTGTACCTGTTCGGCACGCCCGGCCAGGACCGCTTCTGGTTCCTCTGGGACGAACTGGCCCAAGGGGCCCTGGGCGCGATCGTCCTCGCGGACACCCGCCGCCTGGAGGACAGCTTCGCGGCCATCGACTACTTCGAGCGGCGCGGCATCCCGTTCACGGTGGCCGTCAACTGCTTCGAGGGCGCCCAGCGGTTCCCCGCCGAGAGCGTGCGCGGGGCCCTCGACCTCGATCCCGAGGTCGAGCTGGTCATGTGCGACGCCCGGGACCGCGAGTCCGTGAAGAACGTCCTCGTGGCGGTCGTCGAGCACGCCCTCGTCCTCGCCGACCGCACCCACGCGGCCGTCCCCTCCTGAGTCCCGGGGAGGGCCCCCGACCGGGGCCCTCCCCGGAGGTCTCAGTGCCCCGCCACCGACCTCCGCGCCACCGGGAAGTCGAAGAAGGTGCCGGGGAACGGCTCCGGCCTGAACGTGAAGTGCCACCACTCCTCCGGCAGGTTCACGAACCCCTGCTCGGCGAGCACCCCCTTGAGCAGCTGCCGGTTGGCCCGCCGCTCACCCGTGATCCGGGGGTCGTCGGTGTGCGACAGCGTGTCGAAGCAGTCGTAACCCGTCCCCACGTCCACGGAGTTGTCGGGGAACCGTTCCGCCTGCGGCGCGTAGCACTCCACCAGCCCCTCGCCCGGCCGGTACGCGCGCGTGGGCGCCGCCGGCAGCCGCACGATCGTCAGGTCCACCGTCGAACCCCGGCTGTGCCCGGACTTCTCCGCGATGTAACCGTCCGCGAACAGCCTCGACTTGTCGACGAGCGGATAGAACTCCTTCTTCATCCGCTGGTCCTCCAGGTCCTTCGCCCACCGCACGAAGTGGTCGACGGCCCGCTGCGGCCGGTAGCAGTCGTACACCTTCAGCGTGTAGCCCCGGGCGAGGAGCCGCACCTGCGCCCGGTGCAGCGCCTCCGCCGCCGGGCGGGTCAGAACGCACAGCGGCTGCCGGTAGCCGTCCACCGGCACGCCCGTGAAGTTGTGCGCCGTCGTGTAGCGCATCTCCTGGAGGATCGTCCGGTCCACCGAGTCGAGGGCCACGAACTCCCGCGGCGCCCTGGGCTCCGGCGCGGCCGAGGCCGGGGGAGCGGAAGCGGTGAGGATCGACAGCCCGGCGACGGCTGCGACGGAGAGGGTACGGAGGAGAGAGGCGAGTCCTGTCATGGGCCCCGTCTACCAGTTCCGGCAGCGCCGGGAAAGAGCGATCGCATACGGTCGGGCCGTGAAGCACCCGACCGCGCATCACTCGACCGTGAAGCACCAGACCGTGAGGGACCCGGCCGTGACCGATTCGACCGTGCAGGACTCCCACTGCTCCTCCTGCGGCGCGGCCCACCCCGCCGACGCGGGCTGGCCCCGCACCTGTGCGGGCTGCGGCCACACCGCCTATCGCAATCCGCTGCCCGTCGCCGTCGCGCTCCTGCCCGTCACGGACGCCGACGGCACGGGGCTCGTCGTCATCACCCGCACCATCGAGCCCCGGCGGGGCGAGGTCGCGCTCCCCGGCGGCTTCATCGACCACGGCGAGGACTGGCGCGCCGCCGTCGCCCGCGAACTGCGCGAGGAGACCGGCATCGAGGCCGCCGCCGGGGAGGTCCGCCTCGCCGACGCGATGAGCTCCCCGGCCGGCCACCTCCTCCTCTTCGGCCTCCTCCCGCCCCGCCCGGCCTCCTCCCTGCCCGCCTCGACCCCGACGGACGAGACCAGCGGCCACCACCTCCTCCGGGCCCCGGGGGACCTGGCCTTCCCGCTCCACACGGAGGCGGTACGGAAGTGGTTCGCGGGGGAGTACGGCTGAGGGGGCGAGGGGCCGCCCAGGCCCGGTCCCCGTGCCGGCGGGAGCACGCGGCAGGTAGTTTCCTGACCCCTGCACCGGCGGGAGTTCGCGGCAGGCAGCTCCTGGCCCCGTACTGGCAGAAGTTCGCAGCAGGCAGACCCTCCCGCTCCGTACCACCGGACCACCGGGAGCCCGCAGCAGGCAGACCCCCGCCCCCGCCGTGACCCCCGGGAGCCCGCAACCGGTCAGACCCCCCGCACCCGCACCGGCAGCCCCGGCTCCGTCACCCCGTCGTCCGTCACCCGCTCCACCACCACCCGCCCATCCACCAGGCGCGACTGGTACCGCTCGATCTCGGCCGGCTCCCAGCCGTCCCCCGTGTCCCGTACGACGAGCCCCCCGCCCGTCCGCCCGGCGGCGGGCGCCCACACCTCCAGGACCGGGTCGCCCCCCTCGCCCCGCACCGGGAGCACCGCGCCCGCCCGGGCCAGGACCGGCACCCGCGACAGCGGCGCGTCGAGCAGCACCTGCCCGGGCCCCTCGTACGCCCGGCCCGTCGCCGTGTCGTACCAGCGCCCGCGCGGCAGCCGCACCGCCCGCCGGTCGGCGCCGTGCGTCAGGACCGGCGCCACGAGCAGCGAGTCGCCGAGCAGGAACGCGTCCTCGCAGTCCCGCAGCGCCCGGTCCTCCGGCGTCCCCCACCACACCGGCCGGACGTACGGCGCGCCCGTCATCCGGGCGAGCCGCGCCAGGGTCGTGAAGTACGGCCGCAGCCGCTCCCGTTCGGCCAGCGCCACGCGCGCGTGCTCCAGGACCCCGGGCCCGAACCCCCACGGCTCGTGCGGCCCGGGACCGGTCCCCGCGCGCGTGCGGAACAGCGGGAGCCACGCCGCCAGCTGGTACCGGCGCAGGAACAGCTCCGGCGACGAACCGCCGCCGGCTCCGGAGCCGTCCACGTCCGGACCCGAGTACGGCACTCCGCACAGGCCGAGCCCCAGGACCAGGGAGAGCGAGGCCCGCAGCCCCGGCCACCCCGCCGGCACCCCGTCCGCCCAAGTGCCCCCGTACCGCTGCGTCCCCGCCCAGCCGGAGCGCGAGAGGAGGAAGGGCCGCTCGTCGGGCCGCAGCCGGCGCAGCCCCTCGTACCCGGCCCGGGCCATCGTCAGGCCGTACACGTTGTGCGCCTCCCGGTGGTCGCCGCCCCGGCCCTCCAGTGCGTGCCGGGCCGAACGCGGCAGCGTCGGGTCGCCGAACGGGACGGGGAAGACCGGCTCGTCCAGGTCGTGGGCCACTCCGGAGAAGCCCTGCCGGAGCCGTTCCTCGTACAGTCCGCCCCACCACTTCCGCACCGCCGGATCGGTGAAGTCCGGATAGGCGCACCTCCCCCGCGGGACGGATCCGTGGAGCTCCTCGCCCCGGGCGTCCCGGACGAAGCCGTCCACCGCGCGCCCGCCGTCGTACACCGGGTCCCCGGCCTCCGCCCGCACCGCCGGATCCACGGCCGCCACCAGCCGCACGCCCTCCTCCCGCAGTTCCTCCGCGAGGGCCGGCGGATCGGGGAACCGCTCCCGGTCCACGGTGAACGCCCGCCGCCCGTCCCGGTGGCCGGCGCCCAGGTGGACGGCGGACAGCGGGAGCCCGTGCCTCCGGTGCGCGTCCACGGCGCTCCGCACCTCCGCCGCGCCGCCGGATCCCTCGCGCGCGTGCTGCGGGCCGAGCGCCCAGGACGGCGGGAGCGCGGGCGCGCCCGTGAGCGCCGCCCAGCCGTGCAGCACGCGCGCGGGGGTGCCGACCACCACCCAGCAGCGCAGCGGGCCGCCCTCCATCCGGACCTCGCCGGTCCCCGGCCGGTCGTGCCCGGACCCGGCGCCCTCCTCGCCCTCGGACAGGGTGACCAGGCCGTCCCGGGAGTTGTCGTGGAACACCAGGTGCGTACCGGCGTCCGAGACGACGAACTGCACGGGCATGGTGAGGTGCGGCGGATCGTCCTCCGGGCCGGAACATCCCCGGGGCGCCGTGTTCCACAGCCGGTACGAGCCGTCCCGCAGCCGCGGCCCGCCCGCCCGCCCGCCGAGCCCGAAGAACCGCGCGTCGGCCGGCACCTCGCTCCGCTGCACCCAGCGCGCGGCCCCGGGTGCGTCCCCGGCCCCGGGTGCGTCCCCGGCCCCGGGGGCGTCCCCGGACCCGGAAGGACCCGCGCCCCCGGAGGAATCCGCGCCCCCGGCCGCGTCCACCGGCTCCCACCAGCGCGGCGGCAGGTCCCGCCGGAGCAGCAGCCCGCCCGGCGTCCGGACCTCCACCGCCCCGTGCCGGGAGACCGCCACCGTCACCCGCTCCGACACGATCCGCCACCCGCCGTCCGTGTCCGGCTCCAGGGCCGCCCGGGGATCCGGCTCCGGCGCCTCGCCGGCCAGCGCGTACGAGGGCAGCGGACCAGCCCCGTCCCACCCCCAGAACACCGTGCCGCCCGCCGACACGCACAACCGCAGCGAGGACCGCGCGAACCGGATCGTCCCCCCGCCCGGCGCGGACTCCGCCGCCTCCGCGAGCCCCGGCACCCGGGCCCGCTCCGCCCCCCTGGAGGGCGTTCCCCACGCGTCCGTACGGCGCTGCCGCCACGCCGACCACACCGCCCGCAAGCCCTCCACGGAACCGAACACCTTCATCGAACGCAGCAGATCCCGACCGTCCATGCAGCTCACCCTGCCACCCGGAAAAGACGGAACGAGCCGCGTTCAACTGCCGTTCACCCGTGGTGGGAGCACATATTCAACTACCGGACCATGGGCGGGCAGACCTGGTGCGAAAGACGATCACATGGCATCGTCCTGTCAGCCGCGTCGCGCGCACACCCCAGCACGTGCGCGGGACACACGCAGACCCCGCGTACAGCCAGGGAGCCGCCCCATGACATCAGCGCAGACCGAGCCGCTCTGGCAGCCGGACGAGGAACGCATCGCCACGGCCGCCGTCACCCGTTTCCAGTCCTGGGCGGCCGAACACCACGGGGCCCCGGCCGAGGGCGGGTACCCGGCGCTCCACCGCTGGTCGGTCGACGAGCTCGAAACGTTCTGGCGGGCGGTCGTCGAATGGTTCGACATCCGCTTCTCCACCCCGTACGAGCGCGTCCTCGGCGACCGCTCGATGCCCGGCGCGGACTGGTTCCCCGGGGCCACCCTCAACTACGCCGAGCACGCCCTGCGTGCCGCCGACGAGCGTCCCCACGACACGGCCCTGCTCCATGTGGACGAGACACATGAGCCCACCCCGGTGACCTGGGCGGAACTCCGCCGACAGGTCGGCTCCCTCGCCGCCGAGCTGCGCGCCCTCGGCGTACGCCCCGGCGACCGCGTCAGTGGCTACCTGCCCAACGTCCCGCAGTCCGTCGTGACCCTCCTCGCCACCGCCGCCGTCGGCGGCGTGTGGACCTCCTGCGCCCCGGACTTCGGCGCCCGCAGCGTCCTCGACCGCTTCCAGCAGGTCGAACCGGTCGTCCTCTTCACCGTCGACGGCTACCGCTACGGCGGCAAGGAGCACGACCGCCGCGACACCGTGGCCGAACTGTGCGCCGAGCTCCCGACCCTCCGCGCCGTCGTCCACATCCCGCTCCTCGGCACCCCAGCCCCCGAGGGCACCCTCGCCTGGGACGACCTGGTCGCCGCCGACACCGAGCCGGTCTACGAGCAGGTTCCCTTCTCCCACCCGCTGTGGGTCCTGTACTCCTCCGGCACCACCGGCCTGCCGAAGGCGATCGTCCAGTCCCAGGGCGGCATCCTCGTCGAGCACGTCAAGCAGCTGGGCCTGCACTGCGACCTCGGCCCCGAGGGCGTGTTCTTCTGGTACACCTCCACCGGCTGGATGATGTGGAACTTCCTCGTCTCCGGCCTGCTCACGGGCACGACGATCGTCCTGTACGACGGGAGCCCGGGCTACCCCGACACCGCCGCCCAGTGGCGCGTCGCCGAACGCACCGGCGCCACCCTGTACGGCACCTCCGCCGCGTACGTGATGGCCTGCGCCAAGGCGGACGTGCACCCCGGCCGGGACTTCGACCTCTCGGCCGTGAAGTGCGTCGCCACCACCGGCTCCCCGCTGCCCCCCGACGGCTTCCGCTGGCTCCACGACGAGGTCCGCGAGAACCTCTGGATCGCCTCCGTCAGCGGCGGCACGGACGTCTGCTCCTGCTTCGCCGGCGCCGTCCCCACCCTCCCCGTCCACATCGGCGAGCTCCAGGCCGCCGGCCTCGGCACCGACCTCCAGGCCTGGGACCCCTCCGGCAAGCCCGTCGTCGGAGAGGTCGGCGAACTCGTCGTCACCAACCCCATGCCGTCCATGCCGATCCACTTCTGGAACGACCCCGACGGCAGCCGCTACCGCGACAGCTACTTCGAGATGTTCCCGGGCGCGTGGCGCCACGGCGACTGGATCACGATCACCGACCACGGCTCGGTCGTGATCCACGGCCGCTCCGACTCCACCCTCAACCGGCAGGGCGTCCGCATGGGCAGCGCCGACATCTACGAGGCCGTCGAACGCCTCCCGGAGGTCCGCGAATCCCTCGTCATCGGCCTGGAGGAGCCCGACGGCGGCTACTGGATGCCCCTCTTCGTCCACCTCGTGGAGGGCGCCGTCCTCGACGAGGAGCTGATCGCCCGCATCAAGCGGACCATCCGCTCCGAACTCTCCCCGCGTCACGTCCCCGACGAGATCATCGAGGTCCCGGGCGTCCCGCACACCCTCACCGGCAAGCGCATCGAGGTCCCGGTCAAGCGCCTCCTCCAGGGCACCCCGCTCGCCAAGGCCGTCAACGCCGGCTCGGTCGACGACCTCGGCCTCCTCCACTTCTACGAGACCCTGGCCGCCAACCGCCGCGCCTAGACGCACGAACGCCCGGGGCCCCGATCCACCAGGACCGGGGCCCCGGCGCCATCACCGACGCCGCCCGCCGCCGGTTCCTCCCCCTCACCGGCCCCTTCGCCGCCGGCACGCTCGCCGTCGGTGCTCTGAACGACCGGCCTCGTCTCCGCGGGACCCTTCACCCGGACCGTCACTGTCAGTGGCGAAGGTTACGGTGAGTGAGTACTGATCGGACCGTCACCAGGGGGAGACATGACACGGACCGGAACCACCCCGACGAACCTCCGCCGCGCACTGCGCCGCGAGATCCCCAGCACGATCGGCCTCCTCGCCGACGAGCAGGACTTCGCGGCCATGCGCCGGTACCGCACGTTCCTCTTCGACGACCACGCCACCTACCTGCGCCAGGTCGAGGCCCTCCTCAAGACCCTCGCCCGCCAGGGCGGCCACACCACCGTCGCCCTCTTCGACCCCGAGGAGTACGCGGCCTGGTGCGCCGAGACCGCCACCGACCCCGACCGGCCCGCGAGCCGCAGCCGCTTCACCGCCCACCTCGCCGCCACCGGGGCCCGCGTCACCTACACCGGACAACCCCTCGCCGCCCTCCTCCCCGAACTCGTCGACACCGCCGTCCGCCAGGCCACCTGGGAGTACGCCACCACCGTCCTCGCCACGGCGGGCGACTGCGCGAGCTGCGGCAAGGACATCGGAAAAGCCGCCTACGAGCGGGCCGCCCGCCTGCTCGTCCGCCTCCTCGAAGCCGCCGGACCGGGCGCCCACCACCTCGTCTGCAGCGTTCCCACCGCCGACGACCAGCTCCTCGCCGTCCTCCACACCGACGGCACCCCGCCGCCCGAGGACACCACCGGCACCGGATTCGCCACCGAGTTCACCGCCGTCCTCGCCGCCGGCATCGCCCTCGCCGCCCCCGGCGGCCTCGTCCTGCGCACCACCGCCCCCGGCACCCCCGACCACCTCCACGGCTGGCGCCTCACCGACGGCACCCTGACCCCGCTCACCGAGGCCGAGGTCTTCTCCGCCTACTGCACCGACGCCCGCACGGGAGAACCCCTCTCCCCGGAGCCCGGCGTCGAGTACCGCGCCGGCTTCCCCCTCGCCCCCGGCCCCGACGACGACTGGACCACCCACCACTGACCCCGCGCACGACGAAGGGGCTCCCCGCCACCTCCGTGACGGAAAGCCCCTTCGTCGTCGCTCACCCCGGGGGGATCACTCCCCGGACAGCACCGCCTGCGCGGCCAGCCGCGCCTCGTCCGCGGTGTCCGCGGCCCGCGCCGCGGCCGCCGCGCGCTCGCACTGCGCCAGCGTGTACTTGGCCAGTGTCGCCCGCACGTACGGAATCGACGCCGCACCCATGGAGAGGGAGGTGACGCCCAGACCCGTCAGCACACACGCGAGCAGCGGATCCGAAGCGGCCTCGCCACAGACACCACAGCTCTTGCCCTCGGCCTTGGCCGCCTCGGCGGACAGCGCCACCAGATCGAGCAGCGCCGGCTGCCACGGGTCCTGGAGCCGGGACACCGCACCGACCTGCCGGTCGGCCGCGAAGGTGTACTGCGCCAGGTCGTTGGTGCCCAGCGAGAGGAACTCGACCTCCTGGAGGATCGAGCGCGCCCGCAGCGCGGCCGACGGGATCTCGACCATCGCACCGAACTTGGCCCGCAGCCCCGCCTCACGGCAGGCGTCGGCGAACGCCTTCGCGTCCGTACGGTCGGCCACCATCGGCGCCATGACCTCGAGGTACACCGGCAGCCCCTCGGCCGCCTTCGCGAGGGCGGACAGCTGCGTCCGCAGCACCTCCGGGTGGTCGAGCAGCGACCGCAGGCCCCGCACGCCGAGCGCCGGGTTCGGCTCGTCGGCCGGGGTCAGGAAGTCCAGCGGCTTGTCGGCGCCCGCGTCGAGGACACGCACGACCACACGCCCCTCGGGGAAGGCCTCCAGGACCTGACGGTAGGCCTCGACCTGCTTCTCCTCGGA
Organism: Streptomyces sp. NPDC012825; assembly: GCF_042900925.1. NCBI lineage: Bacteria > Bacillati > Actinomycetota > Actinomycetes > Kitasatosporales > Streptomycetaceae > Streptomyces > Streptomyces sp. NPDC012825. Next base: position 1,947 of record NZ_JBIBBZ010000005.1, on the reverse strand, counting down.
CGGCGCCTTCTTGCTGTCGTCCAGGAAGAGGAACTCCGTACGGAACAGACCGACGCCCTCCGCACCGGCCTCCACCGCCGCCGGCACGTCCGCCGGACCGCCGACGTTGGCCAGCAGCGGCACCTTGTGCCCGTCCGAGGTCGCGCCCGGACCGGTGGAGGTCGCCAGCGCGGCCCTGCGCTCGGCGGCGGCCCTCGTCAGCTCCGCCTTCTTCTCCTCGCTCGGGTCCACGAAGAGCTCACCGGTGGAACCGTCGACCGCGATGAGCGTGCCCTCGGCCAGCTCGCCCGCGCCCGGCAGCGCCACGATGGCCGGCACGCCCAGGGCCCGCGCGAGGATCGCGCTGTGGCTGGTCGGCCCGCCCTCCTCGGTCACGAACCCGAGCACCAGCGTCGGGTCGAGCAGCGCCGTGTCGGCCGGCGCCAGGTCCCGCGCGATCAGCACGTACGGCTCGTCGCTGTCCGGCACGCCCGGCATCGGCACGCCGAGCAGCCGCGCGACGATCCGGTTCCGCACGTCGTCCAGGTCGGCGACCCGGCCCGCCATGTACTCGCCGGCCCCGGCGAGCAGCTCGCGGTAGTGCGAGAAGGCGTCGTAGATGCCGCGCTCGGCCGTACTGCCGACCGCGATCCGGCGGTCCACGTCGGCGATGAGCTCCGGGTCCTGGGCGATCATCGCCTGGGCCTCGAGCACCGCCTGGGCCTCGCCACCGGCCAGATTGCCCCGGGCGATCAGATCCGCGGCCACGGCCTCCACGGCCTGACGGGCGCGCCCCTGTTCGCGCTCCGCCTCCTCGGCCGGAATCGACTTGGCCGGCGGCTCCAGAACCGCAGTGCCCATGTGCCGGACCTCGCCGATCGCCACTCCGTGGCTGACGCCGACGCCTCGCAGCGTTGTCTCCATCTCACCCGTCTCCGATTGAGCGACGGCCCCTGCCGCCGCGTTGAATGTCGAACTCGCGGTCGTCACGGCGGACGGACCGGCTCAGCTCCAGCCGAAGAGGCTGTCGCCGGTGGCCACGTGGCCGTCCTCGGCGACGTCGGAGAGCGAGTCCGCGGTGGCCTCCAGAGCCACGACGGGACAGATGGGGGACTTGCCGGCGGCCTCGACCGCGGCCGGGTCCCAGCGCACGACGGCCTGTCCGCGCGTCACGGTGTCGCCCTTGCTGACGAGCAGCTCGAAGCCCTCGCCGTTGAGCTGGACGGTGTCGATGCCGAGGTGCGTCAGCACACCGTGCCCCTCGGCGTCGACGACGACGAAGGCGTGCGGGTGCATGGAGACGATGACCCCGTCGACGGGGGAGACGGCCTCGGAGGGCTCACGTACGGGATCGATGGCGGTACCGGGACCGACCATCGCACCGGAGAAGACCGGATCGGGGACTGCGGCGAGACCGATGGCACGGCCGGCGAGCGGCGAGGTCACGACTGTCATGGGAAGCCTCCCAGGGGCGGAGATTGTGTGGCGCCGTCACTGCCTGTCCTGGACGGCGTACTGTTCCGAAGCGTATGTCATGGGAAGTCCCGGTTCCGCACGAGACGTACCAGTTGGGCGGAGCTAGGGACTACCGGAGACGGTTTGCCTCTACTGACGGTGGGATGTACTGTCGTACTCCTGCCTGACCCCAACGCGGCCTTGAGTCGCGGGTCGGCAGCACCTATCAAGCCAGATCCTAACCCCAGTGGTCTACACCTCTGCGTGCTCGCAGCGGGACGTGGTCAGGGGGACCGAGAAAGCCTGGTAATGTTTGACCCCGCCGGGAACGGAAAGCGCGAAAGCGAATTCCAGCCCCAGCAGCCCGCTCCAGCGGGGGGCAGAAACGGAAAACGGATCTGCTAAGCTGGAAACACGAAAGACCGAAGGGAAAAGCCCGGAGGAAAGCCCGAGAGGGTGAGTACGAAGGAAGCGTCCGTTCCTTGAGAACTCAACAGCGTGCCAAAAATCAAC